>CAYNXV010000087.1:1543-14417 GCA_964401245.1 uncultured Bifidobacteriales bacterium | reverse complement strand
GAAAACCCGAAACAGGTTGCTATCAGCGCCGAAGCGGCAATTAAACGGGTATTGTGCATGACGGCCTACCTTGACTGGAATATGGCGGGTGTAGTGATAAATTCGAAAACAATAACTTAATCTACTCTCTTTGCAGCCGCAGTAGAAAAATGCCGAAATCGGACGATTCTCACGTGTTTTTGGCAAAACAGCTGTCGGAGCTATATAAAAGTATCGTTAAAGAAAAATGTCCGTTTCGGGCGCCAATCGAGGCAAAATCATCCCGCTGCCCGGCTCATCTTCTCCTTCCTTTCCGGCTTCGGCAAGGGCACAAGAATCAGCAAAAACGCTCCTATCGCAAACAGGGGAATAAGCCCCAACGCCGCATACCTCGAAGAACCGGTGCTTTGGACGAGAATTCCGTAAATCAGGGGGCCGAGGATGGCGGCGAAGCGACCGGATATGTTGTAAAAACCGAAGAATTCGGCCGCCCGGTTTTCGGGAATGAGCACTCCGAAAGCGGAGCGCGAGAGGGCTTGTATGCCTCCCTGGGCCGAGGCCACCAGCATGGCCAATACCCAAAAGCCGCCTTCGTCGCGGATGAAGGGTGCGAAGGCGCAAACCCCCGTATAAACGGCAATACCCGCCAGCAATAAATTCCGGGTCCCGAAAGTGCGGGCCAGGCGTCCGAAAAGCAGCGCGAAGGGAAAGGCCACCAATTGAATCACCAGGAAGATTACCAGCAGCCTATCGGTGTCGATGCCCACATCGGACCCGAATACGCCCGCCATTTTGATGATGGTGGAAACGCCGTCGATATAGAAGAAATAGGCAAGCAGAAAAAGAAAGGCGGAACGATGGCTGCGGATGTTTCTCAGAGTGGAGGAAAGGCGCGCAAAGGACGCGCGCCACGCTCGGGGCTCGGGAGCGAGTCCATGCCGTTGCTTCACCCGCAGTATCATGGGCAGCGAAAAGACCAGCCACCAAAGCGCAACCAATATGAAGGAAACGCGGGTGGCGCCCGCTCCGTCCAAGCCTATCAACGAAGGCTTCGAAATAAGAATCAGGGAGGCAATGAAGGGAAGGGTGCTTCCGAAATATCCCCATCCGAAACCCAAGGAAGAAACCCAATCCATTTTCTTTTTGGAGGTGATATCGGGAAGAAAGGCGTCGTAAAAAATACCGGAACCGGCATATCCGATGGCCGATAACACGTAAAAAACCAGGCAAACCTTCCAGGCGCCGGGGCCTGCCAAGGCAAGCAAAGCGGTGGTCGATACTCCGAGCAGGGTGAATGCCGTGAACAGGGGCATTTTACGTCCCCGATAGTCGGCCAGGGTACCCAGCAGGGGTGCGCTAAGGGCGATTACCAGGGTGGCGAAAGTATTGGCATAAGCCCATAGGGCCGTAGACAACGAGTCATTCAATCCTTGGGAGGCGACTTTTTTGAAGTAAACCGGCAGGATTGCGGTGGTGATGGCCACGGAATAGGCCGAATTAGCCCAATCGTTGAGGATCCAGCTTTTCTCTTCGCGGGTCATGGGGCCTGCCGGTAGAGGGTTACGTGAGCAAAAGTAGCATTCGAGGTGCGTGTTGCCCGGGTAAAGCCGGATATTTGGACGGGTTGGAAAGGGATTTCGTACCTTATGGCCAAAGGGACATAAGTTATTTACCGATGAAAAGCGTTCAGCCGAGTCGGGAAAAGGCGCAGGGAAAGTAGGATGGATGTGTTGACTCCCACTGAAATAGAAGATTATGCCCGGCGCTACGTGGATATACCCAAGGAAAGGCAATTTCCCCTGCAGGGTGAGGTATTCGCCCGGTTGATTCGCGAAAAGGTGCCGAACAAGGTTTTGAAGGAAGAAGAAAACTGGGCTTTCGCCGGATATGGACTTTGTCTGGGTTATCAGCTGAACGAAGAGGCCAAGCCTCTCGGCAAAAGCCTGTGGTGGCGCTTCATCGACTTGTCGGATTTTCCGCCCAAGGAGATCACTTTCAAACTGCAGCCGCCGCATGTGGTATTGGGCCTTTTCACCTTGGAAGGCGGGACGCACGATATGCGCGTGCTTCCGGTGACTCGCAATCCGGACGGAATGACGCAAGGAAAAAAATCCAAAAAGGCGCCTGAACACGCGCTGATGGAATCGGATCCCTCTTCCGGAAAAATTTTGCAATTTCGCCCCAAACCCTCCACCGATTAGTTTTTTCAAATTTGGGAATGTTCCCGGATGGGAGTAGAAAATGGCCGAATGCGGAATGCAGAAAATCAGGGGATGCGGACAGGTGTGGAGCGCCGTTCTCGTAGGTGGGGGATTGTTGGCCGTTGCCGGAGCCGCAGCGGTATTCTGGACCGGCCGCGCCAAAAAGGGGCGACTTCTGTTTCCGGAAATGCAGGGATGGTATGAGACCCGGATGAAAAGCCGGTTGGAGGAATGGCATCGGGAGTTGCATAACCTTCGCCAACGGGCCGCGGGCGCCACTTTGTCGGCCCGTACCCAACTCTATCGGCAAATCGAGCTTTTGGAAGGCAAACTCAACCAGCTCGAGAGTCTGCTCCGGGAATTACGACATACCTCCGAAACGGGGTGGCCTCGATTCCGGCGCATCGTGGAAAAGTCCTTTGAGGATATACGCACCACTTTCAAGGATTTGCAGACAAAATTCCATTGAAACATTCCCGGAGTCCGAGGAAAGAAAGTTTGTTGCTGTGAGAGGGCAAAAAAACTTACTTCGGAGGAAAGGGAGGTTCCTATGCTGTTTTGGGCATTGATTTTTCTCGTAATCGCCGTCATCGCCGGGGCGCTGGGATTCACCGGAATAGCGGGCGCGGCGGCCACCATCGCCCAGATCCTGTTTTTCATATTTTTGGCGCTTTTCGTAATCATGCTGGTGGCAGGGGCGATGGCGACCCACAAAATAAAGTCATGGTTTTCGCGCACCTGAAGGGCGTTGCAGGAAACATCGTTGGAAGGCTTTTTTTACAAACATCCCCTTGGATAATATTTTTGAGCCCGTGGAACCTGGATGTTGCGGTTTCCATGGCACACAGGGGAAATCGATGATTGATTTGAAACAAATGCTCGGACTCGAACAGGGAAGGAGCGTGTCGCCTTCCCGCGAAGAGTTGAGTCTCGTCATCAACCTCAAGCTGTTGGCCAATGGATTGCCCATGTCCGGCTCGGCCTACCAGCCCCAATTGCTCGACCATGTCGGCGACCTCATCCGCAAATTGCAGGAGCAGTTCCGGGAGCACGCGGAAAACCATTGTTCGCTGGACGCGCGCATCCAGTCCTTCATCGACCGTAACTTTGCCGATACCCACATGGCCGATAGGTTGAGAATTCCCCTCAAAACCTTTCATCTCGATTTCCACGGCTTGGCCAGGGAGCTTTCGCTGCCCCGGGACAAGGACGAATACATCGGCGAATACGTGCGTTCCTACCGGCTAAAGCAGGGGGTGTTGCATAACCCCGCCAGCGATAGGCGCACCACCAAGGGCACCTTCCACGTCTCCGAAGGAGGCCTTCCCATAGCGGGCGACAAGCTGACCGTGCCCAAGACCGCCTTCGCCAATCTTCTCTGGGAGGCCCTGCATCCGCCGGCTTCGCTGATGGAACTTCCCTATACCTCGACGCAAACGCAAAAGGGGGCCATTTTCACGTCCTTGTATTTGCGCCCCCTGGTCAGCCCCGAGGTGCCGGGCCTTTACCCCGCCAAGAACATGGAAATCCGTTTTTTGGCGCCGGGGTCGCTCGTAAGCAACCTGGATTTCGTGGAATCCATTTTCGGCAACGCGGGCGACGCCTACCTGCCCGAAAACGACGCCGCGCTCGATATCGAGCATTTTTCCGGCGTCACCGGCTGCGTCATTTTGGCCCCGCATCTCACCAAACTCAGGAAAAAGGATTTGGGGCTTCCCCATGCCAAGGACGCTACGGCCAAGCAGAAGGTCGATGGCATGTGTTGGGAAAAAGAAGACGAACTTTACAATAACGGACAGGCCTTCAAGGCGACCTTCCGCACCGTCGAAGGCGTGATGCTTACGCTCATCGCCGACAATTACTTCGGGTATTGCAAAAAAGAGGTGAAGACGCAGATAAGTTTCGCCTCCAACCTGTTGGGCCTGAGCGAAGAGGAGCATGCCGGAGGCGCTTTGGTATTCCCCAGTTACAGTCTGGGCGACACCTTCACCAAAAACGCCTATATCTCGCGCGAAGGCCATAACCTGGCGGATATGCAGAGACTGTACGGCGATGCCATCGACTTCAAACCCGAGGGTTACGGAATCGACCGCAAGTACAAGTCGGTGGTCTATTTGCCCGAAGACGCCGAAATCCAATTGCTCGACCAGAGGATTTCCTGGACCAAGGGCGGTCAGGAGCAGACTTTGCGGCTGCTTCCCGAGCATACCTATATGTATCCCACGGGATACAAGGTGCGCATGGAAAAGCATCCCGGCGCCCCGTCCTGGAGGCTTATAGGCACCATACCCGAGGGAACCCTGTTTCATAAGCCGGCCACCGTTTCCGGCGGCGGCAAAAGCGAAATATCGAAATCCATCGCCGACAGCATACTTTACAAGAGTTTCTACATACGCGATTTCGAAAAGGATTTCGAAGAAGCGGAAAAAATCGTCCGCATGGACTTCACCCACCGCTTCAGCGACGTCAAGGCGGAAGGCGATTCCCGTCCCCTGCTCAGCCCCGAGCGTTCCCTGGGATCGGTGGTCAAGCTGCTCACTCCGGGACCCGAATATTCGGACCACTACAACAAATGGTTGGCGGACCTTCCCAATACAGTCCGTTTTCTGGTCTTCATCATCAAGCGGTTTTACAAGCCCGAATGGGGCGACGATATCCGCAGCCACTTTTCCGTGGACATCATGGACGGCCGGTTGGGCAACGAACTTCATTACCGGCACCGTAAGCTGGTATCCGGTTATCTTCGGGTGGGAACGGATCCGGCCAATCTGTGGCAGGTATTCCGCCTGCGCGTCGACTACGTGCCTTCCGACAAATTGCAATTCGAGGACGATATTTCGGTTTCCATCACCGTGCCCGCCTCTAACGTCCCGCACCTCAACCCCCACTTTAGAAATCCCGGCGCCAAGTTCGTGCAGAACTGCGAATACCGTTTGTTCCAAAGGCCGGATGACGTGGTGCATAAGGGGTATGACGGGCAATCGGAGCGTGAACTCAGCGATCCGAACGTCTTCATTTCGAACTTCGAACCTTTGACCGCCGCGGACGCTTCGGCCATTTACCAGGACGCCATCGAGTTCGACAAATTCACCGAACCGATGAAAAACCTGATTCGCGAAGCCGTGGACATGCCGGAAGGGCGTTACTTCGTCTGCTCGGCCAATCCGCGCCTGGTGAACGGCAAACCCAGCCCCAACATCCGTTATTTGCAGAACCGGCAGGACTTGGCCGATTCCCGTTCGTTCCATGTGGCCGAAATGGGAATGCGCTTGCGTCGCAAGGTTCCGGCCGACGCACATGTGCCGACTCCGGTAAACAGCGTCATCATCGGGCGCCGCAACAACCCCATCGATCGCCATTTAGGAATCAAGCCCCTGGCCGTTTACAATCCCCTGCATTACCAGGAGTTGCCGGAACTTTTCATGGAGCTTATCGCCAGCCTCACGGGCAAATCGCCCTCCACTACCGGCGCGGGCTCCGAAGCCGCTTTGACCAAAGGGCCGTTCAATGCGCTGCGGTTCGCGGCGGATCTCAACAATGCCCTGGTTTCGTACATCCTTACCGGATACCAGGTTTTCAGCATCCCTGCGGGCCATATCGGCAGCCAGTACCGGATAGAGCACGATCTGAGCATGCTCATCCCTGAAGTCTGGGCGCGAATGAGCGCCGACGAAAGGGACGCCGGCTTTTTGATTGACGGCGGCTATTTGAAAAAAGTGGAGGACTTCGAATACCAAGGCCGGAAGGTTGAGGCGGGAAGGCTGGGCTATCGTATCAGCGAGCGGTTTTTGCATCTCTTCTTCGGAAGGATTTTCTCCAGTCCCTTATCGGTATTTCCCGCGGATATGTTGGAGCCCGAAAAACAGGATATGGACGAATATGTGGAAGGCGTGGAAAATATCGTCGCGGCTCAGCGTGAGGCGGCGCGGAAATATTTCGAAGACGGCACCGTCGAGGAGGTTTGCCCGCCGCTCAAAGCCCTATTGCATATTCTGACCGAGGGCGAATGGAAAGGCCTCAAACAGGATTCACCTGAATTCAGGCGCATGTTCACCTTGGAATACCTGCTGGAGTCGGATTGGTACGAAGGGCGCTTGAAAGCCAAGCAGAATCGGGATGTGGCGCTGTGGAGACGCCATTGCGAAAACCTGCGCAAGTTTCACGCGAAGGAATGGAACCGGGCGGCCTGCGAGAGGTTGCAGATTCCGCAGCGGCTGGAAAAAGCCGAGGCCAGACTAAGGGAAGTCGAATCTCCGGATTACTGGCGGTCGCTCAAAGGAACCATAGGGGCGGATCCCCTCGGCGCCTTCTAGAAAAACGGGTTTTCCGAAATCCGGGGCGAAAAAGATTTCCTTATCCACCCCCAGCGAATCCAAAGCCGTCTCCAAATCCCGCAGGGGTTGGTCGAATCCTTCATCGGCCAGGGGAAAGGTGCCGAAATGCATTCCCAGGCTAAGGCCACTCTGCAAATCGATATGAGCGGTCACCGCTTCGGCGGGATTGATATGCACGGGGCTCATGAACCAACGCGGTTCATATGCACCTATGGGTAAAAGGGAAAGCCGCATCGGCCCGAATTTCTCGCGTATTTGCCGAAAGTGTTCCGAATAGCCGGTATCGCCTCCGAAATAAATGGGACCGAGGGAGCTTTGCAGGACGAAGCCGCCCCATAGGGATTTATTCCGATCAAAAAGTCCGCGGCCGGAGAAATGGCGCGCCGGAACGAAAGTCACATCGATGCCTTGGGGCGTCAATGCGGCTGATTGCCACCAATCCATGGCTATTACTTCGGAGAAGCCGGCCTTGCTGAGCATGCTTTCGACTCCCAACGGGCAGAACACCTTGGGATCATTCCTTTTCGCCAGTTTCCGCAGGGTCGGCAAATCCACATGATCGTAATGATTATGACTGATAAGCACCGCATCGATGGGCGGAAGCTGATCCAAACGCAAGCCGGGAGCTCTTACGCGTTTGGGGCCGGCAAAACTGACGGGACTGACGCGTCGGGACCACACGGGGTCCGTCAAGATATTGAGACTGTCGGTTTGAATCAAAAAGGTGGCATGATTGATGAGGGTGACGACCGCCTCGCCTCCGCCGACGCGTAGTTTCGGCGTTTCTCCCGGAGTGGATTCCACCCACTCCGGCCATTTTTCACCATCGCGAGTGGTCAGCCACTTCAACACGCTTCCCAGCCCGTGATCCACCCGCTCCACATTGTGAAAGCGCTCGCCGTCGAAGTGGTCCGAATGAGGCGCCTTTTTCGTGGAATTACTGCAAGCCCCCATAAACATTAAAATACCAAGCGCCATCAGGCAGGCACGGACGAGTTCCATGAAGTTGGAAACCAGGCATCGGTTGGGAGTGATTAAAAGCATCGGCATCCAATCGGTTTAGACGGGTTTCGGTTCATCTTCGGTGCCTACCGCCCCTCCGCGTCCCAAGGTTCCGGAGTATAGCGCCAATCCCGCCCAGATGACCGCAAAGGCCCCGAGATGAAGGCCCGAAAAGGGTTCACCGAAAAGCAGCACCGCCAGCATTAATTGGCAAGTGGGCCCGACGTATTGCAGAAATCCCAGCGTGGTAAGCCGAAGATGGCGCGCCCCCACCGCAAAGAGATACAAAGGCGCTACGGTTACGGCCCCGCTACCTATAAGCAGGGCGATCGCCGTGGGAGAAGGGAGTGCCGTCGCCGGTTCGCCCCATCGCAGCCAAACCTGGAAGATCAAGGCCACGGGCGTCCAGGCCAGCGTTTCCACGAACAACCCGTTCAATGTATCCATGGACACGCTTTTCTTGATGAGTCCGTAAAGTCCGAAGGTGAACGCCAACGACAGGGCTATCCAGGGGATATGACCGAATTGAAAAGCCAGGAAAAGACTTCCCGCCCCGGCCATTCCCACGGCCACCCATTGCAGGCGGAGTAACCGTTCCCGTAAAAAAGTCACGCCGAGCATCATGCTTACCAACGGAGTCAGGTAATAACCCAGGCTGGCTTCCACGATTTGATCGTTGTTCACCGCGTAGATGTAGATGCTCCAATTCAAGCCGATGAGAAAGGCTGAGGCGAATAGCGGCCGGAGCGACTTTCCCAGCGACAGGATGCGACGCGCGAAGCCCCAGCCCTCCCGAAACAGGAGAAGCAGGGCGACGGTGATCATGGACCAGAAAATCCGGTGGCTGAGTATGGTGGAAAGGGGAACGGAATCGAGAAGCTTCCAGTAGAGGGGAAGAGCTCCCCAGAGCAGAAAGGCTCCCAGGGCGGCAATGACCCCTGTCAGCGCAAACCTTCCTGCGGGCTGGAGGCCGAACCGTAAAGCTTGCGCGGAATGCGCCCCGCCAGAAAAGACTCTCTTCCCGCCTGGCAGGCCAGCTTGAACGCCTGCGCCATTTTACGGGGGTCTCCCGCCTGGGCGATTCCTGTATTGCATAGCAGCCCGTCCACGCCGAGCTCCATGGCCAGCGCCAAATCGGATGCCGTGCCCATGCCGGCATCGACAATCACCGGACAGGAAAGCGATTCCATGATGATGCGAATGTTGTTGCCGTTCAGAACGCCTTGCCCGCTGCCGATGGGAGACCCGGCGGGCATTACCGCCGCAACGCCCAAATCCTCCAACTTTTTCGCCATTACGGGATCATCCGAAGTATAGACCAGAACCTTGAAACCCTCTTGCACCAGGATCTTGCTGGCTTCATAGGTGGCCAGCGGATCGGGAAGCAGGGTTTTCGCGTCGAATAAGACCTCCAGTTTCAGAAACTCGAAGCCTTGGGCGCGAGAAAGGCGGGAAATGCGCAGGGCATCCTCCACATTGTAGGCCCCGGCGGTATTGGGAAGAATCGTGTATTTGGCCGTATCGATGAAATCGAAAATATTCTCCCCCTTCGGGGCCTGGAGGTCCACCCGTCCCAAAGCCACGGTTACCATTTCCGTTCCGGACAAGGCATGGCAGTCGCGCATCACCTCGAAATCCGGGTATTTTCCGGTTCCCACTATGAGCCTGGAGGAGAAAGTCTTCCCTCCGATCACGAGCGGTTTATCCTTGTTTACTGACATGGTTTTCCTTTGGAGTTCCTACCGGGAGACTATTGGGTTAGCGGTCCCAAAGTAAAATTTTTCCGATTGGGTCCAAAACGCGGGGATTGATTCGCTGTTTTAGTATTTTAGCAGGAATTCTGGAGTTTTTTGGGAAGCGCGGCGGATTTATTGATCAAACCGATAAACCAACCTATTTTTCCGCTCCCATCATGTAAATTGTTATTGTAACTGGAGATACCTATGCGATCGGGATTGCACCCCACCTATACCACCAAGGCGTTTACCTGCTCATGCGGAAACGTCATTGAGCTTCCTTCGACCGTAGAAGGCCAGGGCATCGAAATCTGTTCGAATTGCCACCCCTATTATACAGGCAAACAAAAGCTGCTCGATTCCGCCGGTCGAATCGAGAAATTCACCAATCGGTATTCGACTATTGTGGGCGGCAAGCGCAAAACCCGCGCCGCCGCTCCGAAAACCGGCAAAAAAGGCTGAACCTGATGGTGCAGGCGCTTTACCGCCTTCTTTTCCGCTTCAATCATTGGCTTTGCCTGGTCAACAACCATGCGCCCGAAACCATCGGGGGCCAAGCGGTAATGGAAGGCGTGATGATGCGCAGCCCTCGGCGTCTGGCCGTAGCGGTTCGGGATCCGCAAGGCGCCATCGTGCTGGACAACCGGGAGTTCGTACCCTATTCCAAGCGCAGGCGCGTATGGGGCGTTCCCGTTTTACGTGGTGCGGCCTCCCTCATCGAAGCGCTGACTATTGGCGTGAGAGCCTTGAACTTTTCCATAGAGGTTCTCGAAGGCAAAAGAGGCGCCGCAGCTCAAGGCGATTCCGATAGTTCCAAATCGGAGGAAACCTCCTTCAGCCGCAAGTCCACCCCGCGCGAAAAAATATTGATGGGCCTCAGCATGGTGCTGTCGTTTTTGGCGGCCATGGCCCTGTTCCAATTGCTTCCCTATTTCGTGGCGGGAACCGTGGTCGGCGGCACCCGGGAAACCACTCCCAATCCCTTCCTGTTCAACTTTACGGCGGGATGCGTGCGCATCAGCCTCCTGCTCCTTTATATGTGGAGCATTTCGCACCTGCGCGATATCCACCGGGTGTTCCAATATCACGGCGCCGAGCATAAATCCATTTTCGCCCATGAGGCCGACAAGGACCTGACGGTGGAATCCGCCGGAGCGCAAACCCGCTTCCATCCCCGTTGCGGAACGTCGTTCCTGCTAATCGTCGCCTTGGTGTGCATCCTGTTTTTCTCCTGCCTGGACGCGATTATCCTGTATTTCTTTCCGGGAGCCTTTCCCACCTTTTTCCACCGGTTTCTGGCCCATCTTCCTTTCGTACCCGTCGTGGCCGGACTTTCTTTCGAGGTTCTGAAGTGGACGGCCCGTCACCAGGAGTCGGTCTTTGTCCGTCCCTTGATTCTCCCGGGTTTGTGGCTGCAGAAAATCACCACTCAGGAACCGGACGACAGCCAATTGGAAGTGGCCATCGCTTCCATCCACGGCGCGCTCCGCCCTTAATCGCCTCGATTAGAACTTCGACCCGGGGCTACCCGCGGACGTTTTTTTCTTTCCACCCTTTTCTACTATATGTGCCCATGAACATGCAGGAACAGGCCCGCAAGGCTATAGAACGCAGCGAAGAAATCGAAAGCCTCCTCGGTAATCCCGAAGTTCTGGGCGATCGCGCTCGCATGACCGAATTGAACCGCGTCCATAAAGGATTGGGTGAGGTGGTCGAAAAAGCGCGTGAATACCTGCGTGTGGTCGCGGAGCTGAAAGATTGGGAAGGCGCGGCTGCCGACGCCTCCGACAAGGAGTTGCAGGCCTTGGCGCAGGACGAATTGGAAGGATTGCGCGCAAGGCTGGAAACCTTCGAAGAGGAACTCCGCATCCTGTTCATACCCAAGGATCCCAACGATTCGCGGAACGCGGTGTTGGAAATCCGGGCTGGAACCGGCGGAGACGAGGCGTCCATTTTCGCGGGCGACCTGTACCGCATGTACAAGTACTATATCGAGTCAAAGGGTTGGCGCCTTACGGAAGTGGATGCGAACGAGGGAACGGCCGGCGGCTTCAAGGAAGTAATCTGCGAAGTCGAAGGCGATGGCGTCTACGGCATTCTCAAATACGAAAGCGGCGTGCACCGGGTGCAGCGCGTCCCCGCTACCGAAACCCAGGGCAGGGTGCATACTTCCGCGGCCACTGTGGTGGTCATGCCCATGGCCGACGAAATGGACGATATCGACATCCGGGACGAGGATTTGCGGGTGGACACTTATCGCGCCGGTGGAGCCGGTGGGCAGCATATCAACAAAACCGATTCCGCCGTCCGCCTGACGCATTTGCCTTCCGGGCTGGTGGTTGCCTGCCAGGATGAGCGTTCCCAACATAAAAACCGGGCTAAAGCCATGGCCCTTTTGAAAACCCGATTGCTCGACAAGCGACTGGCCGATGTGAACGCCAAGGAAGCCGCGGAGCGGAAATCATTGGTGGGAACCGGCGACCGCTCCGCCAAAATCCGGACCTATAATTTTCCCCAGGGCCGTGTCACCGATCACCGGGTCAACCTGACCTTGTATCGGCTCGACTCCGTCATGCATGGCGATATCCAGGAACTCATCGACGCCCTGGAAATGGAAACCAACGCGGAGAAACTGCGTGACATGGAGAAAAACTCCTGAATCCCGCCATGACCCAGCCCACCGTACTGGAAATCCTCAACAAAACCACGTCGTTCCTGCAGGAAAAAGGCGTTGAGAATGCCCGCGCCGATTCCCAATGGCTGCTGGGGCATGCACTGGGCCTCAAGCGTCTGGCGCTTTACCTGAACTTCGAACGTCCGCTTACGGAGCCGGAGCTGACGGAATGCCGCCGATTGGTCCTGCGAAGATCGAAGCGAGAGCCGCTGCAACATATACTCGGAGAGACGCCCTTCCGCGAATTGAATTTACGGGTGGATAGGCGCGCCCTAATTCCCCGACCCGAAACCGAATTGATTGTGGATACGGTGCGCAGGCTGCTGGAGGGGCGTGAACATCCCGCGGTGGTGGAGGTGGGCATCGGAACCGGAGCCATCTGCCTCTCGCTGATGCGCGAAATTCCCGCCGCCCGGATTTTCGGAGTGGAACTTTCCCGGGAAAGTATTTCCCTCGCTATGGAAAACGCCGCCAAGAACGACCTTTCGCTGGCAGGCAAAATAATAAGAGGGGACTCCCTGTCGGCCATGCGGAGACAAACGCCCATCGACATGGTGGTATCCAACCCGCCCTATGTGGGGCAGGGAGAGTTCGCCGGCCTGGCCGAGGAAGTCAGGCTTTTCGATCCCGAGCTCGCTTTGGTGGGAGGGCCCGAGGGATGGGAATTTCCCTTGCGATTGATAACCGAAGCCCACGCCTTTCTGGGAGCGGGTGGATATCTGGTCATGGAAATCGGTCAGGGTCAGGCCGAACGGTTGCTGGCGCAAGCCGCAGGCATGGATTGGGCGTCGATGGAAACCGTAAAGGATTACCAGGAAGTGGAACGCTTTCTGGTATTCAGGAAAAAGGAGTAGGTCCCGTGGCAAAAACCGTGTTGCTCATCAATCTGGGCACGCCCGACAGTCCTGACCCGCGCGATGTGCGGGCCTATTTGCGGCAATTCCTGAG
>CAYNXV010000087.1:0-1443 GCA_964401245.1 uncultured Bifidobacteriales bacterium | reverse complement strand
TGCCCCCCTTCTACAGTGATCCGGGTTACATCAACGCCGTTTCCGAATCGGCGCGCGCCCTCATTGCCGACGAAAATTGGGACGGATTTCTTTTCAGTTATCACGGACTTCCGGAGCGGCAAATACTCAAGAGCGAATGCGAGACGGGGTTCTGTCTGGCGCAAAACGATGCATGTTGCGGGTCGCTTGGAGCGGCCAATCGGTTCTGCTATCGCGCCCAATGCTTCGAGACCACCCGGCAGGCTGCAGCTCGTCTGGGGTTGCCCATGGAGAAATGCATGACCTCTTTCCAATCCCGGCTCGGCCGCACCCCATGGATTCGGCCCTTCACGGACGAATTGTTCCGGCAGCTCCCGCAAAAGGGCGTGAAGAAGCTCCTGGTATTTTCACCATCTTTTGTGGCGGACTGCCTGGAAACGCTGGAAGAAATCGCCATGCGGGGAAAGGAAAGTTTTATCGAATCGGGAGGAGAGCGCTTGGAATTGGTCCCTTCCTTGAATGCCTCCCAATCATGGGTGGATGCCGTGGAATCTCTATTGAGAAGAAGCCTGGTTTGAGGGGCGAACCGTTGGTTTGCGAGTATTCAAAAGGGCCTCGCAAAGCATATGAGGCTAAATTGATTAAAAACAATGGGTTAGAGCCAAAAAAAAGCACCGTCACCCTTGGAAATAATGAATCGATAACTAAATTATGCCCCGTTGGTTGAAGCTCATTGGTTTGCTTGACTTTTTTTAGAAAGTTGGGTAAGCTACTAGGTTCGACCGAGTCCGGGGTTAATTCAAGAAGGGTCGAAATCTTTACGACCCACCCCTTGCAAACAGCGAGATCTTGAATTAACTTAACGGCCCCTTCCGAAAGGAAGGAAGAAGGAAAGCGGAGAGATAAAAGACTCCGACACCCTTGACACCGAATCGAAATCGGTGTACATTAATCGGCCCCCAAAAAAGGGGGTGCTTTGACTCTCCGCAGTCAAAGGGTTCTTTGAGAGAAATCAGGAGCAAATTAGACGTGCAGAGCGGGCACGGAACAGCCGGATAAAACCGGAAGTTTTGGAGTGCCCCGTAAAGAATCCGAAGTAACTAAATGATCCGAGAGGATTGTCAGGTTCTTCAAACATTTTCATAATTATGGAGAGTTTGATCCTGGCTCAGAACGAACGCTGATGGCGTGCCTCATACATGCAAGTCGAGCGGGGTAGCAATACCTAGCGGCGGACGGGTGAGTAACGCGTAAACAATCTGCCCAAAAGTGGGGGATAACTATCCTAACGGATAGCTAATACCGCATAGGGATCGGGGACCGCATGGTTCCTTATCGAAAGGCTTCGGCCGCTTTTGGATGAGTTTGCGTCCCATTAGCTTGTTGGCGGGGTAACGGCCCACCAAGGCGACGATCGGTAGCCGGCCTGAGAGGGTGACCGGCCACATTGGGACTGAGATACGG
>CAYNXV010000086.1:7794-14463 GCA_964401245.1 uncultured Bifidobacteriales bacterium | reverse complement strand
TTCGCCACATTATATAACACGAATTTTGAAAAAAACAAAGAGAATATTTTTTATGTGATCGGCTCCAGCCCTACGCCCACGGGGTCCAGAGCAGGGGACGCGCTCCGGTGAATCGGAGTCGCGGGCGACGGCGTTCGATGCCGGAACTCCATTAATCGATTGATATAAAAAGAGTTAACCGAGGTCTTCCAACCACATTCCCGAACGGGTATCAGGCGCCGGGAAGAGCCGCCAATTGCTCCAGCGCTTCCCCAACGGTGGCGACGGGAAGATTGCAGGCGCCTTGCCTACAGACGTGAATAAGTGCGGAGGCCTTGCCCGCCCGGCCTTCCAGCAAGGGTAAATGGGCGGAAGCCTCCCCTCCCGCAAGCAGTACGTGGGGCAGATAACGCCGGGCCAACTCCGTGCGGCGGTCCTGCTCATCGGGCCCTGTCAATACCGCTTCGTGAAACGGGTAGGCGAAGTCCATAGCGAGCAGCGCCCAATTGGAATAACTCGCGCCGTAAGAACGCATTTCGCGGCGCACCTGATCGAGCATCGCGCGGGCTCTATCACGGTAACCCGAATCGCCGAAGAATTCGGAGAGCAGAAAAAGGTTGCGGGCCATGGAGGAATTGGAAGCGGGAATGACGTTATCCGTGATTTCCTTTTTTCGCGCCACCAGCGCCTTGTCGCGGCGGGAGGTGAAAAAGAGCAGGGGGGATTCGGGAACGGAAAAGTTTTCCAGGGCGTATTCGGTAAGCTCCCGGGCGGTTTCGAGATGGGCCGGTTCAAAGGTGGCCTGGTACAAGGCCAGCAGGGCTTCCACGGTGAAGGCGTAATCTTCGAGATACCCGTTGATGTTGAACTTTCCGTTCTTGCCATTGTGAAACAAACCGCCGTCGGGGGTTCTCGCCTTGCCGATCAGCAGGGAGAGGTTTTCGCGAGCGGCCTGCAAAAACCGTTCCTCACCGAAGGCATTATAGGCGGCTATCAATCCTTTCGACATGATTCCGTTCCACGAGGTCAGCACCTTGTCGTCGAGTCCGGGACGTATGCGGCGCGTCCGGGCTCCAAAGACGCGCTCGCGCGCCTCGGCCATCGCGGAATGCACGGCCTCCACGCTCATATGCTTGTCGGCGGCGAAATCGGCATCCGTTTGCTTGCGGAGCAGGATGTAATTTCCTTCCTCCCAATATCCTTGTGAATTTACCTGATAGTAGTCCGCGAACAGGCCAAAGGCGTCTCCCAGCAGTAATTGCAGTTCCTCTTTGGTCCATACGTAGTATTTGCCTTCCACGCCTTCGCTGTCTGCGTCGAGGGCCGAATAGAAACCACCTTCCGGAGATGTCAATTCCCTTTCCACGAAATCGGCCGTAGCCAGCGCGGTGTCGGCGTACAATTGCTTGCCCGTGGCCTGGAAGGCTTCAGAATACAGCTCCAGCAATTGGCCGTTATCGTAAAGCATTTTTTCAAAATGGGGAACTTTCCATTCGAAATCGGTGGAATATCGCGCGAAGCCTCCGCCCACTTGATCGAAAATCCCGCCCATCGCCATCTTGTCCAGGGTCAAATACACGTGGCGCAACGCTTCCACGTCTCCGGCCTGGAACCCATAGCGCAGGAGAAAACGGTAATTGTTCGGCAGGGGAAATTTCGGCGCGCGATTGGGTCCCCCCTCCCGGTTGTCGAATTGTCCGGCAAAAGAAGCGTAAACCGCCTTGATTTCCTCCCGGGCGGGTTCGGCCATATCCGTAACGACCTTGATGGAATCCGATCTACGTACTCCCCTCGTCAGCTCCTCCGCTTGATCCACCACTTTTTCAGTTTCGTCCCGATAAAGCGTCGCAAGCGTCTTAAGTACGTCCTTCCAGTGCTCGTTGCGAAAATAGGTGCCGCCGTATACGGGCCTGCCGTCGGGAAGCGCGAAACAATTCAGGGGCCATCCTCCCTGCCCCGTTATCAATTGAACGGCCTGCATGTAGACTTGGTCGACGTCGGGCCTCTCCTCGCGATCGACTTTGATGCAGATGAAGTCACGGTTCATAATCAGGGCTGTCTCTTCATCCTCGAAAGACTCCCTTTCCATCACATGGCACCAATGGCATGCCGAATAGCCGATGCTGATGAGCATCAGCTTGTTTTCCAGTTTGGCCTTTTCCAAGGCGGCGTCTCCCCAAGGATGCCAGTCCACGGGGTTGCGCGCATGCTGCAAAAGATAGGGACTGGTTTCTCCCGCCAAATGGTTTTCGGGACGTTGGGAGGAATTATTCATGTCGAAAGTCTCCGGTGGAAAATTTCCCCAGGCGGTTTTCCGGTCACATCCGGGATACGTCCCGTCCGAAAATCAGGGTTTTCAGCCAGTCGAAAATCACCAGCACTTTGTTGCGGCGGCTGACCAGTTTGGTTAAATAGGCGGACCGCCAAAAAAGAAAGGTGGTGAATCCCTTGCCTTTGATGTGGTTCAATTCCGCCAGCGCCCGGTTGCTGCCCACATAGGCCAGCATGCCCGCATGTTTGTAACGGAAAGGCGAAGAAGTTTTTCCGATGGCCGTTTTACCCAGGCTGCGCGCCAGATATTTGCCCGCCTGCTCCGCCACCTGGGCTGTCATGGGCAGATTATGATCGCGGATGGTGGCGCAATCGCCAATGGCGAATATCGAATCCCGACCCGGCACGCGGAAATATTCGTCGGTTATCAACCGGCCCTTCTCCTTTTCGAAAGGCAGGCTCTTGACGAACTCCACCGGAGCCACGCCGGCGGCCCAGACCACCAGACCGTAAGGAATTTGGGAGCCGTCCTTCATATGGATGGCCTTGTCATCGATGCCTACCACCAGCGATTCGGTGCGCACCTCGATCTTTTGGCGGCGGAAATGACTGACCGTATATTCCGACAATGCGGCATCGAAAGTACTGAGAATCTGTTTGGTGGCTTCCAGCAGGAGTATGTGCACTTCTTCCGCTCTCTCGGGGTAGGCTTCGCGCAGGTCTTCGGTGAGGAAATCGTGCATTTCCGCCGCGAACTCGACCCCGGTGGCGCCTCCTCCGATTACCACGAAAGAGAGCAGTCTTCGCCGCTCCCGTTCGTCAATTCCGGGTTGGGAAGCCATTTCGAAACATTCGATGATCCTTTGCCGTAACGCCCGCGCGTCCGACAATTGTTTTAAAAACATGGCGTTTTCGCCGACTCCGGGAATACCGAAGGTGCTGTTGGTGGAACCCACCGCAATGACGAGGTAGTCGTAGTCCAACTCGAAGGACTGGCCGTCGACGGCGCCGCGGCAATTCAACTTGCGGGCTTCCGGATCCAATCCCACGGCTTCCGCCGAATAGAAACGGATCCTGGGGCAAGCCTGGCGGACGGATTCGATGATGCTGCGGAATTCCACCGTGCCCACCGTGGTACTGGGGAGCAAAGGAGTGAACAGAAAGTGATTCCGGGGGCTGACGCCCACCACATCGAAGCGGCGGGTATCGATATCGCGTAACAATCGGAAGGCCGCGAATCCCGATCCGAGCACGACCAATTTTTTCCTGGCTGGATGCGTCATGTCCGAAATATAGCTGCTGCAAGGGTACGGACAAAATTTTCCCGGACCTTGTCGCGATTAACTACGGAACGTAATTCATTTGCCCATTTCTTTGAGCGCTTCCAGCACCTCTTGGAAGTGTTTATCCACCTTGACGCGAGGGAAAACCCGCGCAATGCGGCCTTTTTCATCGATGATGAAAGTGGTTCTCACGATTCCCATGAACTTACGTCCGTACAGGGATTTTTCCTGGTAAACCCCGTAATCCTCCACGATGCGGCGCTCCTCGTCGGCGACCAGCGGAAAATTGAGCCCTTGCTTCTCTTTGAAGCGCCGATGCGATTCCACGCTGTCCATGCTCACGCCCACGACCTCGGCTCCGGTTTTGCGGATCTGGGCCAAGCCGTCGCGAAACGCGCAAGCTTCCCGCGTGCAGCCGGGCGTGCTGTCTTTGGGATAAAAGTAAAGCACCACCTTGCGGCCCCTCAGTTGCTTGAGCGAGAGGGATTCGCCGGTGTCTGTGAGGGCCGAAAAATCCGGGGCCTTGTCGCCGGCCTTAAGGTCTTTAGGTGTTTTCATCTCCAGATTATAGAAAAGTGCAAGTGGCCAATACAGGCCAATGGACGGATATCGCTTTTTGTAAAAAGGGCGAAACCCGTCAGGTCGGGGTTACGTTTTCGGATTGTGGCATACCCGGCCGAGAGGCTTGCCAGCCTCCGCTCGCCTGCACGAATACCAATTCGTATCCTTTGGCCGGCTTGCGTAGAAACTTCGCGATGGGCTCGTCCAGCATTTCCACGCAATTCGCTTTAAGAAACTTGACGTCCCCCTTGGGCAGATTGAACTCCGTCTCCCGTCCTACCGGCTCCGCCCCTTCTTCCGTGATGATCTTCAGCGAAAGGGTGAAATCGCCGTGCTCCCAATAGCAAAGCCTGTCTAGTTCGGTATAGGAATGAATGCAAATGAGGGAACGCTTGAATTCATTGACGGCTTCCAGCAGGAGCTTGTTGTCCTCTTGGCTGTCGCCCGGACCCCTGCCGGATCCGTTTACTTCGCCGAATTTCTGTCGGCATTCATTCCAATGCTGGCGATACCGGTGGAGAATGGGTTTTATTTCCTGCGCCGAGGGGAAATCCTGGAACAAGGCGATGAATCGCCGGGGCATCAACGGCGAAATCCCGAAGCCTTCGGGAGGAAGCCATGCCGATCCGTCGGCGGCGGATAGAGCGTAAGAGGGCTTGAATCCCGCCCATTGGAAAGTTCGGGTCTTTTTGGTTTTCTTTTGGGAGAGCGTCAATTCCATGGAAAGCACATGCACGTCTCCCCCGCTGGCCTTCAAGCTTCCCGATATGGCGATATGCGGTCCGGTACCGTCGAATCCGATTTCGGGAGTCCCCAAATCCACCACCGCCAAACGGCCTTTACCCCGGGATCTGTGAATCCATTGCCAAATCCAGAACTGGGCGAAAGCCGCCAAGGCGGTAAGCAGGCCCGCATACCCTATCCAATTTTGCGTCATTATCCCATCCCGTTATCTCCGACTATTCTACCCTTCCCACGAAGGGGGATGCAATCGGGAAGGCCCGGCGAAGGGGATTTTCCGGAAGGTCCGAGCGTATTTCAGGACTTGCGGAGCAGGTTTCTTACGCGCGCCACCAGCTCCAAAGGAGAGAAGGGCTTGACCAGATAGTCGTCCGCTCCGAACTGGAACCCTTTGGCGATGTCCTTATCGTGGCCCAAGGCCGTCAGCAGCAATATCGGCATGCCGGAGCAATTGGGAATCTGCCGGAGCCGCTCTAGCCACTCCACGCCCCGCCCGTCCTGAAGATTGGAGCTGAAAATACACAAGGAAAAACTTCCCTGGCGCGCCGCCTCCAACAACGAATCACCGTCGGAGCAATGGGTTATTCTGAAGCCTTCGCGCCCCAATCGGCTTTTCATGATGCCGGCCACTGTTTCGTCGGCTTCCGCCACCAGCAGTTCACGGCTGGGTTCTTCAATGGGATCGAGACTGCTCAATACGCGATTCCTGCCCTGGGATTTGGCGTTGTATAGAAATCGATCCGCCTCGGCAATGGCTTCCCCTACCGTATGCTTTTCCTCCACGAGGGCCAAACCCGCCGAAAGGGTTACCCGAAACGGCTGACCGCCGGCGCCGGAAAATTCATGTTCGCGCAAAACCGCGGCCGCCTTGCGCACCGCCGCGGCCGCACCTTCCAAATTGGTTTCGGGAAAGAGCGCCACGAATTCCTCGCCGCCCCATCGGGCCAAAAGGTCGGACCGTCTCAGAGATTCGCGGACGATAAGGGCGGATTGGCGCAGAACCTCGTCGCCCACGGCATGTCCATGATTGTCGTTGACCTGTTTGAAACGGTCCAAATCCATGATGGCCACCGTGAGCGGCTCTTGCTTGCGGCCGGCCAAAGAAGACTGGCGGATGAAGGCTTCGCGAAAAGCCGCCCTGTTGGGCAGCCCCGTGAGATGATCGACGCGGGCTTCGCGCAAATTCACCTCGGATCGGTGCAATTGGGCCGAGACGGCCGCAGATAGGGTATCGATTTCGAACGGCTTTTCGAAATAGGCGTCGGCTCCCAATGCGAAGCATTCGGTTTTGGTTTGGGAACCCAGCTTGGCCGACAGGACTATGACCGGAATGGAGGCGGTAATGGGCCTCTCCTTGAGGCGCACGAGAAAGTTACGTCCGTCGGTATCCGGCAACATGAGATCCAGGATGATAAGCGATATCTTCTTCTCCTCCAGAATCTGCTCGGCCTGCCGCGCGCTGCCGGCTTGGAAGATTTCCCGGTTCGACGATTCCAGTAATTTGAGCAGGAGCGCGGATATGTAGCTGTCGTCGTCGATGACGAGAATCCCGGACTTGTCTTCCATGTCCGGGCGGGAGGCGATTTCTTCCAAGGTGCGGAGCAATCGGATAAGTGACGCGGGAACCTCCGCATGGGGAGCCTCTTCGAGATGCAGGGCGGCGTCGCTGATTTCGGGAAATCCGTAGGTTCCTCCCGAGCCGCGCAAAGTATGGGCGATGCGGCGGATGGATTCCACGGCGTCGCTGTTGTGTGACAATTCCCTTTGGGCGATACGTAAAGCGTTTATCGGGGTGATGAGACCGCCTCGATACCAGCTTTTCAAATCATCCATT
>CAYNXV010000086.1:0-7694 GCA_964401245.1 uncultured Bifidobacteriales bacterium | reverse complement strand
CTATGCGTTGATGGCGATGCGCTTGGGCTTCGACTCTTCGCGTTTGGGCACATCGACCTTCAAAACGCCGTCTTCCAGCGTAGCCGAGACCTTATCTCGATCATATTCCTCTCCCAGTCGGAACGAGCGATAGAAATCACCGACCTGGAATTCGCGGAATTGCAATCCGCCGGGCTCTTGCACCGCGCTTTTGCCCTTTATTTGCAGGGTATTGGATTCGTCCAGTTCGATGCTCACCGCCCCTTTCTCCACGCCCGGCAAATCCAGGTAAAGCGTAAGACCGTCTTCGGTGCTGTATATGTCGGCGTCGGCTTCATAGGCGTTGGAAACCTGCGAAAGATTTTCCGTCGTCGCCGCGCTTACTTCCTTGCGTCCTCTTCTCGATACTTCGGTCGCCATATCGTCCTCCTAGGCTTGAATGGAAATTTGACGGGGTTTGGCCTCTTCGGCTTTCGGCATTTTTACGGTCAGGATTCCGTTGCGGTAAAAGGCGTCCGCTTTTTCGGAAGCCACTTTTACGGGTAACCGGAAGGTTTTCCGGAAACCCCCGTCCACCCTCTCCTTCCGGAGGTTTACGGCGCCTCCGCCATCGGCCACGGGTTCCCTTTTTCCCGATACGACCAGAACGTTCTCCCGCAGGTCCAGCTCCATTTCCTCCTTGCGCACTCCCGGCAACTCCACCAATACCGTGATATCATCATCGGATTCGTAGAGGTTCATGGCCGGAAAGGTTGCGTAGGAGCTTGCGTTCGCGAACCCCATGCGGTCGAAAAGACCCTCCATCTGCCTCCGCATGCGTTCCATTTCGTTGAAAGGTTCGAAGTTCCAAATCATGTTTTCCTCCTTGTTTGCCAAGTTGCCCCTCTTAATAGAAAAAACATTCAAGAGCCGGCCGCAGCCTAAAGGCAAATTGCCGGGTAAGGGGTTTTTTCTAACATTAGTGCCGTGTCCGGTGCCGTCCGCCCGCGCCTTTTTATCTGGAGACAAAGCCGCCATGAACTTGCCCGCCCTGGACCGAATCGGAATCATTTTTGATTGGGACGGAGTCATCATCGATTCCTCCCGGGCCCACGAAAAAAGCTGGGAATTGCTGGCCCAAGAAGCGGGAATGCCTTTGCCTCCCGGACATTTCAAACTCGGCTTCGGCATGAAAAACGAGAAAATCATTCCCACCATCCTCGCATGGACTTCGGATCGGGATGAAGTAGCGCGCCTCTCACTTCGCAAAGAGGAGCTTTACCGCGAATTGATCCGCACCGAAGGTCTGGAAGCCCTCCCCGGTGTGCGCGAATTCCTGGGCCGTTTGCGCGATGCCCGTCTTCCCTGCGTCCTGGGCTCCTCCACCCATCGGTTGAACATTTCCACCGCCCTTGAGGCGCTCGAATTGAAGGAGTATTTCGTCTCCATCGTTTCGGCCGAGGATGTCACCGCGGGCAAGCCCGATCCCCAGGTCTTTTTACTGGCCGCCGACAGGATATCCCGACCGCCGGAGCTTTGCATCGTGTTCGAGGACGCGCAATTCGGATTGGATGCCGCATTGGCCGGAGGCATGAAAGCCGTGGGCGTAGCCACCACCCATCCCGCTTCGGCCCTCAAGGGAGCCCACCGGGTGGTTGAGCGCATGGATGAACTCAGCCTGGAAGACTTGCGACGCTTGTTCGCATGACCGCTCGCATGCAGGCCCATTTCAATTCCGATAGCGATTCCCCTCCCGGTTCCGGGCTTTTCCTCTCCCCCGAACAGATAAACCGCATGCGCGGCGAAGTGGTGGAAAGGGCGCTGACCGAGCATCTGGCCGCCGCTTCGCGTGACCCGGCCTGGCCGCTCGACGTGCAGCTCAACGACGCCGCCACCCATGAATTGGAGCGTCTGCGCTCCGAAGCCCCTACCCTGGAAACGCGGCGCCAAAAGGCCTTCTGGTCGCGCGTGGCCCGGGAATTTCCCCATGCGGACAAAAGCGCCCGGGTGGAACTGCTCCGTGAGATTATCGCGGACTACGTGCGCGAAATCACCGGATACTTCGATCCCCGCGTCTACAAACTGGCGGCGCGGATTCTGCCCCTAGGGTTCCGCGCGCTTTTCACCCGCCTCTCACCCGTCGGTTTTCTAACGTCCATGGGTTCGCGCTTCAACCTCGAAAAGAACCTGGTCGTCACCGGCGCGGTGGACGAGGTGCGTGACCTTTCGCGGCGGGGCACCCTGATTATGACCCCCATGCACCTCAGCAATCTGGACAGCATGGTTATCGGCCTGGCCTTGCACTTGAGCAATCTGCCCCCATTCACCTACGGAGCGGGCCTCAATCTTTTCACCAATCCCATCCTCGCCTTTTTCATGAACCATCTCGGCGCCTACAAGGTGGACAGGCGCAAGCAAAGCCGGATCTATAAATCCACTCTCAAAACCTATGCCACCATGACCCTGGAAATGGGCCAGCATAACCTCTTTTTCCCCGGCGGAGCCCGCAATCGACGCGGAGACGTGGAACAGAAAATCAAACTGGGACTGTTGGGTTGCGGCCTGAGCGCCTATTCCGCCAATCTCGCGGCCGGAAAAGAGCGTCCGGACATTTTCATCGTGCCCTGCACGCTCTCTTATGAATTGGTGCTGGAAGCCAAGACGCTTATCGAACAACATTTGCAACAGGCCGGGCGGAGCCGCTTCATCCGGTTCAAAAGCGACGCCACGCGCCTGACCCGTCAGCTCAATTTCTGGCGCAACCTGAGAAACATGCATTCCGATATCCACCTGCATATTTGCGAGCCGCTCGATTTGTTCGGAAACCGGGTGGACCGCGAAGGCAACAGTCGCGATGCCCAGGGCAGGCCGGTTGACAGACGCAAGTACCTGGAAATCCAGGGAGGCTATGGGGCCGATTCGCAAAGAGACCGGCAGTATACGCGCGAACTCGGAGAGCGGATACTGGAATCCTTCCGGCGCAACAACATCCTTCTCTGCACCCATATAGCGGCCTTCGCGCTATTCGAAACCATCAAGGCGGCTCATCCGAAAGAAGATTTGTTCCATCTCGTGCGACTCGACGGCGAACCCAGCAAAGTTCCTCTGGACGACGTGCGCGCCCGCATGGAGCGGTTGGTGCCCAGGCTGGTCGAGATGGACGGCAAGGGAGATCTGAGGCTGGCGGCTGAATTGAGGGGAAAATCGCCTTGGGAAATATTCCAATCCGCCCTATCGCATTTCCAAAGCTTTCACAACGGCGACGTATTGCGGGTAGAGGACAATGAGGCCTATTCCCTCAATATGAAACTGCTTTATTATTATCGCAATAAGCTCGACCATTACGGACTGGAGAAAGGGGCCCCATGAGCCAAGCCAAAGACAGCGTGGGAGTAATCGGCGGCGGCAGCTTCGGAAGCGCCGTGGCCGATATCATAGGCACTAACGGACGCCCGGTGCTGCACTGGCATCGCAACCCGGCCATGGCGGACGAGGTGAACACACTGCATGAGAACCGCAAATACCTGCCCGGATTCAAGTTGAGCGAAAATGTGGCCGCCACCGCCGATTTGGCCGAGGTGGCTGGCCGATGCCGGCTTATCTTCATGGCCGTTCCCAGTCCGCATTTCCGGGAAGTGGCCCACCGGCTGGGCGATTCCCTCGACGGCGGACAACTTCTCGTATCCATGACCAAAGGTATAGAACTCGATTCCTTCAAGTTGATGAGCCAGATTCTCCGCGAAGAAACCCCCTGTCTCAAAGTAGGCGTATTGAGCGGACCCAACCTGGCCAAGGAGATTATCGCCAAAAAACCTTCCGGCACGGTTATCGCCAGCCAATACGAAGAAGTCTGCGCCACCGTACAGGAAGTGCTCTCTTGCCCCTATTTTCGCGTATACAGCAACCACGACATTTTTGGAGTGGAGCTGGCGGGAGCCTTGAAAAACGTGTACGCCATCGCCACGGGAATGGCGGCCGCGCTTGGCCTCGGCGACAATACCAAAGGCATGCTGATTACCCGCGGTCTCATAGAGATGAGCCGCTTGGCAGCAAAACTGGGAGCCAACCCGCTCACTTTTCTGGGTCTGGCGGGAGTGGGAGATTTGGTGACCACCTGCAGCAGCGAATTGAGCCGCAATTATCGGGTGGGATTCCTGGTAGGCTTGGGAAAGAGTCTTTCGGAGGCCGCCGAAGAAATCGGCGAAGTGGCCGAAGGGGTCAACACGGTCAAAATCGTACGTCAGAAAATCGATGACTTGGGTATCCGTATGCACATCTTGGAAGGACTGCACGCGCTGCTTTTCGAAGGCCAGGACGTCAAATCGGTATTGAACGAATTGATGACCGTGCCCCAGATGAAAGACGTCGAATTCTCCTCGGGCGACGGCGACTGATAAAGTCCCAGATGAAGGATTGGGCATGTCCGATAAAACCAGGGTATTGATAGTAGGTTGCGGCTATATGGGAAGCTCCCATGCGCGCGCCTACCGGCGCTTGGAAGGCTTCGACATCGCGGGATTGGTCAGCCGGGGCGACGGAAGCCGCGAAAAGCTGGCCATGGAAATCGGCGATGTTCCGCAATTCTCTGATTATGAAACCGCCTTGCGCGAAACCTCGCCCGACGCAGTCTCCATCAACACCTATCCCGACACCCATGCTGCCTATGCCATCGCGGCGATGCAAAGGGGTTGCCATGTTTTTCTGGAAAAGCCCCTGGCCGAAACCGCCTCCGACGCCGAAGCGGTGCTGCGCACGGCGCGCGAAACCGGCAGAAAGCTGGTGGTAGGATATATTCTCCACCATCACCCGACCTATTTGCGATTGGTGGAGATCGGCCGGACCCTGGGAAAGCCGCTGGTAATGCGCATGAATCTCAACCAGCAAAGCTTCGACGCCGCCTGGAGCACGCATAAGAACCTGATGGAATCCGTATCCCCCATCGTCGATTGCGGAGTCCATTATGTGGACATCATGTTAAGGCTCACCCAGGCGCGGCCGCGCCAGGTGCATGCGATAGGGGCGCGGCTCAGCGGGGAAATCGCTTCCACCATGAACAATTACGGCCATATGCATGTCACCTTCGACGACGGCTCGGTAGGTTGGTTCGAAACCGGATGGGGGCCGATGATAAGCCGCGCCGCCCATTTCATCAAAGACGTGATGGGCCCCAAAGGCAGCGTCAGCATGGTCAACCGCATCGCGGAGAATGCCCTCCCCACCGAGGCGCCCAATAGCAACAGCCGCACCCGGCAGACAGCCCTCGTCGTCCATTCCGCGGCACAAGACTCCGAAGGTGCGCAAGCGGAATCGGACGTAATCATGAACACCGAAAACGAGCCGACCCACGACCAACTTTGTGAAGCGGAGCAGAAGTTTTTCCTGCAAGCCATCCGCGAAAACACCGATTTGGCGGAGCACCACCGCGCGGCCTTCGACAGCCTTCGCATCGTACTGGCGGCGGATGAATCATGCCGCACCCGAAAAGTCGTGGAACTGGATTCAGAGTGACAAGAAGGTGATTCCAACGGCCAGCGATTCACGCAGCTGGGTACTTTCCGAAAGATCCTTGTCGTAAAGCAATTCCAGTTCCAGATTGACGCTGATATTCTTGTTCACCTTGGCGGTAATCTTATTTTCCCACCGCGCGTCGATTTCGTCTATGCCCTGGAAATTGACGAACACATCCAGCTTGGTAGTACCCAGGATATTTTCCATGAGCGTAAGCTGGTATTCCGTAATGGAACTCAAACCGTATTCCAATTTGAAATCCTCAACCTTATCCGTGGTTTCCACGTCGTCGGCGTATCCGTAGTCGGCGGAAAAGGTTTCCTTCAACGCAAAGCCCAGCCTTTCCTTGAAATCGGGAAAAGGAGTGAACCCCAATCCCAATGTTTGGGTGAAATAGGCGGGGTCGAAGAAGTCGGAAGTTTGCGTCCGGGTACCGGCGTCATCGTCATAATCGTAGCCGGCGGTAAATTGGGACCAACCCGTGGCGGCGGCAAAGGGATTGATCCAGGTACCCAGCTTACGGGTATAAACGGTTTCCAGTTTCCATTCGTCGGACGATTTGCGCGAGTCCAGATCGGCCAGCTTGGTTTGGCCGTACAGGATTCTCGCATTGGTTTCCCAACGGAAATCCTCCTGTTCCAAAGCGGTGGTCCCTCCCAGATTCAGCTCCCACGCCAGCGCGTCGGTTCCGCCTTTGACCCAATTGCGGAAATAAACCTGGTTCAGATTCAACATGCCGGTGAATTGGCGGCTCCAACCGAATACCGGAGCTTCCGGAACAGAGGGCGCGGGCGGCGCATCTTGTGCCGAAGCCGGCACGAAAAGATTTAGAGCCAGACACAATGCTCCGATTGCTTTCGTTTTCCTGCTGATATCCACCTGAATCCTCCTCTGGTTTTTGGATTGAAAAAAGACTTTTCGATTTACGGAGCCATACGGTAAGGCATCAATGGCTATGATGCGTGGTGCCGTCTGCATGAGTATGGGTTTTTTTCGACTTGGTTGCGGGTGTCTGTGATATTGAATCCCGCGATTCCTCCCCGCCGGCCGAATCGTCCAAGTTACCCGTGTCAACACCCGGGGAATCCTCCTCATCAAAGGGAAGGACCTCCATTCCATGCGGATGTTCGTCTTCTGCAAACTCCTCTGACGTCTCGTGATGATGACCTTCATCGTGCAGGTAGGAGTGCATCTGCAATTGAAAAAGACCGATACCCGCCACCAACAACAAGACATTGACGAGACGTCCGCCTTCCAGGAATGAACCCGTTCTCCGCCAACCGGCCAGCAGGATCAACATTACCGAAAGGGCGGCCACCTGACCCAATTCAACGCCCAAATTGAAGGAAAGTATGCGGCTGAAAAGGCCTTCGTCCGGCAAGGGAAGTTGTTGGAGCCGCGTCGATAATCCAAAACCGTGGATGAGACCGAAAACGAAAACCATTGTGAGCATGGAAGGCGGAGTGAACCCGAGGTACTTCCTGAAGCCGTCCAGATTATCAAAGGCCTTGTAGCAGACACTCAGGGCGATGACCGCATCCACCAAATAATAATTGGCGGTGATTTGCAGGTAGGTCGCAAGCATGAGGGTGATGCTGTGGCCCACGGTAAAGATCGTGATGAACTTGATGATGTCCTTGAAACCGGTCAGGTAAAAGAGCACACCGAACAGAAAGAGCAGATGATCATAGCCCGTCAACATATGGACGGCCCCGAGCCACATATACCGCAGGTTTCCGCCTTCGAGAATGGCCTGCTGCTGGGACTCGGAAATTCCGTGGGCATGGGCGCCGGCAATCAGCGCCAGAATCAATGACGGGAACATGTATTTATGCATGGGAGTCCGGCTTTCCAAAGAGCTTTGCGTGAGGAGAAAATGTAAAAACATGTACTACGGTGGAGACATTCCAAGGTGTGGGCCTGTGCGGTATATATCCTGCGAGGCCCGTTGGAGCAGCGGTTGACAGGATTATCCTCGGCAACCTAAATCTAATCGAGAGGAGGAGGGCCATGAAGCGGTTACTGTCGATTTTTCTTGTTTCTGCATCCATTATCTGGGGAGCCCAGGCCAAACCCAATGTTATCCTGGTAATTACCGACGACCAGGGATACGGTGATTTCGGCATAACCGGTAATCGCAACCTGCATACGCCGAATATAGACCGGCTGGCCAATGAAGGGGCTATGTTTACCCGGTTCTTTGTGTCACCCGTATGTTCACCTACACG
>CAYNXV010000085.1:0-14694 GCA_964401245.1 uncultured Bifidobacteriales bacterium | reverse complement strand
AACAAAGTAGTATACCCGAACGTTTTCTCCAAGGGTATCTCCAATAAAATTATCGAGTTATACCCATCTGAATCCAACTTTCGCACCACGCCTCCTCGGGAAGCCAAATCGGATAGCACGGCACCACAAAACTCGTCCGGAACGATTATTTCCAGGCGCATTACCGGCTCAAAAACATCAAATTCGGCGCAACCCAACCCCAACGACAGGCAATCGAAAAAACATTTCGAAATAATCGGCGGTGGAGGCTGCGAATCACCGCTGGATTGCACGGTATCCACGTGGCAATGGAAATGGGCAATGGGCCCATATCCGCACGGCCCGGTATTCGTGAATTGCTCGAAAGCCCCCCGAATAATGGTGGCCATCGGCTCGGTTTCCAATTTCGGGGCGAAAGTCAGCAGGTTCCGCTCTTCTTCATGTGAACGGACCGTGACGGCAATCTTTAATTCGGCGCCCATGCCCGTGGCGGAATTTTCAATACCTTCGCGACGTCCTTTGAGTTTTTCAAAATATTTTACCCTTGGAGCTCCCACCCGGATATTGCAACCGAATTCACGCACCAACCTCCGGGTGAAAACATCCAATTGCAATTCACCCACCGTATTGATGAGCCAGCCCCCCGTCGATGAATCCGCTTCTATCATGATGGATGGCTCGGCTTCGGATACGCGCGCCAATGTGTCGCGTACGAATTCGAAATCCTTTTCATCGTTTACTTCTATGCGCGATTGCAGGAGCGGCTGATAGGTTTTCAGCAGCGGGGAGTCTCCATCCCCGTCGGGTACGATGAACTGGCCCATGCGATAACTGCGATCCGTCTGCAGTGCGACGATTTCACCCGCTTCGCCCGCTTCCATTTCGGAAAGGTTTTCCGCAAAAACGCGATGGATGCGAATTCCGTCCAAGTCTCCCTTTCGGACCGATGCATAGAGCTTAGCCAAAAAAATCTTTCCGATGCCCTGATAATAACGGATTTTAATGATGAATCCAAGGCGCCGTGCGGTATCGGAAGTGATATTAGGAGCGCTTAAAATAAATTTGATGCCGTTAAGCAGTTGGCGGATTCCCACGTTGCGCAAAGCCGAACCCATGTAAACCGGCAGGAACCGGCCGCTGCGCATGGCGGCTCGCACCCCTCTTATCAATTGCTCGTGGGTGGGTTCTTCTCCTTTGACAAAGGCGCTAAGAACCTCGTCGTCGAATTCCGCGGCCACGTCGAGCAGATCACGGCGGGCCTGTAAATACTCCTCGCGACAGCTTTCGGGAACTTCTCCCTTGATCAACTTTCTCGGACTTTGCGAGGAGCGGTAAAGGGCAAGTTGATTCAGTACGTCGACCACGCCGTCGATTTTGTCGTCCACGTATACGGGAAGAGTCAGGGCGAATGGCTTGATTCCGAAGGTTACCTGGATTTGCTCCATGACCTTGCGGTGGTCTGAACCCCGTAAATCGAGCTTGTTGATGAAAACCAGAGGATCGTTCCTGTTGGCCTTGATTTTCTCCCATGCTTCCAGGCTTTGCGATTCGATTCCGCTGATTCCCGAAAGCACCAGAACCACGCCTTCGACGGCTTGGAGCGCGAAGTCCACTTCTACGCCGAAATCCACGTGTCCAGGCGTGTCGACGAAAGTGACCGTGGTTTGCTTCCAGGTATAGGAGGCTATCCCGGCCTCAATTGTGATCCCGCGTTTTTTCTCCTCTTCGAGATAATCCATGGTGGCCAAACCTTCGTCCACCTCTCCCAGGCCGGTTATGCTTTGGCTGAAATAGAGAAGACGTTCGGATACCGTGGTTTTACCCGCATCCACATGCGCCAGGATGGCGATATTCCGGATGTCTTTTTCGGGATTCATGGTGTGCATAAAGTAAATAAATAGGGAAGATTGGCTTTCACGCCTTCGGGCAGGGTTGTGTTACTCGCGGTTTTGGCCTCCGTCTTGCGATGAGACCAAAAGAAAAACCCCGGCTTTGCGGCCGAGGTTTTCGTGAAGACGGGATATTACCGGACTGGGGAAATTACCAGCGGAAATGAGCGAAGGCTTTGTTGGATTCCGCCATGCGATGGATATCCTGACGCTTTTTCACCGCATTACCTTCATTGTTGGCGGCCTGGAGAAGCTCGGCGGCCAGACGCATGGGCATGTCCTTCTCATTGCGCTTCTGAGCGGCTTCCTTCAGCCAACGCAAAGCCAAGGCTGTGCGGCGCTGCGGAGCGACCTCTACGGGCACCTGATAGTTGGCGCCACCGACCCGGCGTGACTTCACCTCTACGGCGGGCTTGATATTGGCCAATGCGTTCTTGAACAGGGTCAATTCATCTTCCTCGCCGCCCGCCTTCTTTTTAAGACGGTCCAATGCGCCATAGACGATGGTTTCGGCTATGCTGCGTTTTCCGCGGCTCAATACCACGTTCATGAACTGGGAAAGCAGGAGGCTATTGTACTTGGGATCCGGATAACTTTTGCGCTTGTCCGCTTTTTTTCTTCTCGACATGTGTTTCCCTTGCCCTTGGGGCTATGCTTTATTTCTTCCCTTTAGAGGGTTTGCCGCCTTTGGCGGCTGGAGCTGCTGCGCCGGCTTTGGGACGCTTGACTCCATAGAGAGAACGACTTTGGCGACGTCCTTCGACACCCGAGGTGTCCAAGGTTCCGCGAATAATGTGATAGCGTACGCCAGGAACGTCTTTTACACGTCCACCCCGGATAAGAACAATGGAATGCTCCTGCAGATTATGCCCTTCGCCGGGAATATAACAGGTGACTTCCATTTTGTTGGAAAGCCGAACGCGCGCGATTTTACGCAAGGCGGAATTTGGCTTTTTGGGGGTGGTGGTGTAAACCCTGGTGCAAACGCCCCGTTTTTGGGGGCTGCCCATGAGAGCCGGCGCCTTGGATTTGACCACGGCTTTTTGCCTTCCCTTACGGATTAACTGACTGATTGTGGGCACGTATTTATCTCCCGAAATGTGTGGCAAATTAAGCTAATAAGTCTATTAATGTCAAGGGCTTGAGTAGCTTCCCGCTGATGGCGGCAAATCCTACCGGCCCAGGCTTTCCAGTGGTTTCCCGGCCTTTTTTCGCCGGGTCACCGTAGGAATCCGCCCAGAAATCAGGCGCTGGTTTCCGTTGAAATCAGGGTTTCTCCCCCCTCCAACTCGGGAATTTCTCCCGCCAATGCCTCTTCTTCCGCTTCCGCGTCCAGGTCGCGTACTCGCACCTGGCCGATGGTGGTATTTCCCGTACCCGAAGGTATGAGACGTCCCATGATCACGTTTTCCTTGAGGCCTTCGAGCGTATCGATTTTGCCTGCAATAGCGGCACCGGTCAACACGCGCGTGGTTTCCTGGAAGGAAGCCGCCGAAATGAAGCTGTCGGTTCCCAACGAAGCCTTGGTGATGCCCAAAAGCATCGGCTTGTAGGTGGCCTGACGCAGTCCCATGGTTTGCGCGCGCCCGTTGGCATCGCGTAGACGAGCCTTGGAAATCTCTTCGCCTTCCAGCAATTCGGTTTCGCCGGAATCGGCGATGGAAACCTTGCGCATCATCTGACGCACGATGCATTCGATATGCTTGTCGGAGATGGTTACGCCTTGCAGACGGTAAACCGCTTGAATCTCCTCCACCAGATAGCGTTGTACCGCCGCGTCACCCGCGATTTGCAGGATGTCATGAGGATCAATGGGTCCGTCGCACAATTTATCGCCTGAGCGTACGCGATCGCCGGGGTGCACGGTTACGTGCTTTCCGCGCGGAATGAGATAGGACTCGCGCGACTCGCCGTCTTCGATGACGATGCGTTGTTGTCCCCGTTCGACGTCTCCGAAGGAAACGATGCCGTCGATGGCGGAAACCACGGCGGGATTCTTGGGTCGACGCGCCTCGAAAAGCTCCGCCACGCGAGGAAGACCGCCGGTAATGTCGCGCGTTTTGCCCGCCGCACGGGTAATCTTCGCCACCGCATCACCGGAGTGGACGTCTTCCTTATCCTTGAACTGCAAGTAGGCGTTTTCGGGAATGGCGTAGCGACCGAGCTTTACGCCCTTGTCGTCCACGATGTTCAGATGCGGATGCAACTTCGCGCGCTTGTCGCGGATGACGCGCATGCGCTCCATGCCCGTAGTTTCGTCGTATTCCACTACGTAGGTGGTGCCTTCCTTCAATCCGTCGTATTCCATTTTACCCGAGGCCCGGGTGATGATCACGGTATTGTAGGGATCCCATTCGAACAGGAGCTGGCCCGCCTTGATCTGATCGTCATGCTTGACTTTGAGCACCGATCCGTAGGGAATGACGTATCGAATACGGGTAATTCCGCTGTCGTCGATAAGGGACATTTCGCCGGAGCGGCTGACCACGACGTCTTCGTTGCGACGCGACTTTACCGTTTCCACGTCCCGGAAAACCACTTTGCAATCCCATTTCGATTTTTTCACCGATTCCGCGGTCATGCGCGAAGCCGCGCCGCCGATATGGAAAGTGCGCAAGGTAAGTTGCGTTCCCGGTTCGCCGATGGACTGGGCCGCCATGACTCCCACGGCTTCCCCAAGGTCGATCATACGCCCGTTGGCGAGGTTTCGACCGTAGCACAAAGCGCATACGCCGCGCTTGGTCTCGCAGGTGAGTACCGAACGGACCTTCACCATTTCCACGCCGGCCTGGGCGATTTTCTCTCCCAGACGTTCGTCGATCATGGTACCGGCGCTGCAGATAGCCTCGTCCGTGATGGGATGGTAGATGTCGTCGCAGGCCACGCGTCCCAGAATCTTTTCCTGGACGGTAACCACCACATCTTCGCCTTCGGTGGTGTCCGTCATCTCGACGCCCATGACGGTGCCGCAATCGAATTCATTGATCACGACGTCCTGGGCCACGTCGACCAGACGGCGAGTCAGGTAACCGGCATCCGCGGTTTTGAGCGCGGTATCGGCCAGACCTTTACGGGCGCCGTGGGTGGAGATGAAGTATTCCAGCACATTGAGTCCTTCGCGGAAGCACGAAAGAATCGGATGCTCGATGATTTCCTGTCCCGTGATTTTTTTCTGCGGCTTGGCCATGAGGCCGCGCATTCCCGAAAGCTGCTTGATTTGTTCGCGGCTTCCGCGAGCGCCCGACACGGCCATCATGTACACGGGATTGAGTCCGTCGCGGTCCTTGGCGAGCTTCTCATAAACCAGGGAGGCCACGTCGTTGGTGGTATGCGACCACAGGTCGATGATCTGGTTATAGCGCTCGCCTTCGGTGATAACGCCGTTCTCATAAAGTTCGATGACCTTGTCCACCTTGGCCTTGGTGGCTTTGATCATTTCATATTTCTCGGGAGGAATGATCATGTCGTCGATGGCGATGCTCATCCCGCCGCGCATGGCCCATGTGAATCCCATGGTTTTGACGGCGTCGAGAAACAGGCAGGTGCCTTCGTTTCCTACGATGCGGAAGAACTTGTCGATTGTCGACGAAATGGTCTTCTTGTCGAAAGTGCGGTTCTGGAATCCCAACTCCTTGGGAATGATTTGATTGAAAATGACCCGGCCGACCGATGTCTCCACCATCTGCCCGTCGATGCGCACCTTGATGGGCACATGGAGATCGAGATAACCCGCCTCATAGGCGGAAATGGCTTCGTCTCCGTTGGAGAAGGCTTTACCGGCGCCTTTACCAGTGGGCTTCATGGTGGTCAGGTAGTAGCAGCCCAACACGATATCCTGCGAAGGCACCGCGATGGGCTGGCCCGACGCGGGATGCAGAATGTTGTTGGCCGAAATCATCAGAACGCGGCATTCCAACTGGGCTTCGAATGACAGCGGCAGATGGATGGCCATTTGGTCGCCGTCGAAATCAGCGTTGAAGGCCGTACAAACCAGCGGGTGCAGGCGAATGGCCTTGCCTTCCACCAGCTTGGGGTAGAACGCCTGGATACCCAGACGATGCAGGGTCGGCGCGCGGTTCAGGAGCACGGGATGATCGTCGATTATCTCCTCAAGAATGTCCCAGACTTCGGGGCGTTCCTTTTCCACGAATTTTTTCGCGGATTTGACCGTATGCACATAGCCCTTCTCCTCCAGCTTCTGGATGATGAAAGGTTTGTAGAGCTCGAGCGCCATGGGCTTGGGGAGGCCGCATTGGTGCATTTTCAGCTCGGGTCCCACCACGATGACGGAACGTCCGGAATAGTCGACGCGCTTGCCCAGAAGATTCTGACGGAAGCGCCCCTGCTTTCCCTTCAGTAATTCGGAAAGGGATTTGAGCGGGCGGCGGTTTTCGCCTTTGACGGAAAAGGTACGCCGGCCGTTGTCGAACAACACGTCGACGGCTTCCTGAAGCATTCGCTTTTCGTTGCGAAGGATGACTTCGGGAGCCTTGATGTCGATAAGCTTTTTGAGACGGTTGTTGCGGTTGATGACCCGGCGATACAGGTCGTTCAAATCGGAAGTGGCGAACCGGCCGCCTTCCAACGGAACCAGGGGACGAAGGTCGGGAGGAATGACCGGCAGCACGTCGAGCACCATCCACTCGGGCCGATTGGGCGACTTGCGGAAAGCTTCGACGACTTTGAGGCGTTTCAGCAAATCGGCTTTGCGCTGGCTGGAAGTCTCCGTTTTGATGCGCTCGCGCATATCGGTGGAAAGCGTGTCGGGCGTGATTTCCGCCAGCAATTGCTTGATGGCGGACGCGCCCATTTTGGCGTCGAAATGCCGTCCCTCGTCTTCGAGATCGATATATTCGTCTTCGCTGATAAGCTGGCCGATTTTAAGATCGGTGTCTCCCGAATCGAGAACGATGTATGATTCGTAATAAATCACCCGTTCCAGGTTGGTTACGGACATGCCCAGCAGCGATCCGATTACGGAGGGCAGACTCTTGAAAAACCAGATATGCACCACGGGCACCGCCAGCTCGATGTGGCCCATGCGCTCGCGCCTCACTTTGGAGTGGGTCACCTCCACACCGCAACGATCGCACACGACGCCGCGATAGCGGATGCGCTTGTATTTACCGCAGCTGCACTCCCAATTCTTTACCGGTCCAAAAATCCGTTCGCAAAAAAGTCCGTCTTTTTCGGGCTTGAAGGAGCGGTAATTGATGGTTTCCGGTTTGGTCACCTCACCGTAAGACCAGCTGCGCACCACGTCCGGAGAGGCCAGCTGAATGGTGATCGCTTCTTTTTGTTGGGTTTCGGTTGTGGTTTCGAAAAGTTCGTTCATTGGCTTCGGCTCCCAAACAGTTTATTTGATAACTCTACGTCCGCCACCGGCAACCGCGTCCAACGGGACGCGGAGCCGACGGCCGTCAAACCAGCTCTTCTTCATGCTGCCGGAACTTTACGTCGAGGCAGAGGGCTTGCATTTCCTTGATGAGCACGTTGAATGACTCGGGAACTCCGGGCCGCGGGGCATTTTCGCCCTTGACGATTGATTCATAAATCTTCGATCTGCCCATGACGTCATCGGACTTGACCGTGAGCAACTCCTGCAACGTATAGGCGGCGCCGTACGCTTCCAGCGCCCACACTTCCATTTCGCCGAAACGCTGGCCTCCGAACTGGGACTTTCCACCCAAGGGCTGCTGGGTGACCAGCGAGTAAGGACCGATGGAACGCGCGTGAATCTTGTCGTCGACCAGATGGCCGAGCTTCAGCATATACATGTATCCCACGCACACCTGATTGTCGAGCTTCACGCCGGTACGGCCATCGAACAAATCGCTTTTTCCCGACCGGGGCAATCCTGCTTCATCGAGCACATTGAGAATGTCGTCGAAGCTGGCGCCGTCGAATACCGGCGTCGCCACCTTGATGCCGAGGGCGGCCGCCGCCCAGCCCAGGTGCATTTCTAGAACCTGCCCTACGTTCATACGCGAAGGCACGCCGAGGGGGTTAAGAAGAATCTGCACGGGGGTTCCATCCCGCAAAAAGGGCATGTCTTCGACGGGGACGACTTTGGAAATTACACCCTTGTTACCGTGACGACCCGCCATCTTATCTCCCACGGAGATGCGGCGTTTCTTGGCAACGTAGACTTTCACCAATTGCAGCACACCGGGCTTGAGTTCGTCGCCTCGGATGATCTTGTCGATTTCCTTGTCGAGTTCCTCTTCGAGCCGGTGAATCATGTCGTTGGCGCTGTGCAGCACCCGTTCCGCAACCTGGTTCACCTTGGCGTCGGACGCCAACCCGTTGGGAGCGGCTACGTCGGAAAAATTCACCTTTTGCAACAGCTTTTCGGTGATTTTCTTTCCCTGTCCAATGAGAAGTTCGTTGGTGGAGCCGTCGCGGATATCCTGGGCATCCTGGCCTTCCAAGACCTCTCCCAGCTTTTTATCGCGGGCGGCGATGATTTCCTGAATGCGCCCGCTCATGGTGGCGCGCATTTCGTCGATGCGGTCCTTGTCCGATTTCTTGGTTTTCTTATCCCGTTCCTTACGGGAAAAGATACGGGTTTCGACCACAATACCCTTCATTCCCGGAGGAGCCTTCAGGGAGGAGTCGCGGACGTCGCCGGCCTTTTCGCCGAAGATGGCACGCAACAGGCGTTCTTCGGGAGAAAGTTCGGTTTCGCCCTTGGGAGTCACCTTACCGACGAAAATATCGCCGGCTTCCACTTCCGCGCCTACCCGGATGATTCCGTTTTCGTCGAGATTGCGAAGAGCTTCTTCACTTACGTTGGGAATCTCGTTGGTCAGCTCTTCGGGACCGCGCTTGGTGTCGCGCACTTCCATTTCGAACTCCTCGATATGAATCGAGGTGAACGTGTCGCGCTTGGCCAGTTCTTCCGAGATGATGATGGCGTCTTCGTAGTTATAACCGTGCCAGGGAAGAAATCCGACGATGATGTTCTTGCCGAGAGCGAGTTCGCCCTTGTCGGTGCTGGGACCATCGGCGATGACCTGGCCCTTTTTGACTTTGTCGCCCACTTTGACCAGCGGCTTCTGGTTGATGCAGCTGTCCTGGTTCGAGCGCTCGAATTTGCGCAGAGTGTAGGTGTCGTATTCGGGAACATCGAGAAAATCGGTGACTTCGCGCCCCGCTTCTTCACGCTTGATGACGATGGTGCGGGCGTCCACGCTCTCCACCACGCCGCTGTTCAGGCAAACGCTTACCGAGCCGGAATCATACGCCGCGCGGCCTTCCAATCCCGTACCCACCAAGGGCGATTCCGCCACCAGGAGGGGAACTGCCTGACGTTGCATGTTCGAACCCATAAGGGCGCGGTTGGCATCGTCATGTTCCAGGAAGGGGATGAGGCCTGCTGCGATCGATACCAACTGCTTCGGGCTCACATCCATCAATTGCACGCTATCGCGGTGCGTAAGCGGAAACTCGCCCTGCTTGCGCACGATGACCATTTCCGGTCCGATCTTGTTCTTTTCATCCAAAGGCGTCGAAGCCGGCGCGACGGAATATTCGTCTTCCTGATTGGCCGTCAGGTAGATGACTTCGTCGGTAACCTGACCCTTGACCACTTTGCGATAGGGGGTTTCGATAAAGCCGAATTGGTTCACCTTGGCGAAGGCCGCCAAAGACGAAATGAGGCCGATATTGGGGCCTTCCGGCGTTTCGATAGGACAGAGGCGTCCGTAATGGCTGTGGTGCACGTCGCGAACTTCGAAGCCGGCGCGTTCACGGGTCAAACCACCGGGACCCAGGGCGCTCATGCGTCGCTTATGGGTCAGCTCCGCCAGGGGATTCATTTGATCCATAAACTGGGACAACTGGCTGGATCCGAAAAAGGTGGAGATTACGGTGGAAACCGTACGTGCATTGACCAGGTCTTGCGGCGTCACCTCTTCGGTATCGCGCAAGCTAAGGCGTTCGCGAATGGTGCGGGCCATACGGGTCAAGCCCAGCGAAAATTGGTTTCCCAGCAGTTCGCCCACCGAGCGCACGCGGCGGTTGCCCAGATGATCGATATCGTCGAGATAGCCTTCCTGCGCATAAAGGCCCGTCATGTATTTCATGATGGCCAGGAAATCTTCGTTGGTGAGGATGGAAGTTTCCATCGGAACGGTCACCTTGAGGCGGCTGTTCATGCGATAGCGTCCCACTTCACCCAGGTCGTAGCGCTTTTCATCGAAGAAAAGTCTTTCCAGGAGCGCCCTGGCGGTGGCTACATTGGGGGGATCTCCCGGACGGATGAGGTTGTAAATCCGGAAGAGGGCTTCTTCTTCGCTGCTGGTCGGATCCGCCGATATGGTGTTGTGGATTACCGGATTGTCGGCATCCCCGACAATCAGTTTGATTTTGTCGATACCCAGTTCTTGGATTTTTTTAATGATGGGGGCGGTAAGCGGGGTATTCGCTTCGGCGACCAATTCTCCGGAATCGGGATCCACCACGTCTTCGAAAAGCACCCGTTCTTCCAGGTTTTCCAGGGTCTTCGCGGTAAGTTTGACCTCTTCACCCTGATAGAAAAGTTTAAGCAAATCCTGATTGCGGGAATGTCCCAGCGCGCGCAGCAATATGGTTGCGGGGATTTTGCGGCGTCGGTCGATATTGATGTACATCGCCTCGTTCACGTCTACCAGGAACTCCACCCAGCTGCCTCGATAGGGTATGACGCGGGCTTTGAGCAGGCGCTTGCCGTTGGGATGCGTTTCTTCGTCGAAGGATACGCCGGGAGAACGATGCAATTGGGATACGATTACGCGCTCGGCGCCATTGATGATGAAGGTGCCGTTTTTGGTGATAAGAGGCAAATCACCGATGTAAACATCGTTAGTGATTTTCTCCACGAACTTGCGGTCATCGCCTTCGCCTGCGAATATATTCAGGCTCAAAGTGGCCTTGAGGGGCGCGGCGTATGTCATTCCCCGCTTTTGGCATTCCACCAGGGAATATTTGGGAACACCGAGGCTATAGCCCTCGAATTCCAGCGAATATTGCTCTTTGATATCCGTAATCGGAAAGACTTCGCTGAATATCTTCTGCAATCCTTCGCGCTTCCTGTCCTGGAGCAACACTCCGGCCTGGATGAAACGGTTGAAGGAATTTACCTGGACGTCCAGAAGATAGGGAAGGTCGAAATTGAACCGACTCGAGGAATATGTTCGTCTTTGCACCATTTTCGTCCCAATCCTTTATTTTGATTGTCGCACCCGCCCGCGCGTTGCGATAATTACTGCGCTATACCGTCGCTTCGATCGGATTTCTTCCGAGATCCGACCTTTTTACCTGTCTACCAACTTGAGAAGGCCCCCCTGGAGACAACACTCCGGGCGGCCCGCGAAAACGGAAGAAGAAGTAAGGAACGGCAAAAAGCCCGCCTGCCTCCGCAAGCAGGCGGGACTTTTTCTGTTTTCTTCTCCGGCAACGACTTCTCTCAAATTATTTCAGAGTGACCCGTGCTCCGGCCTCTTCAAGTTCTTTCTTCACTTTTTCGGCTTCGTCCTTGGAGACGGCTTCTTTTACAGGTTTGGGAGCGCCATCAACCAGGGCTTTGGCCTCAGCCAGCCCGAGGCCGGTTTGAGCGCGGACAACCTTGATTACGCCGATTTTCTTATCACCTGCGGACTCGAGAATGACGTCGAACTCGGTTTGTTCGGCAGCGGCTTCGCCGGCGCCGGCACCGCCGGACATCATCATAGGAGCGGCTGCGGCTGCTGCCGCTTCCAGTCCGTATTCGTTCTTCAGGTAATCCGACAACTCCTTGGCCTGGAGCAGGGAAAGGGCGACGATTTTATCGCCGATATCCTTGATAGCCGGGGTGTAAGTTGCATCTGACATGGGGAAATTCCTCCGTTTGAGTTATTGTCTAAGCTTTTCCGTTGATACGGATGATTCGTTCCGGCACACACCGGCACGAATCGTTATTTTTCTGCCGTTTCCAGCTTTTCCACGAGAGCCTGTATTTGGCTCGCGATTTTTCCGGCTGGTCCCTTGATAATCCCGATAAGTTGCGCCGAAGGCCCCATGGCCAACTGCACCACCTGTGCCTGCAATTCCCGCTTACCGGGCATCTTGGACAGAGTAACGAGCTGTTTGCCGTCGTATTGTTGTCCATCGATATGCACGACCTTGAGGTCCATCATCCCTTCATTTTGTTTGTGGAAATCCACAAGCATCTTGGCAGGGGTGATCGGATCCTGATCATCCGCAAGGATGACAGCTGTGGGACCAATCAAGAACTTATCCAGCCCGGTGATATCGCAGGCGGCCAAAGCGCGTTTAATCAGGGTGTTTTTGGCTACCCGGATTTTCACGCCTTTGGATCGGAAATTAGTGCGTAGAGCCGTGATCGTCTCCACCGGAATTCCCTTGAAATCGGCAAAATAGATGCCGGAAGTACCCTTGAAATTCTGGGTCAGCTTCTCGACTACTTCGGTTTTCGCTAAAGGCATTGTTCCGCTCCTACTATCTGGCCATGGACCGGTCGATGTGAACGCTGGGGCTCATGGTTCCGGCCACGGAAATGGTGCGGACATAGACGCCTTTGGCGGCAGCCGGTTTGGCTTTAACCACGGAATCAATCAACGCCTGCGCGTTTTCAACCAATTGATCGCCCGTGAATGACAATTTTCCGACGGGGGCATGTACATTGCCGCCCTTGTCGACGCGATAGGCGATTTTACCCGCCTTAAGTTCCTTGACGACCTGGGCCACGTTCATGGTTACCGTGCCGGCCTTTGGGCTGGGCATCAGGCCGCGAGGACCTAGAATTTTCGCCACTCGCCCCACCAGAGGCATCATATCGGGAGTAGCCACGACCTGGTCGAAATCGGTCCATCCACCTTGGATTTTGGTGACCAATTCCTCGGCGCCCACGAATTCAGCGCCTGCGGTTTGGGCGGCTTTTTCGAGTTCGCCCTTGGCGAATACCAGTACGCGCACCTTGCGGCCGGTTCCATGCGGGAGGGCCACGTTGCCACGCACAACTTGATCGGAATACTTGGGATCCACTCCGAGTTTCATATGTACTTCGAGGGTGGAATCGAACTTCGTTTGTACCGCGGCTTTGAGGATCTCAACCGCATCCAGGAGCGCATACTCCTTCTGCCGATCGATCTTTTCCGCAACCTCGCGGTATTTCTTGCCTCTTTTCATGGATTTCTATGCCTTTATGAGTGATTCTTTGGGGGCGTTTTCAGGAGGCGGAAAGTCCGTTGATTCCAAGCGAACGCCTTAAGTTACTAATCTTCTATCTCCAGACCCATGCTTTTGGCTGTGCCCGCGACCATGCGGCAAGCCGCTGCCACGTCGGTGGTGTTGAGATCGGGCAGCTTCATTCGGGCGATTTCCTCAATTTGTTTTTGCGAAACCTTTCCCACCTTTTTGCGGTTGGGCTCAGGGGAGCCTTTTTCCACCTTGGTCGCTTTTTTCAGCAAATCGGGGGTGGGGGGAGTTTTCGTAACAAAGGTAAAGGTACGGTCTGCATACACCGTGATGACAACGGGAATGATATATCCCTTTTTTTCTTGGGTGGCCGCATTGAAGGCCTTACAGAATTCCATGATATTGAGACCCCTTTGACCCAAGGCCGGACCAATAGGGGGAGAGGGGTTCGCCGAACCCGCAGGAACCTGCAACTTGATATACCCGGTAATCTTCTTTGCCACAATTTGCTCCTAAACAAAGCCGCCGGCCCCAGCCGGTCAGCCGAAATTCACTTTTTAGACCGAATCCACCTGGGTAAAATCCAGCTCAACCGGGGTGGAACGTCCGAATACGCTTACCATGACCTTCAGTTTTCCCTTTTCGGCGTTGGTCTCTTCGACGGTGCCGTCGAAATCCTTGAAGGGTCCGTCTTTAATCCGGATTTTGTCGCCCGGGATGAAGGGGATTTCCACCGTTCCCGTCACTGCTTCCGGAGCTTCGGTGCCCTGGAGCCTATCAACTTCGCTCTTGCGTAATGGCTGGGGCTTGCCCACGCCCACAAAATGGGTGACGCCCGGAACATCCGTCACATAGTGCATGGTGTCCTTGTTCATTTCCATTTCGATAATCAGATAGCTGGGATAGAATTTCTTGTCGCGGGTGGTTTTCTTGCCCTTTTGCACCGAGGTCACTTCGCGCATAGGCATCAAAATCTGTCCGAACAGTTCCTGAAGTCCGCTCCGCTCGATCAAGGCCTCCAAATGGGCTTTCACCTTGGCTTCCTGCCCCGAATAGGTATGTACTACGTACCACTTCTTCACTGTGTTTGCCCTTTGAAAATCCCGTCTTAGTTCAGCACCAACTGGACCACTTGAGCCAGAATGGTGTCAACCCCGAATACATATATCGAAGCTACGATGCTGAAAATAATTACCGTAATAGTTGAGCCCTTCAGCTCATCCTTAGTGGGCCACGTCACCTTCTTCAGCTCGACGACGACATCCCGTATATAATTCTGAAATCTTCGCATTTTCTTTTTTCCAGGCCTGGAGGGACTCGAACCCCCAACCAACGGTTTTGGAGACCGCTACTCTACCAATTGAGCTACAGACCTAGGCTCTTTCGCTGTTTTCGTTTGCGCTCGCTCCATACCCCGGTTCCGAAGCGACAGCCGGGACCCTTCCAACAGGGTTTCCGGGGCCGTTAAATCAATCCAGGACTTCGGTGACCACTCCGGCGCCCACCGTTTTGCCGCCCTCGCGGATGGCGAAGCGCAAGTCCTTGGCCATGGCGATGGGAGCAATCAGCTCCACCCCAATGGACACGTTGTCACCCGGCATCACCATCTCCACGCCTTCGGGAAGCTCGATGTTGCCCGTCACGTCCG
>CAYNXV010000084.1:0-15026 GCA_964401245.1 uncultured Bifidobacteriales bacterium | reverse complement strand
GATTAACGCGTCGGGCCGAAACGGAAAGCCGCCCAACCCAGCGTTCCCCGGCCCTTGATTCCCGGAACGGTGATTTCCCAAGGGGAATTTTCCGCCTCCCACTTGTCGGAAAAAACCCTTTCGCCCCGTAAGGAATACACCGACACCCCGACTGCTCCCGCAGGCACGGACAGGCGGCGGCCCGCCTCGAGGCGAATCAGGCGGGGACTCCCGAGGTAGGAACCGTTACGGGCATCCGGGGGACTTGCAAGGGATACGACTCCGCAAGCCTCGTTATCGGGACGATTTCCTTGGAAACCGATCCGGGTCAATTTCGCCGCGCCGTCGCTGGGCTGGTAATTGCTCCCCCACTCCAGAACGTAAAGCCGGCCATCACCTCCAAAATTTAAATCGATGATTCTCGTAAAATTTTCGCCGGGCAGAAACCGTTCCGCGGACACGAATCCCGCGGTATCATCCAGGGTAACCACCCTTATCCAGCGATGGGTGAATTCCGCGATGAACAGTTTGTCATGGTAATAAGGAGGCAATCTCTCGGGACTCCGCTCCGGATCCGCCACGGTAGCGTCGAAAAAACCGCCTCCCATGGCCGCGCTTCCCGTTCCCCAATCCTCCGCCAGGTTTCCGCGGGAAGTGGTAATTTTCCGCTTCTTATCCACCGCGATTACCGGCGTCAGAGCGGGAGGCAAAATCCGCACTCCTGTGTTTCGGATGGAGGTGTTTTCGGGAGCGTTGGCCTGGAAAAAATCTCCGCTTTGGTTGGTGGCGAAGTTGTGCCGGGCATAAGGTATGTTGAAGCCTGCGAAGTGGGGCCATCCGTAATTACCGGGACCGCGAGCGACATTGAATTCTTCATGCCCCAGGGGTCCGCGCGTTTCCGAGGATTCGAAGGCGTCCGGACCAACCTCTCCCCAATGCAGCCAGCCTTTGCGGGGATGCACCGCGATGCGGAAAGGGTTTCTATGGCCCATGGTATAGATTTCCGGACGCACCTTGTCGGCCTCGGCTCCCGGCCACAAGCCGGCATGAAACTCCTTCAGGTTTCCTTTGGGAATCGTATAGGTGGAGCCCATTCCAGGGACGGGGGTTTCCGAATCGGGGAAGGGCATGGGTTTCAGCCGGAGGATTTTTCCCCGCAAATCGTTGGTATTCGCCGAGGATCGTTCGGCATCGTTCGTGATCCTCTCAATACGTTGATCCAGGGGAGCGTATCCCGAGGATTGTCCCGGCAGGGAATTATCGCCGGTGGAAAGGAAGAGGTTACCGCCGGCGTCGAAGGCGATGGACCCCCCGGTGTGATCCCTGTCGAGGTGCTCTCCCGGAATTTCGAGGATGGGTTTTTCGAAAAGGAAAGATGTGCCGTCGTACTTGAATCGGGACAACCGGAATGCGGGACCGGGAGCCGAAGGGGAGTAAAAGAGGTAAACCCATCTATCCTGGGAAAAGTTCGGAGATAAGGCGATACCAAGCAGCCCTTTGGTGCCTGGGCTGGAGAGCGACAGTTGTGCCGGCTCCCGGATTTGTCCGGCCGCAGGGCCTACCGCCACGATTTTCCCCAGTCGCGATATGACCAATACTTCTTCGTTCGGCAACACAGCCAGTTCCATAGGCTCGAAACCGGAAGGGATGTTCCAAAGGGTGTCGCGGGAAAAATCTTCGGCGGGAGGCTGAGGACAGGCCGCTTGGGACCAGGAGGGTCCATTGCCGGCCAGAGCCAATATCCCGGAAAAAACCGTACTTCTTAAAATTCCCATGTATCGCATCCGCTTTGCCTTTCGACCTTCTTCTCACGTTAATGTAATGGTTCCGCGCCGATTACGCGCCTAAATATCTTAACCTGCTCCGGTGGCGTCGACCTATATTGGGAAAATGGGTTCAAAAACATTACACAAGTACCTGGGTTGCGTCTTGGTCGCAGCGGGAATGGCATGGAGCGCCGATTCCTTGGGACGGGTCCTGATTTTCCATAAGCAGAAAGGCTTTATCCATACCGCAACCCCCTTTGCCGTCCAAGCCATCAAGGAGTATTCCGAGAAACGGGGCATTTCGGTGGAGGCCACTACCGATTCTCTCGCGTTCACCGCCGAGTTCCTCGATCGATTCGGAGCGGTGATTTTCCTCAATACCAATTATCGCAACGGGGAGTTGTTGAATAGGCAACAGGAAGCCGCCTTCGAAGCTTTTATCCGAAAGGGGCGGGGCTTCGTGGGCATCCACTCCGCCGTTCCCCTCAACGGTGCTTGGGAGTTGACCGTATGGCCCTGGTATGCGGAACTTTTCGGGGCCCGCTTCAAAAATCATCCGGTTGCTCAAATCGGCCGCATCCTCTTCAAGAATTCCACCCACGCCTCGACCCTTAATCTTCCGGCTAGCCATGAAATGAGGGACGAATGGTATGCCATCCAGGCCGCCCTTGCGGAAAATGTGCAAGTGGTAGCGGCCGTGGACCTGTCTTCGTTGGTGATGGGCGGCGGCGGCATCGGCGAACGGCCCATGAGCTGGTATCATACTTTCGATGGCGGGCGGGCGTGGATGACCCTTATCGGTCATGATGAACCCGCCTTCAAGGACAGCGTCTACCTGGCCCACGTATTCGGGGGGATTTTGTACGCAGGAGGCTGGGATGGCCCTACGTCACGAACCAAAGACATTCACGCGCTCCCGGGTCATGGTGTAGCGCGGGGAAGCCCATCCCAGGTATTGAATTTTCCCGAACGGGGATCGGCCTGGTTCGAAATACGTTCCATATCGGGAAGGCTTCTCTTCCGGCGCCACTTTGAAGACATGCAAGCCTTTCGGATGCTGGCATGGCGCGACATCCCCCACGCTTCCACACAAGGATTGGTATACGCTTCCATCCGGACAAAGGGAGCCGTTCTCGACTCCCGACGACTCCTGCTAACGTTGGGCCAGCCTTGAATGGCCCTGGAAAGGGACGCGGGAAGTGCGCATTACTTAAGTAGGTTTGGATATTTTTTCAGGAAGGGCGCCGGCTTCAAGATGGGAATCCCCTCTACCTCTCCGAGACTCAGGAGATCATTATCGCCTGAGACGATGCAGGATACTTTCTCCGTTGCAGCACAACTTAAGAACATATCATCCATGGGATCGCGGCAAAGCCGCACCTGCCTATGGGGTTGAATGAGCCGTAGACGATCATGAAGAAAAGCCATCCATCGCGTCAAGTCGGGCGTACCGTGCTTCCCGGACAACTCAGCAAGCGTTCGTTCATACTCCCAGAGGATTTCCGGCGACGCCACTACCTCTAGCCGGTTCCGAGCCCAGGCGCGAAGGATGTCTAAAGGCTTTCCTCCCCAGTAGATGGCCGAAACTACAACATTGGTATCAAGAACGATGAGCACGCCCACGCACTTTCTTGATAGCCTTTTTAATATCACTCCGCTTGAGGCCCGCCCTCCGGGCATATTGCCGGGTTGCCTTGGCCATCTCTTCGAACTCCTCCAAGCTGGGCTTGGCGATGGGCTTGAGCATGACGTTGGAACCGTCGGTTAAGACCATCATCTTCGTGCCGGGCTCCAACCCTATCAGTTTTCGGATATCGTCGGGAATCACCACCTGCCCCTTGGTAGAAACGCTGGTTATAGCCATATCGTACATGATCGCCTCCTGGTAAGACTGTCTTACCATAAGTATACTCGAATTCTTCGGTTTTCGCCAGTATTTGCAGTTATCGAGGTCAGCTTTGCGGAAAAGCTCTCCGATCAGAAGAACAGAAGATTAAGCGAGGTGATGAAAAGCAGCAGGTATACCAGAATATCGAATCTCTTTTGCGGTAAGGCGCGATGGATAAGCCAGCCGGCCAGCACTCCCAGAGGGATGGCGGGTATAAAGAAGAGATCCTGCTTGAGTGTGCTCCAGTTTATAAGGCCCGCGTAGATGTAAGGGGGCGTTTTGAGCAGGTTGTTGAGCGTGAAAAACAAGGCCATGGAAGCTACGAATACTTCCTTCGAGGGTTTTTGGGCCAAGAGAAAGATGGCCATGATGGGACCGGCGCCGTGGGAAATGGTGGAAGAAAAGCCCGCGAAGGCGCCGACCAGCGCGCCCTCCCACCATGAAGGCCGGTAGGTTGATCCGGGTCGCCACCAATTGCGGAATACCAGCAGGCAAACCATCAAGAGGGCGGTGGCCCCGATGGAAACCTTGAGGAACCGATCCGAAATCGTAGTAACGAAGAACATTCCCACGGCGATGCCCGCCACCACGCCTGCCAAGGGGAAGCGCACCATGGAAAAATTCCACTTTTTCCAATAGACCCCCAGGGTCATGAAATCCGCCACGATAAGCAGGGGAAGCACCACGCCGATAGCCGTTTTCGCCGGAATGGAGGTGGCCAAGAGCGGAGTGGTCAGCATGCCGAGGCCGGCGGCGAAGCCCGCTTTCGAGAGGCCGATAATGAAGGCTCCCAGCAGGGGAAGAAAAGATTCTTCCATGTTCAGGGGCGCGCCACGATTTGAACTCGCACCTTTTCGGCGATCTCGGGCCCCAACAACTTCGCGACCAGGGCCAGCGAGAACTCTTCCGCCGTGCCCGCTCCGCGCGAAGTCAGCAATTCCCTGTCCTCAACCACCCGGTTTTCCGAATATTCCCCTGCCAGGGCCTCCACCTCGTCGCGGGTGGCGGGAAAGCTGGTCACCCGTCGCCCGCCAAGTAGTCCCGCGGCGCCGAGCACGGTGGGAGCGGCGCAAATGGCGGCCACAGTCTTGCCCCGTTCCATATACCGGCGCGCCAGTAGTTGGATGTCTTCGCGCCCCTTCAGGGCCGCTATTCCGGGGCCTCCGGGCAGAATCAAGGCCTCGAAGTCCTCGTCCCCGCATTCCGAGAGCAATTTGTCGGCCATCACCGGAATGCCTCGACCGCCGGTCACCCACCTATCCTGTTCCACCGAAGCGGTCACCACCTCGACCCCGGCCCGGCGCAGAATATCGATGGGGGTAATCGCCTCGATTTCCTCAAAGCCTCGTCCCAGCAGAATCAACGCTTTTATCATGGTTTTTTATATTGCCTGGTTCCGCCGGAGGCTTTTTCTACAGCCTGTAGCGAGGTGCCCTTTTGGAAAAAATAAACAGAGGATCCCTCATCGTGCAATCCAACGATAAAATCATCCGGGGAACCGGCGAAACCGCCGAGTTGAGATTCGTGCTGGTGGACGCCACCGCCACCGCCAACGAAATTGCCGATAAACACGGAGCCCGGGCCTTTACCCGCATCATGCTCGGCGAAGCGATGGTTTCCAGCCTGATGCTGGCGTCGCGGCTCAAGGGCCATGGGACCATGCAAACCCTGTTCCGCTTTTCCGGGGAGATTTCCCTGGTCCGGGCAGATGCCACTCCGCTGGGATTGGTCCGGGCCATGATTCCCCGCGATGAAGTACAAAAGACGGGGGAATTCGAACCCTTGTTACTGCCCCGGCTGATTTCCGTGCGCAAATTGGATGAAAAAGGGGCTAGCCTTTCCGAAGGCATTGTGGAAATGAATGAGCTGAAAATCGGAGCGGCTACGGCATTTTACTTGCAGCAATCCGAACAGGTCGCCGCCTTTGTGGACATTCAAAGCCAAATAGGAGCCGACGGCAAACTCGATTATTGCATCGGCTGCATGGTCGAAGGTTTTCCCAAGGTAGACACGCAAACTCTGGAAACCATTTCGCGACAAATGCAGGAGTTACCGCCTTTCGGAGCGTTTTTCAGACCTGACGAGGGCTTCAGCCTGTCCGGCCTATTCGCAGCGGTGGCGGGAGACATCAAGTATCAAATCCATGCGGAAATGCCGGTGGCCCATTTCTGCCCCTGCTCCCCCGAAGGGGTCATGAAGGCCTTATCCGGCCTGGGGCGGGAGGAACTTCAGGATATTATCGACAAAAACGAGGAAACGGAGCTGTTCTGCGATTTCTGTCGGAACCGTTATGTGGCCGGCGTAGAGGATATCCGGGGCATTTTGGAAAATCTCCAGGACGAAGGGTTCTGATTGCCTCATCATGGTTTTATGCGGATTATCGCCCAAAATTACTAAATTGAACCCCCAGGTACGGCCTAGGCTCCCTGGACGGCCGCCCAAAAAGCGCGGCAGCGAAAATAAATACTCCGTCCGAGGTGCCCAGGCTGAAAACTCCCACTCGGCCCCTAAATTCAGGACTACTTTAGTCTCGACAAGGAAGCCTTTATCACATCCCTGGAGGAAGGGCTTGCTCAACGATTCCCGCACGATCCTGATTCTGGAACCCGACGATACGGTCCAGGAAGTGGTACGCGACGTAATACTCCACCATGATTTAGCCTTGGAAACCGCATCCGACCAGGCGGATTTGGAGCGGCTCATCCAGAAGGACAAGACTTTCGCGTTGGCTTTCAACGCCTCCAGTATCCGCGAAAACCCCTGCGATTTCATCCGGAGAATCAAACAGATCCACCCCGATCTGCCTATTCTCGTGATTCTCGGTCCCGCCTTCAAGGACAAGATGGTGGAATTGCTGCAAGCCGGAGCCTATGGTTGCCTGGAAACACCCCTGCAGGCGGAAGACCTGTCCTATAACATTGTGAAGCTCATCGCCAACACCACCGATACCTACAACCCCTTCGCGCTCAATTACGAAGAGCGCACCATCATGATGCCCAATGAGTTTTCGCTGGTCATGCAGGTGGCCAAGAACGTGGCGGACACGACCTTGCCTCCCAATACGCGGCACCGCTACCATATCATCCTGGGTCTCAGCGAAATCATCAACAACGCCATTGAGCATGGAAATCTGGACATCACCTTCGAGGAGAAAAGCAGCGCCCTGAAGGCTTCCCGATTCTTTTCCCTGGCCATCGAGCGCGCCAATTGCGAGCCCTTCAAAAGCCGGCAGGTCACCATCCGATCCAAGATTTTTCCTCAAGTCGGCCGGGTCGAATACCATATCAGCGACGAAGGCCGGGGGTTCGACTGGCGTTTGCTGCCCAACCCCCGCGACAAGGAGAACATGCTCAACCGCAACGGGCGAGGCATCATGATGGCGCGCTACGCCTTCGACGAAATGCGCTTCAATGAAACCGGCAACCAGGTCACCCTCGTGGTCAACCTGAACCTGCCCTATAGGGGGCGCCGGGCGCAATGACCTATCTCGTCATGGCCCGCAAATGGCGGCCCAACACCTTCGAGGAAATGGTGGGGCAGGATCATATCGCCGCCACCATCCGCAACGCCATCGAAGGCGATCGCATCGCGCATGCCTATCTGTTCACGGGAACCCGCGGCGTCGGTAAAACCACCTCGGCCCGTATTCTGGCCAAGTGCCTCAATTGCGAGACCGGACCCACGCCGACACCTTGCGGAACCTGCAAAAGCTGCCTGGCGATAACCCAGGGCAATTCCATGGACGTGCTCGAGGTGGACGGGGCGTCCAACAACAGCGTCGACAATATCCGTGACTTGCGCGAACAGGTGAAATACGCGCCCATGCACGGCAAATACAAGGTCTATATCATCGACGAAGTGCATATGCTCACCAAGCAGGCCTTCAATGCGCTGCTGAAAACCCTGGAAGAACCGCCGCCGCACGTAGTCTTCATTTTCGCCACCACCGAAATCGGCAAGGTACCCCATACCATCGTATCGCGCGTGCAACGGTTCGACTTCAAGCGCATCTCCGAAGCCCAGATAGAGGGCCGCCTGCATTTCATTTGCGGAGAAGAGGGCATCAACGCGGAGAAATCCGCTCTGGAAATCCTCTCCCGCAAAGCGGACGGCAGTATGCGCGACGCCTTGAGCCTTTTTGACCAGGTTTATGCCTATTGCGGCAAGACTATCGGCATGGCGGACGTGGAGCGCATACTCGGCATTCCTCCCGAGTCGCTTTTCTTGGAAATGCTCGAAGCGGTGAAAGCCCGCGACGTTTCCGCCTGCCTCGCGGCCTTGAGCAAAGCCTACGACCAGGGCATCGAGTTTTCGGAATTGCTGCTCGGCTTCGGCGAATACCTTCGCGACCTGTTCTTCGCGCGCCAACCGGGCATGACGCCCTCCGGCCTGGGCACCAGCGAAAAGCGCCTGGCCGCCCTGGCCTCAGCCGCAGGCGATCTCAAGGACGGGGACATCCTGCGATATGCGAAAGTCATTTCCGATTTACTGCACTCTTTGAAGTCATCGCCCCACCCGCGCCTGGCGGTGGAAATGGGAATGGCGCGCATGGCCAATCTCGACCGGGTGGTGTCGCTAAGCCAAATACTGCAGGGTTCCGAATCGGAAACGGCTAAAAAAAAAAGTCGTCCTGAGCCGCTGACCCCGGAGCTGGACGCACCGGAAGAACCCGGCTCCGACGAAATGCCTTCGGAGCCCCCGCATTTCGAACCCGAATACCTGGAACCCTATTCCCTCACCTCAGGCCCGCAGCGGAAAACCGCGCCGGAGGTTCCATTGGCCTCAGCCGGCGGCCCGGCCCGGTTTCCGGAGACGGAAGCGAACCACACGGCAATCGCCGTGTTACCCGAAAGGGATACCGAAGAACCGGAACCGGCGGACTTTCCTACCGAAGAGGCGGAACCCGAACCGTTCACGGCCCGGGAACCGGAGATGGAAACCCGAACCGTTCAGGATTGCGTCAAGCAATGGCCCTTGCTGGTGGCCGAGTTCATGAGCATGCATCCCCTGGTGGGAGCGCATCTCCAATGGACGACCGCGCGACTCGAAGAAGGGGAAAAGCCGGAGCTGGTCATCGCCTTCTCCCAATCCGCCGCGCACATGCTGGCCGGAGAAGACGCGGAGTTCAAAAAATCGCTCCATCGCTTTTTGCAAAGTAAAGTGGGCGCGTCCACCGGTTTTTCGCTGGCCTTTACCCTGGAGCTTCCCGAGCCGGGAGCCGCTTCCGCGCCGACGCCCGCGCCTTCCGCTTCCAAGCAATTGTCCTGGGAGGAGTTGGCGCAAAAAGAACCTATCGCCCGCCTCATCCACGAACTCTTCGACGGACGCATCGTGCATGAACACCATTGATATCACCATCAAACCGCTTGCAAAGGGAGTTTTCCAACCATGAACATGCAGAAAATGATGAAAGAATTGCAGAAAATGCAGACCAAGATGTCCCGCGTCCAATCGGAAATGGAGAACACCGTCTTTGAAGCGGAAGCGGGCGGGGGATTGGTGAAAATCGGCATGAACGGTAAATTCGAGGTACAATCCGTCAAAATTGCTCCCGAGGTGGTGGATCCCGACGATATCGAAGCTCTGGAGGATTTGGTTTTGGCCGCCTTCAATGCCGCCCATCAAAAGGTCGACGCCGAAACCCAGGATAAAATGGGCGGTTTGACCAAGGGTATGAGCCTTCCCGGTCTCTGATTGAACAGTTGGAAAGGTATTTTCCCTCCCAATCGCGCCCCGGTTCCGCCCCGCTTCGGTGGTTGAGCCCGCGTTTGCTATTTTAGGCCGGCAATGGAAATCCTGCTGACAATCCTTAAATTCCTGGTTCCCGCGGGTTATGTGGTAACCGCCTTCCTCTACGGACGCCTTTTCTTCTCCGAGAATGAGAGCAAATACCAGCCCCAGGCCCGAGCCGCCTTGGGCGTGGCGTTGGCTTTGCATACGCTATTTCTCTTCGCCATCGCCATGCGCTTTGAACGCTGTCCCTTGGGTACCATGGGCGAAGGATTGTTGTTCCTGGCCTGGATTTTAGCGGGAATCCATTTCCTTTCGGAACGCCTGGCGGATTCCAGCCGCCTGGGAATGTTCACCCTCCTTCCCACCGCGCTCAGCGCCTTGATGGCGTCCTTTCTCCTGAAACACGATCTCGCCTTGCCGGAGGAATTCCGCACGCCTTTTTTCGTTTTCCACATCGTCGCCAGTCTCTCGTCCTATGCCTGTTTCAGCATGGCCGCCATCTTGGCTTCGCTCTACCTGATATTGCATCGCAAGCTGAAACTCAAACGCTTCGATTTGACCTTCCGCAAATTGCCGCCGCTCGAAAAGCTGGACAAGCTCTCGGCCATCTGGTCCATTCTGGGAAGCGTCACCATGGTCATCAGCGCGTTCATTGGCTGGTGGTGGGTGCGCCATGCTTCGCTGGAGGGCATGGGCCTCAGCGAACTCAGCATTTATCTCGTGCTGCTGGTATTTCTGGGCGCGGGAGTTTCGCGCCGTCTTTTCGCCTTCCGAGGCAAGCGGCATGCCGAGGTGGTGCTGGTGGGATTCATGGTGCTGCTTATCATCAATCTATTGGGAACCCATGGCTTCCGATCCTGACCGCAATCCCCAGCCTTACGAAAAGGTGATTGTCCGGTCGGCCAAGGACTTGAAGCCGATGGTCTTGGGCTTGAATCATTTGACCAGCTCGGTTTCGCTGCGCGACCGCCTCCATCTCTCCGGGGATCAGCTCGCCGCCTTTAACCGTTCCCTGCTTTCGGACGATTCCGCGCATGAGTCGGTGGTTTTCTCCACCTGCAACCGCACCGAAATCTACCTGGTTTCGTCCGATCCGCACCGGAGCCGCAAAGCGGTGGAAAAACTGTGGGGAAGCCTGAAGCAGGTCAGCGAAGACGAAATCCGCAATCACAGTTATTTCCATGTGCAAACCGACGCCTTGTCCCATCTTTTCCGGGTAATCGGTTCTCTTGACAGCCTGGTGCTGGGCGAAATGCAGATTCTGGGACAGGTGAAGGAAGCCTATGCCCTGGCCGTGCGCGCCGGAACGGTGGGGTTTTATTTCAACCGCATCTTCCAATGCGGAATGCGCCTGGGAAAGCGCATACGCAGCGAAACCGCCATCCACGAAGGCGCGGTAAGCATCGGCTACGCCGCGGTGGAATTGGCGAAAAAAGTTCTCGGTGATTTGGACGGAAAAACCGCCGGCATCATCGGCGCGGGTGAAATGGGCGAATTGACGGCGCAACATCTGCGCAAATCCGGAGTGGAGCGCTTCATCTTTTTCAATCGCAGCGTGGGATCCGCCGAGAGGCTGGCGGCAGGTTTCGACGGCGAGATATGCATGCTGGAAGCCATGGGTACCAAGCTCCCGGAATGCGACATTGTCGTTTCGGCCACGGGAGCGTCCGATATCGTAGTGCATAAGGCGGACGTACAGGAATCCATGCGCCATAGGCAAGGGCGGCCCCTGTTCCTCATCGACATCGCCGCCCCGCGCGACATCGACCCGCAGGTGGCGGAGGTATACAACGCCTTTCTTTTCTCCATAGACGATCTCAAGCATGTCATCCAGGAAAACGTGGAGTTGCGGCGGGGAGCCTCCAACATGGCCATGGCCATCATCGAGGAGGAATTGGCCAAAATCGAATCCTGGCTCGACGGACTCGACGTGGTTTCAACCCTGGTGGACATCCGCCGCAAATACGAGGATATGGCCGGGCGCGAGGTGGCGAAATGGTCGGCCAACCAAAGTCCCGAAACCAGGCGCCAACTCGAAGAATTGGCGCGAAGCCTCCTGAATAAATTTTTGCACGGGCCGTCGATCAAGCTCAAGGAGCTCGGCGAAAACGGCGAAGGCCCGGCGGCCAGTTATTACGCGGCGCGCCTGTTCGCCCTGTCGGAGAAACATGAAGACGAGTAAACGCAAGCAATATGTAGTGGGCAGCCGCGGCAGCGATTTGGCGCTTACGCAGACGCGCCAGGTAATGGCCGCCTTGGCCGACGCGAACCCCGGCATCGATCTCGAACTCCGCATCGTCAAAACCGAAGGCGATCGCGACAAGACCACCGACCTCAGCGCCTTTGCCGGCATGGGCGTGTTCGTCAAGGAATTACAGATGGCGCTTCTGGATGAAACCATCGACGTCGCCGTGCATTCGCTCAAAGACGTGCCCGAAGAAGAACCGGAAGGTCTCATGCTGGCCGCCTTTCCCGAAAGACAGGATGCCCGCGACGTTTTTATCGGAAAGAAATCCTTTCGTGAATTGGAAAAAGGCGCGCGGATAGGCACGGGCTCTCCCCGCCGGGTTTTGCAATTGAAGAAAATGCGCCCGGACCTGGAATACGTCCCCCTTCGCGGCAATGTCGATACCCGTATCAAGCAGGTTACGGAAGGCGTTTTGGACGGAGTGGTTTTGGCGGCCGCCGGTCTCAATCGGCTGAATCGGGCCGGGGACGTCCTCCACAGCTTTTCATTCTCGGAGATGGTTCCTGCCATCGGCCAGGCTTCGTTGGCGCTGGAATGCCGCGCGAACGACAAAGGCGCCATGGCCTTGTGCCGTTCCATCAACGACGAGTTGACCGAAGGCGCGGTTTCCCTCGAAAGGGATTTCATGCGCCGGGTAGGGGGAGGATGTAAAGTGCCCATGGCCGCCCATGTCTATGCTTACGGCGAAGGGTGGCGCATGTTGGCCGTGATGGGCGATCCCCGCAGCGGCAAGATGACCCGGGTGGAGCGTTCCTGCGCATCCGAAGACGCCGAAGAACTTTTAGAAGAGGTAACCTGGCAAATACTGGATGCCTGCGCGGCGCAGGGCATTCCCACGCCCAAGGAGTTGCCTGACAATTATTTGCTCGATGGCCGGACCGATTGATCGGAAAGATGATCGAGGTACTCAACACGCGCCCCTCCGATCAGGCCGGCGCTCTTACGCAACGACTCAAGGAAGCCGGCTTCGGCTGCCACGAATTGCCCCTGGTGGAAATCAAACCCGTGGCCGAAATGGAAACGCCCGTGGCAAGCCTCAACCCGGAAGACTTCCAGGGCCTATTGTTTTCCAGTCCCAACGGCGTGCGTCACTTTCTCCGCCTGTTGTCGCCCGGATTACGTAACGCCTGGTTTTCCCTACCGGTAAGCTTGGTAGGTCCCGGCGCCATTCCCGAAGTGGAAAAAGCGGGCGGCCGAGTTCATTTCCTTCCCGTCCGGGCTTCGCTGGGAGGGCTGTTGGAAGAATTGCCTCCGCCACTCCTTCCGGAAAAATGGCTCCATCCCTGTTCCCAAGCCACGCGGCTCGACCCCGCGGATTTTCTTTCCAAGGGTATCACCGCGGTGAACCTTCCCGTTTATTATCCAGCCTTGCCTAGTGATACGGCCGAGCGCCTGCAAAAGGTTTGGCCGCGATTAGGAGCCGTAGTCTTTTGCTCCGGTTCGGCCGTCGAAAATCTTTTTGCCGCCGCTCCCGCCCTGGCTGCCCATCTGGGACGCACGAATGGACCGGTGGCGGTTTCCATCGGCGAATCCACCACGGCCGCGCTTTTACGCCACGACGTCACCGCCCCTTTGCAGGCGAGACGATCCGACAACGCGGGATTGGTCGAAATCCTGCGCGAAGCCTATTTTAAAGATATCGAATGAAGTCTCCGCGATGAAGGAATGCCTATGCCGTTAAGCTCCCGTTTTGCCCAAGCCCTGCGCTACATACCCGGAGGCGTCAATTCGCCGGTGCGGGCCTTTGGGTCGGTGGGCGGCGAACCCGTGTTCATTCGCTCGGCACGCGGCCCCTTTCTTTACGATGCCGACGGCCGCGAATATATCGATTTCGTCTGTTCCTGGGGTCCGATGATTCTGGGCCATGCGCCCGAGCCGGTCATAGAAGCGATTGTAGAGGCAGCCCGCCGGGGCACCAGCTTCGGGGCCGTAACCGAAGCCGAAACCGAACTGGCCGAGACTTTGTGCCGGCTGCTGCCCGGCATGGACAAGGTGCGGCTGGTGAATTCCGGTACGGAAGCGACCATGAGCGCGGTAAGACTCGCGCGCGGCGCCACCGGCCGCGACAAAATCATCAAGTTCCGCGGATGCTACCATGGACACGGCGACGCCTTCCTTATCGAAGCGGGTTCGGGCGCCCTGACCCACGGCCATCCTTCCAGCCCGGGGGTAACCGCAGGCGCGGCGCAGGATACCCTGCTCGCCGATTACAATGATTTGTCCTCGGTGGACGCTCTCTTCGAAACCTTCTCCGGAAAAATCGCCGCCCTTATCGTGGAACCCGTAGCGGGAAACATGGGCGTGGTGCCGCCGGCGCCGGAATTCCTGGCCGGCCTCCGCAAGTTATGCGACCGGCATGGAACCCTGCTGATTTTCGATGAAATCATAACCGGTTTTCGCTTGGGCCTGTCGGGGGCGCAAGGCCTTTACGGCGTCAAACCCGATTTGACCACCCTGGGTAAAATCATAGGCGGCGGCTTGCCCCTGGCCGCCTATGGAGGACGCGCCGATATCATGGACAGGCTCAGTCCGCTGGGGCCCGTCTATCAGGCCGGCACCCTGTCCGGCAATCCGGTGGCCACGGCCGCGGGTCTGGCTACCCTGAAGGAATTGGAAAAGCCCGGTTTTTACGAAGCGCTCAACGCCAAGGCGGAACGTTGGGAAAAGGATTTGCGGAAAGCGCTCGCAGGCTGTTCCGCCCCCTGGCAAATCAACCGCGTGGGATCGCTGTTGACGCTTTTCTTCGCCCCCGAGCCCGTGAAAAACTTCGCCTCGGCTCTCGCATCCGACACCCGCCGCTACGCCGCATTTTTCGGCGCCATGCTCGGGCAGGGAATTTATCTCGCCCCTTCGCAATTCGAGGCCGCGTTTCTTTCCGCCGCCCATGACGATGCCGTATTGGAGCGCGCCGCCGCAGCCGTGCGCCAATCGGCGGAAAGGCTGTGATGGGAAGCGAAGAATTCATGCGCGAAGCCATCGCCCTCTCGCTGGCATCGGCGCAATCCGGATTGGGAGGCCCTTTCGGAGCGGTTGTCGTTAAAGGCGACCGCATCGTTGCGCGGGGCGTAAACCGCGTCACTTCCAAAAACGATCCCACCGCCCATGCCGAGGTGGAGGCCATACGCGAAGCCTGCCGGGTATTGGGCACCTTTCAACTCTCCGGGTGCGAATTGTACAGCAGTTGCGAACCCTGTCCCATGTGCCTGGGAGCGATTTACTGGGCGCGGCCCGATCGTTTCTTCTTCGCCGCCCTGCGTGAAGATGCGGCCGAAGCGGGTTTCGACGACGCCTTCCTCTACCGGGAGCTTCCGCTACCGTCGCACGAGCGCTCCCTTCCCGGAGGACAATTGCTGCGCCATGAGGCCTTGATTTCCTTCGATGCCTGGCGCGACAATCCGGATAGAACGCCATA
>CAYNXV010000083.1:0-15035 GCA_964401245.1 uncultured Bifidobacteriales bacterium | reverse complement strand
TACGAAGTCCGATTGGGGATTTTTGAAGGCCCCCTGGACCTTCTCCTTTATCTGGTCCAGAAAAACGAACTGAATCCCCGCGAAATCTCCATCGCGACCATTACCGATCAATATCTCCAATTCCTTGATACCATCGGAACGGATAACCTGACCCATGCCGGCGAATTCCTGGTCATGGCGTCGCGGCTGATCCGCCTGAAAACCCGCGAATTGCTTCCCGCCGAACAAAAAGACGAGCTGGAAGAAATGGAATACGAGCTGGACAGGCAAATGCTCATCCAGCAAATGCTCGAGTACCAGAAGTTCAAGGAGGCCGCCCGATCGCTGCGAGGATTTGAAGCGCAGAATTTCGGAGCCTTGCCCCGGGGCATTCCCGATCAACCGGGAAGGGATAAGAAGCCATCCGGTCCTTTTGAATTCGAGGAATCGGAAGCGGGTATCTACGATTTACTGGCGGCATTCCGCCGTGTGGCGCTGTCCCGTCCGCGCATTCCCGTCCATGAAGTGGAAATCGACGACGTCACCATCGAAGACAGGATGCAGACGGTGGAGGCGATTCTCCACGAGAAGCGCCGGTTTCTGATGGACGACTTGTTCGAAACCGACAATCGGGCCTTGATGCAGGTGGTCACCGTGATGGCCCTGTTGGAGTTGGCGAAGCTGGACAAAATCCTGGTCCGTCAAAGCCATGCCTTCGGACCCCTATGGGTATTCGCCAAGCAGCTGGCCAAGCAATTCGAAGCGGAATTGCATGAATACGAAAGCGTTTTCGAGGAATTGGAATTCAAGGAAGGCCTCGTCGAAGCCATCAAGGAGATGGTGAAAGAACGTAGCGTCCAGAATACCCTGGAATCGATGTTGCTTGAAGCCGAAAATGAACTTAAAAATCCGGGGCAACACTCCGAACCGGCCGAACCGACCCAACCGGTCGAACTGACGGAAACGACGTCCGAGGAAGCCGCCCCCATCCCTGAGGATTCTACCGAACCATGAGCGAAGCATCCAACGAATCCCAAGACCTTGAAATGAACCTCATGGAACCCGAGCCCGTAAACGGAACGGAGGCTGGAGCAGGAGCAGTCGATGAAGACGCGGGCGAGGAGCGCGAGGAGGAAACGGGGGGATGGAAACCGGATCCCGAAAAGCTGCTCATGACCCTGCTCTTCGCCACCAACGATTTCCTCTCCGGCCGCGACATCCGCGAAATCATGGGCGAAGAATGGGACATGGCGAAGTTGCGCCAACTCATCAAAGGCCTGCGGAAAAAACTGGACACCGAGGATTTCCCTTTTGAAATCGTGGAAGTGGACGGAACCTTCCGCTTCCGGACGCGCCCGCAATATTACCCCTGGTTGCGCAAGCTTTTCAAAACCTCTTCGAATCCGCGTCGGCTCTCGCAGGCCAGCCTGGAAACCCTGGCCATCATCGCCTATAAGCAGCCCATCACCAAGGCCGAAATCGAGGCCATACGCGGCGTGAATGTCGACGGATGCATGAAAAGCCTTCTCGACAAGAAACTGGTCGACATCAAAGGCAAATCGGAAACGGCGGGAAGTTCCTTTACCTATGCCACCACGCGCGATTTCATGCGCTATTTCGGCATCAGCAAGGTGCCCGACGACCTCCCCCGCCTTTCGGATTTCGAAGACATCATCAATTCGCAGGCGCTCATTCCCCAATTCGACGACGGTTCCATGCACGAAATGGACCAGCCCGAAGCGCAACCCGAAGCGGACGACTGACATGAGCACTCCCATGATGAAGCAGTACGAGGAGATCAAGGCGAAACACCCGGGTTCCCTCCTGCTCTACCGCATGGGAGACTTCTACGAACTCTTCAACGAAGACGCCGTCTCCGCCTCCAAAATTCTGGGACTTACCCTGACCTCGCGCAATCACGGAGGCGACGGCAGCACTCCGCTGGCGGGCTTTCCTTATCATGCCATCGAGCGCTACATGCCCAAGCTCATCGGCGCCGGCCTCAAAGTCGCCATTTGCGAGCAGGTGGAAGACCCCGCCACGGCCAAAGGCGTGGTCAAGCGCGAAGTGGTGGAAGTCGTGACGCGTGGAACGGCTTTGAACGAGAATTATCTCGAATCGAAGACCAACAATTTTCTGGCCGCCCTGTATCCCGGCGAACATTTGCTGGGACTGGCCTATCTCGACTTGAGCACCGGCGAATTCACCGCCTTGGAAGGCCAGGCTTCGGAAGTGGCCAATGAACTCGGCCGTCTCAACGTCCAGGAAGTGGTGGTGCCCGAAAACCGGGAGGTACCAGGGTTTCTCGCCGACATGAGCGAACGCGATAAGGTATTGCTGACCCGCGTTTCCAAAGGGCATTTCAACGAGGCGGAGGGGACGGCCCTCCTGCAACGTCAATTCAAGGTACATAGCTTGGAAGCTTTCGGGGCCGCGCATTTAACCGCCAGCATCCGCGCCGCCGCGGCTGCCCTGGCCTATGTCCGCGAAAACAAAAAGACGGAGCTCGGCCACTTGGTCAAGCTGCGCGTGCAACGCTTCGACGCGCACATGGCTTTGGATGCGGCCACCATCCGCAATCTCGAATTGGTGCGCCCCCTACATGCCGACGATGAAACCGGCACCCTGTTTCATTTGCTTGACCGCACGGTAACGGCGATGGGCGGTCGCAAACTCAAATACTGGCTCACCCACCCCCTCCTCAACCGCGCCGAAATCCTGGAACGCCAAGGCGCGGTAGCCGAATTGGTGGAGAATACCGCCGGGCTTGAAACCCTGCGGAAACACCTGCGCGAAATCAACGACATCGAGCGCATCATGGCCAAAACGGGTTCGGGCCGGGCTCATGCCCGCGACCTGGTCGGACTGGGTTCTTCCCTGCTGGCCGCTGCGGATGTCGGGGCCGTCCTTAAGGAAATGCAATCTCCGCTTTTTTCGGAAGCCTGTGAAAAGCTATCGGCTTTGCGCTCTAAGGGAGAGGCATTGCTGACCCAACTAACCGAAAGGCCGCCCCTTACCGTTCGCGAAGGCAATATGATTAGGCCGGGAGCTTATCCCGAACTGGACGAACTGGTCAGCGGCATCCGCGACGGGCGCGAATGGATGAACTCCCTGCAAGTCCGCGAACGCGAAGCCACCGGTATCACCACCTTGAAGGTGGGTTTCAATAAGGTTTTCGGTTATTACATCGAAGTGACCAAGGCCCAGGAAGGCAAGGTGCCCGGGCATTATATCCGCAAGCAATCGCTGGTGAACGCTGAGCGCTATATCACCGCCGAGATGAAGGAGTGGGAAAACAAAATCCTCAACGCCGAAGGCGAAATCAACGCCTTGGAATACCGGATTTTCTGCTCCATTCGCGACGACGTGAACCAGGATATGGCTCTTTACCTTGAAGCCGCGGGATTGCTGGGAGCCATGGACACCTTGGCCTGCCTGGCAGTAGCCGCGCGCGAGTTACGCTTTACCGCGCCGGAATTGACCGAAGAACCGCAATTGCATATCGACGAAGGCCGGCATCCCGTGGTGGAGGCCATCACCGAGGAGGGGCAATACATACCCAACGACTTGCGCCTCGATTTGCGTAATCGGCAAATCCTACTGATCACCGGACCCAATATGGCGGGCAAGTCCACCTATCTCCGCCAGGTGGGACTCATTACGCTGTTGGCCCAAGTGGGTTCCTTCGTTCCCGCCGCCTTCGCGCGCGTCGGTTTGGTCGACCGTATTTTCACGCGCGTGGGCGCCGCCGACCGACTTTCCAAAGGTCAGAGTACCTTCATGGTGGAAATGCTGGAAACGGCGAACATACTCAACTACGCCACGCCGCGAAGCCTGGTGCTGCTGGACGAAATCGGCCGCGGCACCAGCACCTATGACGGCCTGTCGCTGGCCTGGGCTATTACCGAAGCCCTGCACGAAAACCCCGCCATCGCGGCCCGCACGTTATTCGCCACCCATTACCATGAGCTTACCGAATTGGCAACACGCTTTCCCCGTATCCGTAATGTGCAGGTTACGGTAAAGGAAACCGACAGCGAGGTCATCTTTTTGCGCAAGGTCATCGAGGGCGGTTGCGATTCAAGCTACGGCATCCAGGTGGCCGCCATGGCCGGAGTGCCACAAAGCGTCATCGACCGGGCCTGGGAGATTCTCGGGGGGTTGGAGAAAGACAAGAAGGATATTCCCTCCGAAACCCTGCCTGCCGGAGCGGTGCGGGAAGCACCGGCGTCTCCGGTTGGAATCGGCCCATCCGTGGGAGGAATCGCGGAAAAGAAGACCGGGCGTTTGCAGGTGGATTTATTCTCCGCAGACGCGGTTTCGCCGGAGGATTTGGCCAACCGGGATATTTGCGCCGGTTTGGCCGCGCTCGACTTGAACCGGTTGACCCCATTGGATTTGGTGCAAAAGGTGGCGGAAATCCAAAGGAAATTGCAGTCGGCGCGCCCCGCGCATACTTCCTAGCTTTAAAAATCGAAGCTCGCGGAGAACTCTACCGACAAGCCGTTCGATCCCAGCGGATATTTCCCTGACCGCTCCCCGGTTTCACCTGTCTGCCCAATCTCTCCGGTCTCCCCGTCTATAGACTCGGGTTGGTCTTGACCGAGCGTTGCGAGGCTATCCCATAATAACAGAGTTTGGGCTAAACGACCGGACAGAAGCAGCCCGCCATGCCGAAAGGCAAGCCCCAGTCGGGGCGTCGCCACTAGTGTTTCTCCGGCAAGGCGGAAGGAATGGCTTTGCTCCGTGTTTACGACGAAAATTGTCTGAGTCATGGTCTCCTTTTTCCATTCCAAATCGATTTTAGATAAAAAAACCGGTAAATCCAGCCATAAAGTAAAGGGGTCACGCCTGAATGCATGCTTCATCGCAATACCCAGAGTCGGTATCCGAAAATAGGCTGTCACGAATTCGGCGCTTTGGTAGAAGCCACCGTAAATATCGGCTATGAACGAAAGCCCGAGTCTATTGTAGCTCAGGCTTTCTTTTCGCTCTGCGAAACCGTCGGGATGCGGATCGGATTGGAAGCGCGCATAACGAGCGGTAGCCTCCACCCGGCTCTGCGCACCACCGGCCCATTTCCAGGCAGCGCTTCGCCATCCACCGTCTATTTGGTAGGCGTGACTGTAAGCATAATGGAAGCGTTTAACCCCCTGCGATTCAGGGTGAACACGCAGTCCCTGGGTATGAACATCGCTTTCCAGGAAATCGATCCACACTTGCGGAGACTCCAACTGACCGTCGCCTCCGTATTTGAGCCCAAGGTTTAAAAGGCGGGAAGAATCGGCCAGTCCATACTCGCCTCTGGGGTTTGTCGGACTACTCCATCCGAAAGCGGCTTTGACTGCTACCGGAATGGACTGGATATATTTCCGCAGTAAAATGCGGGATACATGCGTATTTCCATTATATTCGCCTTCAAGCCGATTCCATATCCCGTTCTCATCAACGGCGTCAAAAAAAAACTCCGCTTCTTTTTCCCGATAGGCATAATCCCATTCCAGATGAAATGCCTTAGTGCGGCCATAGCGGGTCACAACTTGGATGGATGGTTTTTCCAGATCGGGAACAAGTGTCGCTACATCCCAATACCGTTCGGAGGAGTCGGAGAAAAGCCGGGTGGTGATGCCGGCGCCCGGAGTGGCATGGGAAGCATTCCATCTGGCGCTGTAAGTGCCTACTTGTTCGAAGGAGTCATTGCGGCGGCTTTGAGACCGACTCAATAACACAATAGTGCCTGGAGCTGCACGAACGGCGAAGGATTGCTCCATATGGCTCGATTCAATTTTGGCACCAAGAGAATCGGTTTTGTTGAGGGTGGGAAGATAGTTATGGGTGTGTCGGAGCCGGAAGTGGCCCATATCATCCGTGGCCGCAAAGGGTGACAGATGGAAAATCGACTCCGCACGATGGTATATCCAGGAATCGGGATCCAGGCTTAATAAACCTAGGATTCCCGCGTCCCCAGAGGCGGCAGCCGAAGAAAGGATCGGCTGCTGGGCCATCAGATAAAGGCCGATTATCCGGAAGAACCGGAGCTTCAGAAATCCCTCCTAATACTCCGGATTCATCAGATTACCGACCCAATACAGATTGGAAATCAACATATCCAAATCCGATGGATTCACCACTGCCTTTTCAAGCCGACACTCGTACCGATAAAAACCATTGATATCCACCGACTCTTCGCACACTTCGCGAGTTCGGGGTTTCACGGTTTCGAGTGATTTGATAGTTGACCAAATATTGTTTTGGGTGAGACCCGGAAACAATCCACCGAAAGTAGGATCCCGGAAAATGATTTTGTCCTGAAGCGAAGAGATGTCATTCTGGAAATTTTCCAGCTCGTCGGGTTCCAGGGTTTTATTGCCCGCGGCATCAGTAAAATAAAACGGAACTTTTCTCTTACCGGCGATATACTCGACGAGCTCCGCCTGCCCACCGGCATCGCGGCAACGATTGAGAACAATCTCCCCTTCGGCATTATCCGGTACGGTGACAAAAGTAGGGATTATCCCGAACCAATCCTCGGAACCACCATCTTTTACCCGTTTGGATTGCCTGACATATTCATAATGGCATGGGTTTCCTTCCTTCGGGGTGAGGGTGGCCAATACCTCATTGGGGACTTCCCAGTTGCCATTTCCGACCACTATTCTGATTACTTCCGCATTAAAGTTCATATCGAAATCCATTTCAGCATAAACATTCCAATCCCGAGAGTCGTATCCCGCTTTACGCAATATCTCCTTTTCCGTATCGTACCCAAAATAGCCGCCCCACACTGTATCCGGATTAATGATGTCGTTCCATTCTTCATAGGGCCTGAATTTGAAATAGGGAAAAAGATTTTGAATGCCGTCAATTTTGAAGAGCCTGGGGAAATCAACCGTTAAGGTTTGGCTGCCCTTGTTATAGGTGATCGGTACTTCACCCTTGAGATACTTCTTCGACCTCTCCAGTAACTCCACCGCCTCTTCCAAATCCTTGGGATCGACATCCGCGTTGATACCCGTCCCCACTACATATAGGTCGTGCTTTTGCCCTTCGGGATCGACTCCTTCGGCGATTGCGTAACGAAGGCCTCGCTGGGCATCTTCCACGGCACTAAGCAATAAAGCCGGGATTTGGGAAAGCCTTTGTTTCCAAGCGGGTTTAATCCGTGAAATGGAACTTCCGGGCTTGAACATCCCGGTGAAGTGTTCAAGCGCTGCAAGCTGCTCCGTACTCAGAGAATCGAAGGCATCCTGATCGATTCCGATCATAGTACTCACCCAATCATATTTTCCTTCCTTGGAAAAATCCCATTGATATGAGACCGCCACGGTCATCCAAGCCTTGGCCACCTTCAATCCCGCCAGCAAAGGTCCTACATCGCCTAGATCTAACTGGTAAAGGCGTTCGTCAGCGTTGAATTCGAAAGCGAAAGTGTCGAACTCCAGCACTTTTTCCAGTACGGCGATGGTGGAATCCAGCTTGGGAATGATCGTGGATTCAATCAGGGACTGACCATCGGCCAAGGTGACGCGATCGGTATTTTCCAAATCAGCGGAGAGCTTAAGTAATACCGGAGCTGCGCCTTGTGGAGACATTTTCAGTAATGCCGGACCACGCGATCCCTTGGCTGCTATCGCTTGGGAGCCATCGGAATTTTCCAGTTTTTGCATGAACTCGTCGAGTCTGGGATCTTGAGTAACCCGCATGGCGGAAACCACGGCCCGCCCGAACAAAGCCCCACAATGGCCAGGAGCTTCCGCCAAGGCCTGATCATACAGGTTAAGCGCGGTTTGGGAGTCCCGTGCCTTAACTTGGTCCCAAGATTGCGCTGACCCGTCGAAAAGGTATTGCATGTCGCTCACCATATGCTCATTGGCCTGAGCAACCAGAGCGTCGGCCTTCAAACGGCTTCCTTCGTTCAATTCCACGCAACTCGAAACTTTGATTTTTCCGCCGCCTTTTTTTCCGGAATCCCCGTCGTTTCCCAAAAAGCAGCCGGTAATCGAAAGTAAACACACTAGCATTCCAGTAGGTACACCCCATTTTACGGCCCGGTACTCAAATCCGTTATGTTTAAGTCTTTGCCGTCTTTCGTTTGTCTTCAACGTCATCAATTCCTCCCAGTTCCAAAAAACATTCCGCGGGTTCACGCGCGCTCGCTTTGACGGTAATAAATCCGTAATTGTAACATCTGTTGCAAGCTCATGGAAGTATTCCGGGTCCTGACGACTGGATTCGTATCCATTTATCCCTCAAACAACTCTCAAAACTGAAAATCTCCTCTGATCTGATCCCCCGCGCACAATTCAGATCAATATGTCCGCCTAACCTTACCAACAATAAGGCGAAGGTGCGCCTCCCAAAGAGGTGTTATCTACCACACCCAAACCGTCCCGGTCACCTGCATCATCCAGCGGGACGTCATTTCCTGATCGCGGCTCACATGCATATCCGTCCGATCCGCTTCTTCCAGGAAGTCTTGAAACCGTTGCGAACGTAAGACTGTATACCCGGCCTCCAGGCCCAGACCGATACGCGACCACGGTACCAGTTCCAGACCTAAAGTCGGTGTGACCTCGTAAATCCACCGCTGCGGCTCCAAAGTCTCGTTGGGATAGCGATAGATTCCCATTTGGCTTATTTGGATTTCCTGCCCCAGGAGCAGGCGTACCGCTTTGGCCACGGGATAGCGGTAATTCAGGCCCAAGGCGAATTGAGGGCGCATTTCAGCAATAACTGTCCGCTCCGAAATTGATTCCTGGGAATAGTGCACTAGCACCATTCCCATCTGAAGTTTGCCGCGCCAAGATTCCGATTGCGCCGATAGACCTAACCCAAAGGGCATCCCACCTGGCCCCAGGCGACTATTGAGTCCGGCATGGAAGCGACCTTCGTTCGGAGTCGGTCGCCCCTGCGGGTGGTGCACTAGGTAGGCGTTGTACCTATGCGCTGCCACGATATTAAATGGACTGCCTATGAGCCGATTCAAGGCCAGGATGGTCGGGCCGATTATCAAGCCGAGTCCCGCGCCGGCATCCGGATTGGCATTGGCGGACCCAATTATCGCCGTGAGGGCGAGCAGGTCCACGGCTCCTTGGAGCGCGCTCAACAAAAAGTGTTCTGATTTCCAGCTTCCCCAGGAGGGGAAAAGGATGGACTTCAGGAGAATATCTTCGGAATTAAGGGTCCGCGGGTTCAGTTCAATCTTCCCGGAGTCCGCCTGCGAGGCAAAGGTTGTTTTCGGAATGCTCCCCAAGAGCAGGAGGACCCAAATGAGATTAAGGACTCCAGGCTTACCGGGGATCCCAAAGACTCGGTTCATTCCGGACGAATACCGGTTTTGCGTAATTCCTGTTCCATCCATAATCCGACCTCTATCAGGTGCTCACGGTATTTTGTAACCTTATTTAATTATTTTTATTCAATATTAGGAGGTTTTATTTGGTTTTTTAATGGTAAAATGAAATATTATGTAATCGTTTTATGGTTTTTACTTTAAATTATCCGAATAAACGCCTATCCTTGATATAGTAAACCGATAGCAACAATTATGGATATCTACCAATACGAAGATTACCGGCTGTTCCTGGCGGACAGTTTCGCAGCCCGCAAGGCCGACGATCCGGATTATACCCATCGCAAGCTCGCCGCCGCGGCGGGTTTCTCCAATCCCGGCTTTTTCAACGACGTAGTCAAGGGACGACGCACTTTAAGCGACACCGCCATTACGAAAATGGCCCAAGCCTTCGAACTCAAAGGTGGTGCCGCCGAATACTTTCAATTGCTGGTGGCCTACGGACAAAGCAAGCGCCCGGAGGAGCGGCAGGAGCTTTACGAAAAAATGCTTTTCCGCAGGAACCGCAGCTCCTTCGTAAGACTCAACCCCACCAACAGCAAATATTATCAGGATTACCATTACCCGCTCATCCGGTCGGCCATCGCGGTATTCGATTTCCGGGGAAATTACGAAGAGCTGGCCCGCTTCATCCGCCCTCCCCTGCCCGTAAATACCGTCAAGCGATGCGTGCGCGAATTGTGCGAATGGGGTTTGGTTCAACAATCGGCCGACGGGAAATACACCGTCGCCAATAGGAATCAGGAACCGGCCGCCTCCATGAACGACCTCGTCAAACGGTTGAACCGGGAGTGGGTAATTCAAGCCGCCGACGCGCTATTCACTTACTCGAAAACGGAACGCCACATTTCCTCCGGACTTCTTTCCGTGAGCCAGAATACGGCTCAAGAGATATTCAAACGCATCGATGCCTTCCGGGAGGAGATCATCGACTTGGCCAGGCGAGAGGAAAATCCCGAACAGGTGCTCCAATTCAACATCCAACTATTTCCGCGAACCGCCGCGCGCGCGAGGAAATCCCCATGAACAAGCCTTGGCTCCGCCTTCCCGGTCGTACCTTCATAGTCCCTAAGGTGCTTCTCGCCCTCATGGTTTCAAGCTTCTTAGTAGCCTGCTTCACCGAACCCGAAAAAAAGGCGGGCGTGGATGACTTCCCGAATTCCATTTACGCCACGCTACAGGAAGGATTGGAGCAAGGGGCCCGGTTTAACGAACGGGGAAGCGTTCCCGAGGGCGCGCAAAACCTGCTCACGGAAAGGCCGGGCGGCGGGATTCCCCGAGCCGGAGGGTTGGAAGTTCCCAGAACCAAAGTTTCCGCCCAAGTGCAGCCTGGCCCCCTCCGCAAGTCGGCTGCGGACGAGGAAGGAGCGGGCACCTATGTCGACCAAAGCGATACCGCGGACGGATATTGGAAAATCATAACCGTTACGGAAAATCAGGGATTGATTCGGAGTAAGCGCGACACCATGGTGGTGGCATGGGACGAACAGGCGCGCGATTCCATCGAAGGGAATGAAAACATCATCAGAATCCACAGCCGCACCGAATTTATCGGAGGACGCGTCGAATATACCTCCTTTGATGACGCGGATGGCGATGGAATTTTAACGCCCCGAGGACCTGGACCCCATCGCGCCGTGGTGCGCACTTCCCATGCCAAAGACGGCTTCACCGAAGAGACGCGCATGACAATCGATGCCGGACCCGATAAAGATTTCAAAGCCGAAGCCGATAATCGCATCGTTGAATTGCGGTGGTCTCGGTTCTCGGGTTCCGATACGCTGAGTTCAGCCGTTTATGCCGATGCCGATGGAGATGGATTTGTCTCTCCCAATCCCGATACGGAGAATTGGGTTCTACTCGTGCTGGAAAAACGCGGTGGCGGAATCGTGGAACAAGCCCGGCTGGTTTTGGGCCCAGGCCCCGATTTCAATTTCGACACTGACGAAGATAATCTGATACGCGAAGCGTCGTGGGTTAAACTTTCCGGCTCCGACACATTGGCCAAGGCGATTCATGTCGATGCGGATGGAGATGGTCTGGTACAGGACAAGACCAAGCCCTCCCTGACCGACCTGCTCCTTTGGACCGGAAACCGGGAAAAGCCCGGCGTTGAAACCTCCAAGGTGGAAATCAGACGTCTAACAGAACCCGGTGGAAAGGAAAGGACTGTGCGCTTTTTCGCCGAAGAGGAGTTGAAGTCGGGCCAGGTGAATACCGTCCGGATATCGAACCGGAACGGCGGCCCCGATTTCGCCATGGGTGATACGGTGCACTCGGTTTGGACTGCGACCTTTCCTGAGGGCGACTCGGTTGCCGCCATGCGCGTCGAATACACTCAGACTCTGGGAACCGATTTCGACTCCGATGCGGACGACCGCCTCCACGCCTTTACCTGGCAGGTGGAAAAGCGGAAGGGTGAAAAATCTCGGGTCAGGCTCGAATTCATAGCGGACGCCCCCATGGCAGCGGGTGACAAACCTAGATTCGGCCGCTTTACCCTGCGCTTCGATTATGTGGACGGAACCACGGCCGAGTTGACGGGAAAATTGGAAAACGGCAAAGTCACGGGAAGTTTCACCAACCGAAAAGGCCGACGTAGCGAAGTCGAGAAGAAACCGTAAGCACGAGGCGCCGGATCTTAAGAGCGCCTATCCCGTCAAACCAAGTGGGCATGGGTAAGACCCTTTTTCAACTCATACTCCAGTAACTTCCGGTTTTCGGTGGCCGCATCGACATGGAGGAAATAATTATCGGCGACTCCTATCAAAAAAGGCTCGGGGGCAAAATCACCCGCGGCTAATAGCGAGACTTTCTCCACCGCGATTTGACCGGACTTGAGCCTGGGCAGGTGGAACCGCCGCCCCTTGGTGGCGATCCAGGAATAACTCAATATTCCGTTTTCCAAGCGGATATAAAGGCTATTGATCCCCAGCCGAAGACGCAGCAGCCAGAATCCCACAGCGAGAAACATCCCGCCGAAAATCAATGGTGAAAAAGCCGCCGATTTTGAATAAGCCAAATGCAACCAGCCATCGCCTTCGAATCGGTCCACCGGGATAGTGGCGGTGTTCAGGGAGTCATTTGCCAAAGAGGCCGCGCCCAGAAGGAGAAATAGCAGCGCCAAGCCGGTTAACTGGTATTTACGCTTCTTGGAGAGACGGCATTCGACCATATTGATGTCCATTTTACTCCCGGCGGTACCCGCGCTCAAGGGGAAAAAACCGGCACTAAAATCCGGCATTTTATCGCAGGGCGTAACGGGAGCGGAACTCGGTCACTTTACGGATGCAAGAGGCCTCAGCGGAGCAGGATTGCCCCATATCATAGGCGGCCAGCGCCAGCAATTCATTTTTCCGGCCTGGTTCCAATCCCATGGAAAGTGCGCCGTGAAGCTGCTCCCGACTTTCCGGCTGCTTACCCAGCATATGGGAGGCCGCCCCGGCCAGTGCCCGGGCATAGAAGATTTTCTCCATCGCCGTAGTTAATACCGTCATCCGATTTTCATGGTGGAACGTCCACTCGCCCCGGTTTTTCGCCTGGGACATGACCTCTTTCTGTTCGGCCAGAACCAGAATTTGCCCGAGTGCGGCGGCGGCGTCATCCCATCGGTTCGCGCGCATAAGGGATAAGACCCGATAATAATGCGCGGGCAGATTGCGACCATCGAGACCCAGCAGCCGGTCGAATTTTTCCAAGGCCTTCCCGTTTTCCCCCCGCCTTAAATATTGATGGCCCAGATGAAGCAAACCGGTTTGATTCCACTCGGAATACGAAACGGCTTTTTCATAATAAAGGATGGACGAATCCGCCATGTTGCGCATATCGAATACCCTTCCCAAGCCGACATAAGCGGTGGAAACGCCGGGATCGAGCGCGATGGCCTTGCGAAACAGGATTTCCGATTTCACGGGGTCCAGGGTCAGGTAAACTTCGCCCAGATAGGCGTGGATATGGGCGTCCTCCGGATTTTCCGCCAAGGCGAACTCCATACGCGACTTGAGCACTTCGGGCGCATAGCCCCCTTGTTCGATGGGCTCGAAAACTTCCGATTTGAATTTGCCGAATTGCGCGGACAATTTGTTGGGGTCGAGTTCCAGGGCGCTTGTGAATTCCTGGCCGGCGGCCTGTAATTGCCCGCGGCTGAGAAACAGGTTGCCCAGACGGATATGGCGCTCGACGAGCTGCTCCCTTTGCTCCCGCGCGCGGAGTTCTTCGCGGTACTCCTGCTGTTTATAAGCGACCTCGCCGACTTGCTGCCAGGGGGCCACACCGGAAAAAATCCAGGCTCCCAGCGATGCCATCACCACGAATAGGAACGCCGGCAACAACCATTTGGTGGTGAGCCGCCTCCACTTCAGGCCCTTGGCTACCGGGTCCGCGGAAACCGTCCCGCCCAACGCCCCACGAAGGGGCCGCTCCATGCGTTCCCCTCGTTCTTCTCTGCCCGTAACAGGTCTGCGTCGGGTACGGTCCCGGCTCCGGTTGCGATTCGATTCATTCTCCATATCATCGGTCCTGACGGGGAAACCCGGATTCTAATCGGGGGGAACGGTTGGAAGTATAGGAAACCCCGACCGGTCATTCCAGATATGAAAGGCACCCAAAGCCGCCGGGAGGTTAAGGGCAGGGGAAATCAGGAGAATTTATTCAGGATAAGGCCCAAGGGAAGCGACTCCCCGTACAACGCCTGCAAATCTTCGCTCTCAACGGGAAGAAACTCGGTGAGGGGTCGAATCACTCGCGGGGGAACGCCGGATTGCCGCATTTTTTCCACCACGGCCCCTCGTAAAACCGGCGGGATGTCGATGGCCCGGTGGTTAACCACCCGACATGCCTGCGAGAAAACCATGCCCAGGTGAGAGGTACGGGAATCGTTCCAATCCCAGTCCTTGAAGAATCCGAATGCCCGCTCCACCGCCTCCGACGGTAATACCGATTCCTGGCCCGCATAAAGGGGAATCCGGCTGAGCAATCGCCCCAGGGCCCACAAATAGTGCATCAAGTGGCCTTCGCGTCTGCGCTCGGCTCCTTCGAGCAGCAAATCCAGCAAGGCCTGACGTGCCGCCAAAGGCAGCCTTTCGAACGAGGCCGCCATTCCCACCGCCTCATCCGCCTGTTTGGAATGTCCGGCGATCACGCTGTGCGCCTCGGCCCAGATTTCCGACTGCCTCTCCGCGTTCAATCCCCCGGCCAGGCGCCGCCATAGGAGCCAATATTGCATGCGCACCGCCTTGGCCCGGGGAAAGGCAAGCCCCACCGCCTGCACATGCCAAACCTGGTCCATGCGGAAATCGTCGAAGGGCGCGCCATAGCCCGGACGCAAAAGGAATCCGGCGGCGTTTATCCAGGACGCCTCGTAGTCGGGACTGATATCGCGGCGGAGAAACCAACCGTAATGCGGTTCCCAGAATGTCCGCAGCCAGACACGGGGCCAGCCGGCGCGCTTCCGGTTCAGTAAACCCTCGAGTTCGCGCAGAGACCCCATGGGAAAGGGTTTCGACAACAGGTCGAAGGCCTTTTCCCGGATTTCGGGAGCCAGAACATCTTCGGGTTCGGAGCGCTCCGAAGCATCCTCCTCCCGTACTTGCGCCCGCATATCGAATTCCAATTCCCAGCGCTGCGGCGGTCTCAACCGCTTGTCATTCGAAACCAGGTAAACCCGGAGCAGGCCCAGGTTGTTGAGCAGGGCTTGCATTCCCAC
>CAYNXV010000082.1:11073-15074 GCA_964401245.1 uncultured Bifidobacteriales bacterium | reverse complement strand
TTCATCGCCAAAGCCGCGGAAAACGGTGCGAAACTGATTGTGTTTCCTGAAGCATTTCTATCCGGTTATCCGGACTGGGTCTGGTCGGTTCCCAATGGAAAATCCGACGAACTGAACAGCCTGTACATAAAGCTGGTTGAAAACGCCGCAAGCTCATACCAACCGGGGGGGAACGATTGATATGGGCGCAGGGGGATGGAAGTACCCTGGTTTCGCATAAAACCTCGGTAGGCTCCATTGGCGGACTGATTTGCTGGGAAAATTTCATGCCCTTGGCCAGGACTGCGATGTACGAAAGCGGCGCGCAGATTCTGGTTTCCCCGACCTGGGATAAAAGCCCCATGCACCGAACCCAGTTATCAGAAACTCCTTTTCCACACCATCAGCGTTTGGCGCAATGGAAAAGCCACGGAATTACTGCCCGAAATCAGCCCTTCTGGGCTCCTGTTCTGCATACATTTCTCCTCGCCAAGACACTTCACCTTTATTTCTTATTGAAAAATTTCCAAATCTGACTCATTTTTTCCGGATTTTTACGAACATCGTATGTCTTGTTTCCGGAATCCAAGGGTGGAGGCAATTTGCCCCCTCCCTTTCAAGCAGCTTAATGAAACCCTTTTTCGTGCTGATGCGAGAACTGTATGTTGAAGCCACCACGGTACTTGTTAAACAAAAATTGTTTCGGACTTCTTTGTCACCCAGGAGTTAATCCGGTCACCTTTTGAACCATTAAGGATTTCTGAAGGCCGTCCCCATCAATTCGACTTCCAATCGGGGCAAGCCCAGATTTTTGGCCTCCGTCCGCCAAGTAGAAACCACACCCTGGATCTCATCCCGGATTTTACGGGCTTTTGATTTGTTTATTCGGTAATAACCGCAAGTCGCCAAAACCGTGTCTAAATCGGGAACGGCCATGCTTTCGTCCAGCCTAATGGCATGTTGCGATTTGGCTGGGACGGGATTCACATCGTAGGCGGGTGAGAGCCGCCAACCTCCTGGCTCCCGGATGAAGGCGTGGTTCCTTAGATGGTCATCCCGATTTCCGGCCATGACATTGAAAACGACACGCCGGAAAAGCTGTTCCAAATCTTCTTCGATGTGATTGACGACGCCATGGTCGGACACAAATTGCGCAATATCCAAGTAACTGGAGTCTTGATCGCCATCGCGGCGCTCCAATAAGGTCATAGCCGAGGCGAACATACGACGCGTGTCACCATGACGATCGAAGCGGGCGGCACAATAGGTTCGGTAGCGGGGTGAAAGTTCTTCCAGCCTGGCTTCCGGAACCTGTATACCAGCTCGACGGGCCAGCTTATTTAACAGGAATTCCCAGGCTCCGACGTCATTGCGATCTTCCTGTGCAGGAAACTTGGCAAGCCAGAGGCACCCGAATTCATCCGTGAAGTTCGCTTTGGGTCGTGCCCCACCCAACGAAGTGCCGGGAGCCATCAGCATCGCAAGCCATTTTTCGTATTCCGGCAGGGATTCGGAGTCAGCGGACTCGATGCGCCTGCTGACCTCGGCTAGTTCCCTCAGGCTGGTAAACGGAGGAGCGGGGTTTTCAGAATCATCCAGGAAGACTCCCCTTTCCGGAGCGCGGAACCGAAGCGCACCTGTTCTTGTCAGGTCATTGACGCCAAGCAGAAAATCAAGCTCCTGCAAGCTACGGGGCTTTCGGCCCTCATGGAGAGCACGAACAGATTCGCGACGTTCCATGAGGACGCGCCCCCATCGATCCGGTGCGGAATCCATAAAAATCCCGAACGCACCGGTGCCGGGCGGCGGATATTGTTCACCTGACCAAAGCTCAAGGCGCGGATCGAGCATAAAGGCGCGGCCGTCGTGCAGCCAGGCTTCGTCGTATTCAAAGGACGCAGGCAAATCGGTTCGGATCTCATGTCTATATAGAATCCCCACCTTCTTTAGTGGGCCGAGATCGGAGGCATCGAGGAATACCTCGAAGGACTGTCGGCGTGGTTCAGGCCTGGTCATCAGCTTCGTTTTTCTTGCGAGATGGACGGCGGGCCAATGGCTTTCCCTTCTCTGTTGGATCTACAGGATTCGCTGCCCCGGTATGGGGTGCTTTACGTGTTTTTCGTTCCGTTAATTTCAAATCCTGTAGCTTACGGCCCAAAACATCGTCCCGTGCTATCGCATCAAGATCTCCATCCAGTCCCAATACCCGGAGGGCTCTAGCGTATGTGCCCAGAGCGATTGTCGCACCCCCTTTTTCCAGCCGGTTGAGGGTGTCACGGGAAATACCCATTCTTTGAGCGAATAAAATGGTAGTTAAGCCGCGACGCAGCCTGGCCATCCGAAGCCGTTCGCCAAGGCTGGCCATCTGTCGCTTAAGAGCTGGAAATGGTGGTCGGAATTCGCGTCCCATGTCTTATATTATAGACTATAAGTAGATTAATGTCCATAGTATTTGACATTTATCGTTGATATTGATGATGAGGGGCGCTTGCCGAACTTTTGGTTCAGGACGGGATTTTAATTCCACTCGCCCATGGATTGTTTGCTCATCCGAAGCGGGGCCGGTTCGGAGCAGTACCGCCAAGGGACGAGGAACGCGATTTTTCCCGCGGGCTCGTTGAAAAAGACTACTGGGTTACCCATACGCTATGGTAGCCTGATCAGCGACAACCAGTTGATTAGGGTCCCAGGAAATTTGTGAAGCAAGCTGTTTCACTTAGGCTTCTATTCCTTATCCCAATTGCGATGGTCGTACTTTGCCAATTGTTTATCATCCCATACCGCCGGGAATCCGAGAACGGTTCCCACTGGAGCCAAGCCCAGATTGGCATACCCGAGGTGGCCCACCCAAATGGTGCCGTCTTTTTGGAAGTGTAGATTATGCCCGATAACGGATCCCCTGAATACGCCGCGAGGATCCATGAAATGGTCTGTGCTTACCAGCCCGGTCAATTGGGTGTTTTCGCCGATATACAAGTTGGGTCGACTGTTCCAAACCGCAGGTAGATCGGTGTCAATGAGGAATATGCCTTCGCCTCGAGCTTCCAGGATACGCATCGATCCCTGATATTCCGTTTGGCTGTTCCAACCTTCGGTATAGAAAACCGGGAAGCCTTCCAGGGTTGATTGAACGGCCAGTAACAGGGTGTCGCGGGAAATGAATTGTCCCTTCAGTTTGGGGCTTCCGGTAATGGTCATTTTGCCTGCGGAAAAAACCACTCCGCCATCAATGGTGGCATCACCTTCAATTTTGACTTCGGAGGCGACTATCTGACAATCGCGTAAATCGACGCCGGATCCGAGGGTAAGCTCGCCTTTGATAAAGATTCGGGAATGCCTGTGGTTGACCCCGTTCAGGGTCACCGGACCAGTTAATATGAGTGTGGAATCCCATGAGGCGTCGGCCGGAGGATTTCCGGGTGTAATGGCCGCCAGTTCGGCGGTTTTCTTCGAGTTCCAATTACGCGCTGTAGGAAACTGAAGGGGAAGTTGGTTCCAAAGCGGGTGGGTGGAGTTCCAGACTATGAAGGTTTGGCTTGGTCCTTGGTACCTCACTTTGATATGGGTAGCCAGGCGAACACCGCCCCTCTTGAGTAGTACTGGTCCGGAGATTCTCGCATTCAGGCAAAGGGCAACGTTTCCGTCGGAATTGGTCATGCCCAGTGACGGGAATTCATCCAGCAAAAGGTTTTGTCCCACCAGAGCGGAAGAGCGTTTTCGCAAAGTGATTCCATTCGAGTGGACTTGGGATTGGACAAAAATACGTCGGTACAGGCCAAATTGTTGCAGAGACCAGGCGAACCCGGTGGAATCCGGTCCCATTGAAACCCAAACCAAAGGGTGCTCAGCTGAATGGTCCGAAGCCCCTGCATATGCCATGGCCCGTGTTGCCCCCGAATCGAGGTATGCTTCAACCAAGGCAAGATGTGAGTCGGTTTCCTTAGGAATTGTATCAACAGGAATCGTGTCAACGGGAGGGATATCAACGGGAGGGATATCAACGGGAGTGGAGTCAACGGGGG
>CAYNXV010000082.1:0-10973 GCA_964401245.1 uncultured Bifidobacteriales bacterium | reverse complement strand
TCAACGGGAGGGATATCAACGGGAGGGATATCAACGGGAGTGGAGTCAACGGGGGTGGTGTCGGTTATGGGTTCATTGGTTTCCTGAACTTCCACCGGTTTATCAAAACCAGGCGAACAACTCCACAACCAGAGCAATGCCAAAAGCAACAAACAACGAATCGAAAGGCGCATCATTGTGTCTCCGCGGTTTTGGGCATAACATAGGCGCCCGCACTCTGCCCACCAGTGCCAATGGCTTGTAGCCGGCGTCCAGTCAGTGAGTAGGGCGTTGTGGGGAAAACACTATGCCGGTTGCCGAATATAAGACCCCCACCCACCCCTCCTCGCGCTCGCACCCTTTTCAGAATCCCCTGGGGAGGCGCACCTTGGGGATGATAACTCCACAAGGATCGCCCATTGGTTCCCAAGAGCAAATGATTGTCCTCGACCTGGATTGCAGAAAGGATTAAGGTGCCCGGGATGAGTAAATGCGTCCATGTGGCCCCCAAATCCTCCGAATAGGCCGCACCCACTTGTGACACAACGGAAATAAAAGTGCCGGAAGAGGAAAACCTGGCGATGGCAGGGTTGGCCAGGGAATTGAAGGCCCCGAGGGGTTTCCAAGTGGAGCCCTTGTCGAGGCTGATGAAAATGTCATTCGGGGTGGTGGCGAACAGGGTATCTGTTCGTGCCAAGACATAATTGAAATCCTGAATACCAAGCTCCGCGTCGGGTCGCAATCGCCGCCATTGGCTTGAATCCGGCAAGAATTCAAATAGACCTGAAGCAGTCAGTCCTTGTCCATGCACCGTCGCGAAGAGAGTATTTCCGACCGATGCCAGGGAGCGAACCGTTCGACCATCGAAATTCCGGTCTAGATGCAAAACCATGCGCCCCCAGGATTTCCCATTATCTTCCGACATGAACAGCCCTTCCATTTCGGTACCGGCATACATGCGGCCTGAGTGTATACCAAAGGCGGTTACCGGAGACGTCGTTTTGACAAATGAGACCGATGCGAACGACAAATCCTTATCCTGATACCGATAGATCGAGTTCCCCTGGATCAGGTAAAGTTCGCCCTCAACCACGGTAAAGCTACCCTCGGAAGTTCCATGATTTGCAATACTCGCAGTTTTTTGCCAGGTTCGTCCTTTATCACGGGAAGAATGGAGGCCTAAACCGTCAACCATCGCGAACACGGTGCCCTGATGGAAAGCCATGTCCGAAATGGTACGGCCGGAAATGCCGGCATTGGCAAGACGGGAGGTACCATCCTCATTTACAGAGACCACGCCTTCCTTCGTGGATCCCAGGAGGATTCCATTCTTCTTTCTCACCAGCGATGTAATGGGCCCCGGATTGGATGCTGCAGGCAAGGGCAGGCTGACAAAATCGGCGCCCATGTTCTTGGAGAGAAATACCCCTTCCGACCCAATTGCCCAGACTTTACCGTCGGCTTCCATCACCCTTTCAATCGGCAACCGGTTCACCGGAATCCCCTTGGCAGCAACTGGTGTCAGCATACGAGCCGGTTCATCGTATTTGACATCCCCCCAGGGGTAATGAAACATGCCGGAATGGGTAGCCGCCCACAGTTCCGTACCGCTTTTGGAAAGCCTGGAAAACCTGGGAGAATCGGGAAAGCTCAAAGGTTCGAACCAGGTTTTTCCGGAATCGGGGGAGGAAACAATTCCGCCTCTGCCGTTACCGTACAACACTGAATTCCTCACCAACAGATTAGGGGGAGCCACACTGGAAAAATTGATGAGGACGGGAGAAGCCATCCAGGTATTACCCTCGTCCAGTGAAATATAAACGATGCTACCCGCCATCGCGGCAACCATCTCCCCATCAGAGTCCAATCCTGTAAGGGCAAGGGCGGAAGGTTGGGCATTTGCAAGTTTTTGCCTGATGTCTTCCCACTTCCCGGTAGCAATATCCAAGCGATACAAGGTGGTGCGGTTACCTACGTAAACATTGGTTTCCGATGCGGACATATACGAAAGATCCTGACCCATGGTCGGATCTTGGGAAGGCTTTTTCCAACTCCCACCTTCGTCATTGGAATAAAATACCCCACCATTGAGGAGAGCTGCGAATACCCTGTCCCCCGACCGGGACATGGCAGTGATATGCCCGCCATCGAAGGCGGAGATGGCACGATAGTCGCCTGCCATGGTTTGTGAGAGGAGAAAAGCTGAAAGCAATACTGCACGGAATATATTTTTACCCATAACGGAATTTTAAGTTTTTTTGGTCCTAATTTGTTTCAAATTTCCATTCCATTGTGAGAGAATCACGGAATATTAACTATTTTTCAGGGTATGTCGGCAAATTTTTTTGTTTTCTGCGTTTGTGCTTTATTTCTACCCGTAACGCTTCAAGCAGGTGACTATCGGCAAATTTCCGCCTTCGAGGGTGGAAAAGTCAGTGGCCTTGCGCGAAGTGGCGGGAAGATATTTTCGATAGTGCACAAAGCCGGTCTCTTTGTTTCGGAGGACGAGGGGGAGTCTTGGAATCCGGTTCCCAATGACCCTACCGGTGGCATTGATCTGAAATATTTATCGGCAACAGGAACCGTGGTTATTCTGGGGGACCATTTGTCGGTATTTATCTATGAAATATCTACCGGCTCCTGGCGAAATGTCACTAAAGATATCGAATCGGAATCCTCCATTCCCATCTCTTTCAACGCTAGTGCAACTACCGGTCAATTAATAGTCATGAAATCAGGCACCTACATCTATGTGTCCGAAAATGATGGAAAAAGCTGGATACGCCATAGGGTAATTATTGGCCCCTGGGGCGTTTCACTGGACGACATCACATTGACCGAATCCGGAATTTACGCGGTGCTAGGCAGTGAAATCTACTTTTCTTCCGACCGCGGTCCGACCTGGAAAAAGTTGGATTCTTTACCCGTAAATTATGTGACTTTCAAGCTTTCCAAAGGTGAAACCGGTTTATGGGCCATCAGCAGTAAAGGACTATATCATTGTCCATGGGACAAAATTCATTTGGGACAGGGAACTGGTGGTTGTTCGGAGTATGCCATCGAAGGTCTCCCTCCTAATCGCGTACCGGTTGAAGGCTTGCTCGATGTGAAGGGGAAAATATGGGCTACCGGAGCCGGAGCGCTTGCTGTTACGGGTGCGGGATCCCAAAAATTCGATCTTGTTCCCTTGCCGTCCACAGAGAATCCCGGCCGAATTACATCTATGGTGAATACCAACAACGGCATTCTGCTGGGTACTTCGGGTAGTGGGGTTATTTCAGTAGCGGATGACGGTCATTCCAAATTCGCGAATTCAGGATTATATGGTCGTTCTATCGCATCGCTGGCTTTCCATGATGGCGTACTCTTTGCCTTGGTCGAAGGGCTGGGTCTGCAAATATCCAGAGATCTGGGAAAAACCTGGAAAGTTGACCCGCATAAAGCGGGAGTGGGTGGGTCGAAGGGGCGCTTCGCGAAACTTGGGAATGGTTTTTACCTGCTGCAACCAAACTCCCTGCTTCGCTACGAGCCGTCATCTGAAGGTTTCAAACAGGTGGCAGTGATTGGGTCAAAAAGCCCGGCAACCGCGGCGGCTTGGCATGACGGCAGGATGTACATAGGAACTCAATCGGACGGAATTTTTCTTCTGGGAGAAAATGAGGACTCCTGGCTACAACCAACGGTAAACCCCAATCCGCAATTTGCAGGCTTTGAGGTGCGTTCGATGGTTTCGAATGGAAACAAGCTTTATGCAACGGTCAATAACCGTCTTTACGAGCTGCAACCGGATTCGCACATATGGCAAACCATGAATGTCGTTACCGGAGCGGGCAGTCAGCCCATGACTTACGTGATTGCCAAGGGAGACACCTTATACGTCGGTGGTACCCTACATATTTTGATGGGAACAGATAGGGCATCCGCATGGCAGTCTTTCCACGTATATGAAGAATCCGATAGACCCTACGTCCAATGGTTACATGCCCAGGAATCCTTCGTTTCCGCCGGGTCGACTTCGCCAGGCGTTGCCTATTCGGAGAATTCCGGTCTTTCGTGGACCATCCTGCCCTCTCCCGGAGCCCGCGTAACCAATTTGGTCCAAGTCGGGGATAACCATTTTATCGCCGCGACGGAAGGACGATCCCTGTGGAGATATCACCCCAGGGGAGCTCCATTACAAATCATCGCTAAGATGGAACCTTTCAGGAAGGACCTGCGGGAATCGGCCTTTTTGAGTCAGAGAATAAGTGAAGCTGTACCGACGCTCTATTCCGTGTTGGGTAGACGCATGCCAAACAACGGCGTAGGCAGCATTGGTACCGGAATCTTTATTATGCCAGAACAGAAAAAAGTAAAATGAGGTGCTTTGCCGTATTTTTCGTGTTAAGCCTGGGTGCGTTATTCATACCAGGCTGTTCTTCCAAGTCGGGTCAACCACTCGAAGTGGAAAGCCCGAACGAGAAACCCGCCGTGGACAGTATTCCTAAAGTCGGCGATACGGATAATCCGCCAATAGACAGCCTACCGGGCATTCCCCCGAAAGACAACATCCCGATTGTGGATGAAGCTTTACACTCGCAAGCGACCGCCTGGGTGGACTCCGGATTGCAAAGGGCGATGAATTTTGCCAAAGGATCGGAATTCACGGCGGAAAAACCGCTGGAATGGGTTTCCAAAGGGAAGGATTCCATCGGATTCGGTTGGTCCATACGACAGTTCGGACTGTTCCGAAGAGTTTTTGTCCATAGTCGGGCGCAGAATGATTCCAATACAATCGATTTAAGAGCCTCCGCTATGTTGGCGCAGAAACTGGAACTGGATGACTTTCCGGCCCTGGCTTTGACGAGCCAGGGGAGCAATGTGGTACTTGCCATGGATGCACGCATTACCGGTCCTGTATTGCTTGCCACGGGGGGCGTAAGGCTGGCTACTCATGCAAAGGTCCGCTACTATGGTAATCTTCGGTTTTTCACCACGTGGGACAAGACTGCGTCGGTTTGGTCTCGCCTACCTCTTCAATTTCCCGCTACACGAAAATGGAATGCGGAAAAAGTCTCCGAGCTGGAAGCCATGACGGCCGGAAAACCTGATTCTGACCCGGCATGGGATTCCACCGAAATCCTGTCCGGCCCTTTCCGATTGAAAAACATCCGAAAGAATGTCCGTCTGTTTGTAAAAGGCGAGCTTATAATCGGCAGCGGCTCTAAATTGGTGGGTTGCCAAGTTGTCGCCGATGCGGTCGTCATCGAAGGTAATGCCGTAATAGACGGTGGGGTCATTTTATCAGCGGGAAAAATGACGATAACGGGCGAGCCATCATTAAAAGGTCAATTCATTTCGCGCGACACTTTGACTTTAGCGGTGCAATCTGAATTGGTAGACTATCCCGTCTTCTATGCTGAGGCTGTGCAAGACAGCATGGGATACCAAGGCGGTATGCGGATATTGGAGGCGCGCGGGCAGGGCATATTTTTGGTGGACAGCGACGCTTTCATGCTGCACTACACGCGAGTGAGTCTGTTCTTAGGTGCGAATACCGATTTGACCGGACTGGCGGCAACCGATAGTTATATGGATCCCCGTGGCGTATTTCGCGGATCCGTAATTGCCCACAATCTGCATTTCCAGAAAGACGGGACAACATGGATCAGTCATCTGGGATATGCTGATTTGGGTTTGGCAGCGCCCAGGACGGTGTTGAATTTTCCGGGCATTTCGAGCGATGACGAGCCGACGATGAAGGGGCGGCATGAATGGCTGCGTTAAAGGGATAAAGGTATGGAATTTCCCTGGGCTTGGCTCGAGGTTGACGCCTTTCATTTGAGATTTCAACCCGCATTTTCCTGTCGGCCCAGAATTAGACGCCCGATTTCCCAATACAACAGAACCATATAGGAATAGGCAACAAAACCGTCCGAATCCGCTCCCGTTGGACGCGACGCATGATTTCATGTGCAACCCGCCTTCATTGCGGTTGGCATTTAAGTTATCTCAGCCCTCTAACACTTTCCCAAACCCTCATCGCGCCAGCTTTACCGTCCGGCGGAACTCACCCGCTTGGAAGTCGAGAAGATTAAGCCCGCCCGCTGTTCGTGGCATGGCTATGTTATACACCCCTGCCTCCATTACCCTATCCAATACCACAGCTACAGCTCTGCCCCGGACATCCATTATCCGAGCCTTCACAGGGGTGTGACGGGGCAGCGTGAATCGGAGCATGTGGTTTTTTACCGAGACCAAATCCGATAAGGCCGATATTCGGGGATTTTTGAGCGAGGTACCGCTGTTGACGGTTTTGAGTATGGTGCCGTTTTCTCCCACAGCCCAGCCCGTATGAGCATCGTTGAAGTGGACGGAGCTGAGGCGTACTATCGTGCCGCTGGATTGTGCACTCCAAGTGGCGCCGCCATCAGTGGTCTTGAGTATGGTGCCGAGCCCTCCCACGGCCCAGCCCGTATGCGCATCGTTGAAGTGGACGGAACTAAGGCGTACTATCGTGCCGCTGGATTGTGCACTCCAAGTGGCGCCGCCATCGGTGGTCTTGAGTATGGTGCCGTCCTCTCCCACGGCCCAGCCCGTATGGGCATCAGTGAAGTTGACAGAGTAGAGGTTGCTAAACGTGCCGCTGGTTTGGGTGCTCCAGGTGGAGCCGGCATTGACAGTTTTGGCTATCGTGCCGCCAGCCCCTACGACCCAGCCAGTATATGCGTCGGTGAAGTGGACGGAGTAGAGGTCTTGACCCGTAGGCAGCGGACTTTGTACAAACCAGGCGTCTTGCGCCTGGCACATGGTAGCAATGAAAAGAATGACTGTGAGTAAATGGCTTGTGATTTTCATGGTTTCCTCTCGGAAGGTGCCAGGGGTTGGCCCTGTCCGAAATAAACAGCCCCCAGTTAAGCCTGCTTTTGTCGAAAAAATAACTCTTTTGAGTGTGGAATCCATCTGTTACTGGAAAAATTGCCCGTAACGAGTGTAATAGATTCCAACCGTGACGCTGATATTTTCACATGCATGACCACTTCAAGTGCCGCTTTGGGGTCATAAATATACTGGGTGATGGAGCCACACCCCGAACCTTTTGCACCGCCTCGTCGATACCGTAGGGGGAACAGGAACTTTACCAAGGAGCTTGTCGGTTCGGTGCACGTACCATTTAGTTTAATAAAACCTGATATTTTGAGTGCATCCCATAGGGGTCATATAATTCGACGAAAATAGTGTCCGGCTTGTGTTTTAAAATGCACCTGATATCGTGAACCTTTTGGATTTTATCTTCTGCAGGCCCACTCGATACAAAGACGGGATTTGGTCCGGGTCCAGCGCTAATCATGTTTACACCGGTATTTCCACGTTTCTCCAGGTATTCGGGCTCGTCGCATTCCTGAACAACCTTTCCATCGTGCAAAATTTTCATTAAATAAACTTCACCGCCGATAGAATTATCGAAGTACAGCCTCTTATTAATCTGTCCTGCATAAATGTTCAGGTTTTTATCCTTGTAGTTCGGGTTAAGGTAATCGACCAAGCCTTTAACCTCGTCCAATTTCCCCTGCTTCATTTCGTCTGCCAAGTACTGGATTTTCCCCTTATTGAAACCTTCCAACAAAATTATTCTTTCGGATACCTGTACTGGTTTCTTAATCGGTGTTGATGCGCAAGCAAACAGGAACAGGCACAATAATGTCGGAACATATTTCAATTTCATTTTTTTTCAAAATCCATAAAAGTTTCATACTCAACAAAATCTATCGAACATAAAATAAATTCCGGAAATAATCCACTAATTTAGTGAGTATAAAATCACAATGGCAATTATACGTGGCACGGCCCCCTTTACTTGGTCACCGGATAGGTTCGAATTCGCTTTGAACCAGGCCGCTTTCATAAGGGGCGTTTCGATGTGACGGAGCGGGATATCACGGGAAGTCGGACCGAACAGGGGTTTCCCTTTTCCGATTAGGACGGGTATGCGCGTAAGGATAAGCCGGTCAATAAGCCCGGCCTCCAGGAATCGCTGTATGGTGAGTCCGCCGTCCACGTAAGCATGCTTCATTCCACGTTCGGCCAGCAGGCTCAGAATTTCATCTCCACGGCGAACTCCGCAGTATCGTGGCTGATTCCCACATTGACGAAGCTTTCATACATCCAATAATCGAAGCAAAGTGCCGACAGAGGGGGTGACTGGGAGGGCAGTTTCGGATGTTGGATTACTCTCGGAGCAGCTCTTGGGCCAGGGTCACGCATTGTTCCTGGATGCGCCTGGATTCTTCCCGGTAGCGCGGAGTGAGCTGCAAATTATTCAAACGGAATGCCGCGCAGGAGAGTGGACCATTGGCGTCCGCAGCGCCGAATTGGGTTCGCAAGGTATTGAGGGCAATTTCCATTCCCGGGTTTCCAGCGGTCTTTTCGGCTTGGAACAGTTTCAAAGCCTTCTCCGTTCCGCCCAGGTAGTTCATCCCCAAATAAAGGATATCGTGTGCGTCCTTGGGTGCTTTTCTCGCCGCGAATGCATTCAGTTTCAGAACCAGCAATGGGCCGACTTCCGATACCCTTACGGCGTGCTTTTGCCGGGCTCCAACCAGATTCATCCCTTCGATTTCCAAGATGCGATGGCACAATAGCGCCCGGTTTATGCCTGGTATAAGGCTTACCTGAAGTCCATCATCCACCGTTACCGTGCCCGTGCCTCCTTCATTGTCATCGGTCAGGAGGTCGATATAAAGATCAAAACCATCAAAGTCTCGTTTGAATCGGCCCCTTTCCCAGGTGAAACCATGCTTGCCAAGTGTTATCCGTATGCTGTCGTAAAGCCCACTCGATGCCCCGATGTTGATTCCAAAATCGATATCCATCGTTACCGGTCCCGGCAGTCCCTCTTCCGGCGGATGAGTGATGTGGCGGATGGCAAGCCCTCCCACCAATACCATTTCGCCGTGGAATCGGCTCAGGCAATCCCATGCGGTGAGCAATGCCATTTGCGGCAGTTCCAAGTCCCCTTTCAGGTATCCGCCCAAGGTATCCTGCTTCATCGATTGAAGCCTTTCCAAGTCCTAAGCGCATGAGCCTGCTCGGGCCCGCGCAGGCCTGCCTGGCGCAAATCAAGATAGATCTGGGCATCCGAAACGAGGCGGTATCCGCTTACGGTACGGGTCTCGAAAAATACCCCTTCGTCGTCGGGAGTGATTAGCCAGAGATTGCCTCCCGTGTCCACCTTCCTGGCGAAACTGGAGTCGAAAAACCCTTCCTTGCGGACATAGGCTGAAACCAAGGGCGGTGTGGTATACGGGTAGCGTAGGTTAGCCGCGAACCATTGGGTGAATGCCAGGTTTTCCGGTCCGATTGCTTCCAGCGCAGTACGCGCAATGTCTTCCGGCTTCGCTTTCAATACCGAGTACTCTTCAATGTGCACGCGTTTCCTCCAGACATCAGCGTCTTGCCACAATTCAAGCAGTTTTTCTTCGTCAACCAGCCTATACAGGGAAGGGTTGCCCCGCACCTTGCGGGTTTGCTTTTCCAAGAACCGTTCCTCCGTTAGACCGTTCACAATTCTTGATACCAGCCCCACCGAAGTACAGGTCCGCTCCACCAGCTCTTTCTGGTTCCATTCCTTTTCGGGATGGCTGAGCAGGGACCTTATGATCCGGGACGACTTTGGGGAAAACCAATCCGATTCGATAACCGGACCTTTATGGATTTTTTCCCGTGGCTCCCGGTCCACCAGCAGGTTCGGAGTTTTAAGAAATAGCCGCCCATTCAGGTCCGCATGGTTGATTTTGTGGCTGCGAAAGTCTTTCGCTAAATCCTTGGGTATATGCGGCGACAGGAGCAAGGTGGATCGCTTGGAGTCGGTTCGGTTTCGTTCCAGTATTTTCCGGGAGGGATACAGGTCCGGTTGGATGGCGAAATGATTTACCCCGCTGTCAGTCTTCACGTTGAGCTGTGGGTTTTTACCGGCGGTAACCGTCAGTTTCAAATCGGTATACGATTCCGCTACCGATAGGCCGGCAAAGGTCTGAAGGAGTTGTTCATAGGCAAGGATGGATTTCATTTCACTTAAATATATTATTTTACTGTACAGTAAAACAATGGGATAAAGTGAATTTATCGATGGAAACTGGCAAATTTGGTCAATTTTACCCTATTTTGACCAAAATACCACCTTTCTCCCTACCCTCACCCCGGATGCCCCTCGGCGATAGTGCGTCCAACTCAATTCAGGACGCAGTGCGTCTAAAATCGGGAAGGTCAGATACACTCCGCCTCATTTCCGAATCTTTCATGGTTATCCGTCGCCCATCAGGGTGTTTTTGGCGACAACCTCGTAAGAAAAACAACCCACTTTTTCTTACAAGTGGCATCGTAAATTTATGGCGGAAAACGTCGGAAATAAGGTAAAAAAGCGGATATATGCCCATGGAAGGGAGTGGGTATTTACTCCCAAAAGGTTCCTAAGCTTGGGAAGCCGTCAGGCCATCGATTTAGCCCTCTTAGGCAAGACAAAAGAGGGGGCTCCGGGAACCGTCTTCACACCCAGCGACTTCGTGACGCTAGGGGAATTTGTCGCATTAATCAACTGAATTCGCGTTTTAGAAAAGAGATGTTGCGTTAAAACCTAGAACCCAGGATTTCATTAATTTAATCTTGCCGAAACGATTGTACCTGCAGCTCCAACCGCAATGACTCGACTTTCACTTGAAGTAACTGACCATAAATGATTTTTTGTAGGCGAATTATTTATCGACCAAGCATCCCCATCATAGGAGGTTATAATCGCGCCAAAACTTCCAACTGCAACGAACATCTTATTAGCCCACGCAATAGAGGTAAGACTTCCGGTAACACCTGAATACTTTCTTTCCCAGTTTATCCCATCAGAAGAAACATTTATTACTCCTGCATCTCCTACCGCTACATAAATCAACCCATTCCAACATATCGAAAAAAGAGATGCAGGGTTTCCGTAATTTATTGTACTCCAAGCTTCTCCATCCGGA
>CAYNXV010000081.1:0-15091 GCA_964401245.1 uncultured Bifidobacteriales bacterium | reverse complement strand
CGGCATTCGTCGCGGATCTCGAAAAGCGCCTCTCGCTTGCCGTCACCGTTTTGACGGGGGAGCAGGAATCGTTTCTCATCCATAAGGGCATGGTTGCCGGCGAGAATGCGCGGCCGGGAGAAACCCTCCTTACTATGGATATTGGCGGGGGAAGCGTCGAGTTCGGTTGGAGCCGGAACGGAGAGCTCCTTTTCGGAGGCAGTTGCCGATTGGGAGCCATACTCCTTTCGCGCCGATTCATCGGGGATGAAGGTTTCAACCGCGAGGTCGCTGAAAAGGTTCGCGTTCACGCTTTTTCACGGATGGAACAGCTTATAGGCAGGCGCAAACCCGAAGTCGTACATCGCGCCTTGGCCGGCTCGGGAAATATCCGCGCGGTAGGAAAAATGGTCGGCACCCTGCGGAAAAATCCGAATCCGGAGGAGGTTTCCGGGATTACCCGACTTGATTTGGATGAGGTGTTGGAGGCCGGTACGGATCTTTCCTCCCCGGAATTGAGCATTCATTTCGGACTGGACCCGAAAAGGGCGGGAATCATCATGCCCGCCGTGGTGGTATTGCAGGTAGCGATGGATTTCTTCGGTTTGTCCCGCATGGTCCTCAGCGAAGCCGGATTGCGGGAGGGTGCCGCCCATTATTGGAAGGAACACGGCCATTTAATCCTGCCTCCGCCGCCGCCGCGGTAATAGCGCGATGTTGCAAAATTGTTTCGGTTTTTCACGCAATTCCCCGCATGGACTTGGGATGCTGCGTGTCCCGCTCCCGCAAAAATCCTACTTTTGAACCCAGGTACCTCTTCTTCCCACGGCCAATTTATGCAAAACGCCTCCCCCTATGCGGGCAATGAGATTTTCATCGACCGCGAATACTCCTGGCTCGCTTTCAATCAGCGTGTATTGGACGAGGCGTTGGACAATCGCAACCCGCTTTTGGAGCGGTTGAAGTTCCTGGCCATAGTGGCCAACAATCTCGACGAATTTTTCGAGGTGCGGGTGGCCGCGTTGCTGCAAAAAGTGGAATCGTCGGTAATGGTGGACGGCATTGCCGGTCTCAATGCGCAGGAAAAGCTGGACGTCATATTGAAGATGTGCCAGAAAACGGTGAAACAACAATATCGGTGTTGGAACGAAACGCTGCTTCCCGAAATGGAAAATCACGGGATCAGGCTGCGCTCCATTGCCCAGCTGTCATCCGAGGAGGAGCGTTATCTGCAAAATTATTTCCGCAAGGAGATTTTTCATCTGCTCACTCCCATCAAGGTGGATCCCGCCCACCCGTTTCCCTGGGTGCTGAACAAGTCCCTTTGTTTGGCGGTCATCTTGAAGGAAGAAGTGGGAGGCCGCAAAAGTGAGGAGTTGGGGGTGGTGACCATACCCCGCAGCCTTCCACGGGTGCTGCCATTGCCCACACGCGAAAAGGGATTCCATTTCATTTTCATCTACGAAGTGGTTCAACATTTCATTGATCAGCTTTTCAAGGGATATCAAATCGGGTATTGTTCCACGTTTCGCGCCACCCGCAACAGCAACCTTTATCTGGAGGAAGAAGAAGGAAGCAGTCTCATAGACGCGGTGGAGGCGGTGGTGCATAACCGGCGCAAAGGGGATGTGGTGCGCCTGGAAATCGATCGCAATACCCCCAAGAAAATCGTGGATGCGCTGGTCAAAAATTTCGACATCGAGACGAAACTGCTCTTCAAGGTGAACGGTCCGGTTAACTTGAACCGACTCATGGAACTTTACAAACAGGTGCCGTTGCGCGCCCTCAAGGACGAGCCGCTGTTGCCGGCCATACCCTACCATTTCCACGAAGCGGGCGACGTCTTTGACGCCGTCGGATCGCGCGACATTCTTCTGCATCACCCATTCGATTCCTTCGACCCGGTGGTGCGTTTCATACAAACCGCGGCCAAGGATCCGGACGTGCTGGCCATCAAGCAGACGCTTTATCGCACCAACGAGGACTCTTCCATCATGTACGCCTTGCTCGACGCGGCCGAACTGGGCAAGGAGGTGGTGGTAGTTGTGGAGCTGAAGGCCCGGTTCGACGAAAAATCGAACATAAGCTGGGCGCGCCAATTGGAAGAGCAGGGAGGAACGGTACTTTACGGCCTGGTGGGCCTTAAAACCCATGCCAAACTTTCGCTTATCGTGCGGCGGGAGGAAGGCGGGCTTCGCCGCTACGCCCATGCGGGCACGGGAAATTACAATCCCGAAACAGCCCGGCTTTATACCGACATGAGTTATTTCTCGGCGCATCCCTCCATAACCGACGACGTGTCCGAGGTTTTCAATTATCTGACCTCGCATTGCAAGAAACCCGAGTTCAAAACCTTGCTGGTGGGCCCGGTGAATTTTCTTAGCGAGACGCTGAGGCTGATTGACAGGGAGAAGCGCCACGCTCTGGAAGGCAAGCCATCGGGCATAGTGGCCAAGATGAACGCCCTTTTCGACAAAGAGGTGATCGAAGCGCTGTACGAGGCGTCGCAAGCGGGCGTTCCCATCAAGCTGATTATTCGCGGTATTTGCGCGCTGCGTCCGGGAGTCAAGGGCCTCAGCGAGAATATCGGCGTGCGCAGCATAGTGGGCCGTTTCCTGGAGCATTCCCGGATTTATTTTTTCCTTAACGTCGACAAACCCGAAGTCTATCTGGGCAGCGGCGACTGGATGGAGAGGAATTTGCGCGAGCGCGTGGAGGTGTTATGGCCGCTTCGCGACCCCGAAATGGTGCGGCAAATGCACAGGCTGCTCTCCGTTTACTGGTCGGATAATGCCAAGGCGCGAATCATGAAAGGCGATGGCGCCTATTTCCAGCCGCCCCTCGGAACGGATGAAGCGCCTTTTAACGCCCAGGAGTTCCTGATGAAAGGAGCGGAAGAGCTTCCCCAGCAGGTGCAAATGCTTTTTCCGACGCTGGTTGCCAAGGGGGAGGAAGAGGTCGTTTCGGAGGCGACTCCGGCCGAGGATGCGGAAAAGGGTTTTCCGGAATGAGGTAGGGGGCCGTAACCGGTCCGTGCCTTAGGCGCGCAACGCCTTTTTTCGGGCGGATTTTATGCCGGTGGATTTTACCGACGCCTTCTTCTTTCCCTTGGACTTGCGTCTGCCGGGCCGGGAGCCGTTTTCGATGCCGAGAATCAGGGCTTTTTTAAGCAGCGCCACCAATTCCTTGCGGAGGGGATAACGGGGATCAATACCGAAAAACCGCCGATGTCCTTCGCTCCATCCTTCCACGATGCCATCGGACTCCAGGTTTTTCACCTGGGTCTGTACAGCGAAAAGCCGGATACCCAGCGCGTTTTCCATTTCGGTGAGATAGGATTTCTTGGTCTGTACGAGGTGAAGAAGAATCTTCAGCCGGTCCTCCGAGCCGATCAGTGAATGGAGCAAGGTGATGTCCCTTTCGTGCTTTATTGGGTGATCGATGTTCGATTACCAGGCTCAAGAGCCGATTTAAGGTCGAAAGCTAATAAAATTCCATGGCATTAAACCACCCGGGCGCGGAGATCACATAAAAATCACCTCAGGGGGCCGTCCCGGTAGTCACGAAAGCACATACATTGCGGATTTTGGGGAGCCCGCATGAACGGGAACACGGGGGTTTCCCCACTGAGAGACCCGGTTCGGCTCGAAAAACAGGGCAATAATCACGGCCCGAGAAACTGCCGACCTCAGCTGTCCCGGGATTCGGGGTTGGGAACGGCATCGAGATCGCTCCCTTCCTTGTGGCTTCGAAAGGGCAAAGGAGGCAGATGGGGATGGGGGATTTTCGGCCCGACTTTCACCACGATATCCCAAATCACCAGGGCGCTTAAATACCCGATTAAAGCGAAAACCAGGGCGGAAACAGTGCTGCCTATCATAAGCGGCTTTCCATGTCCGATAAGAAAGCGCAAAGCGCCGGCATAGCGCTCGATTTCGTCGGGATTCACCGGACCCGAAATCCATAATCCCAGCCGGTATTGCAATAGGATTATGGGAGGGGCGGTCAAGGGATTGGTGATGAAAGTGGATACCACTGCGGAAGGAATGCTCACGCGCCAGAAAAAGCAACAGGCTATGGCTATGGCGATTTGCAAGCCCATCACCGGGAGCATGCCGATAAAAAGCCCAACGGCCACTCCTTTGGCGACATTGTCGCGAGAGGGGCGCCAAAGTGAGGAATCCAAAAGACGGTTTCCCAGCATGCGGTGGAGGAATCCGCCGTGCAATTTCCTGCGGCTGGGGTATTGGCGGAGGTAATACCGTTTCCACTTCCGCCACCAGGGGCGTTTTATTTTGGGTGTCAGCATTTTAAAACCGGGGATAAACTAGAATTTTTTCCGTTTTTTTAAGCTTGGTTTCCGGCTCCCATTTTGCCAAAGAACCGCCTTAATGGTAATTTATGGACCCTGTACACCGGAAGATTATACCAATATCAATCGCCGTCCAGGGGTGGACGGGAGGATGTGATAGAGGGCTTAAAACCGGGTTGCTTGATAAGGAGCCCATTATGAAGAGAGTTCTGCTTTTTTTCGCCACCAACATCCTGGTAGTGGTCACATTATCCATCGTTTTGCGGGTGCTGGGCATCGGGAATTATTTCACCGCCCAGGGCATCGATTACGGAGCCTTGCTGGCCTTTTGTTTCGTATGGGGCATGGGCGGCGCTTTCATATCCCTGGGCATTTCCAGAATCATGGCGAAATGGATGATGGGCGTGAAGCTCATCGATCCGACCCGGCCCGGGCCGCATTCCCATCTGGTGGATACGGTGCACCGGTTGGCCCAGCAGGCCAAACTTCCGGCCATGCCCGAAGTGGGCGTTTACCAGAGTCCGGAAATCAATGCTTTCGCAACGGGCCCAACCAAGAGCCGCGCCCTGGTGGCCGTATCTTCCGGCTTGCTGGAGCGTATGAGCCGGGACGAAATGGAGGGCGTACTGGCCCATGAAGTAGCCCATATCGCCAACGGCGACATGGTAACCATGACGCTCATCCAGGGCGTCATCAACGCCTTCGTGATGTTTTTCGCCCGGGTCATCGCCTATGCGGTAACATCCAACATGCGGGCCGAAAGCCGGATGATGGTCACCTGGATGATTACCATCGCCCTCGAAATAGGTTTGGGCGTTTTGGGATACATGGTCATAGCCTGGTTTTCGCGCCATCGTGAGTACCGCGCCGACGCAGGCGGAGCCTTGTACGCCGGCAAGCAGAAAATGATTGGAGCGCTGCAGGTGCTGCAAGGGGCTTACGGCCGCGAGCATGCGCGGGGAGAAGATAAGCCGGCCATCGCCTCGCTGAAAATCTCGGGCAAACAAACCGGATTCATGGCACTGATGGCTACGCATCCACCGCTCACGGATCGCATCGCCCGGCTTCGCGCCGCGCAAGCCTGAGTACGATTCCGATCGGTTTTCGTTGCCATGGAAAGAAGCCTATTGCTACTTTCCTGGCCGAACCCGGGCCGGTGAATCGATATGTATTTCCTCAAGACCTTCTTCATTCTATTCGGTTTCTGGTTGGTGCTGTCGGGCATGTTCGACGCCTTCCATATTACCCTCGGCTTGCTCTCTTCCGCGTTGGTCGCATTCTGGTCCAGCGACCTGCTATTCAAGGAAAGAGGCCAACCGGGACGCCCGGTGGAATCCTGGCTGATGACCCTCCGGTTTTTCAAATGGAGGCATATCCGATTTTTTCTTTGGCTGCAATGGGAAATAGTCGTCGCCAATTTCCAAATGCTGCTGTTGGCATTGCATCCCCGCATGCGCGAAATCATAGATCCCCAACTTTTCCACTACGAATCGGGTCTCAAGAAGGATTTTTCCAAGTTTATTCTCGCCAATTCCATCACCTTGACTCCTGGCACCGTAACGGTAAGGATTACCGGCGGTAGGTATTTGATCCACGCGATAACGCCGCAGGCCGCCGGCGATTTGCTGGAAAAGACCGTGGATAAAAAAGGCGTTGTCGTCGCCGAGATGGAGCAACAGGTTCGCGGGATATTCGAGGAGGATACCTGATGGAAGTATTCTTCCTGGCTTCGGGGATATGCCTCATAGCTCTCATGTTGGTGCTCCTCGTGCGGGCGATTATCGGCCCCACCGTTATCGACCGTATCCTGGCGGTCAACGTTATCGGCACCAAAACCACCATTCTCATCCTTATCAGCGGGGCGATATTCGGGCGCCTGGATATGTTCGTAGATATTGCCTTGGCCTATGCGTTACTCAATTTTATAGTATCCTTGGCCGCCGCGCGGTTTTTCGAAAGGCACCACGTCGCTCCCGAAGTGGATACCGGCGGCGAAAGGAGCGCCTCCCCATGATCCTGAACATCCTGACCATCTTCTTCCTTACCAGTGGGTTGGTTTTTTTCCTCGGTGCGGCGGTGGGAATCATCCGCTTTCCCGATTTTTATACGAGACTGCATGCCGCGGGGAAAGGAGACACCTTCTCCACCCAACTCATGCTGGTGGGCTTCGCCGCGTATAACCTCCACCATTTCTCCCTGGCCGCCCTGCTTGTCAGCCTGAAAATCCTCATCATCGGGGTTTTCGTATTCATCGGCAGTCCCACCGCCTCCCATGCCATCATGGACGCGGGATATTCCCTGGGCATAAAACCCTGGAAGAAAAAACCCGAAGGAGAAGGGAAACCCGCTCCGTGATTTGGGCATTCGAATTGGTATTGATGGTTTTCGTGGTGGTGTGCGCCTTGGCGGCCTTGCAGGTGAAGGATCTTATCGGCTCCTCCATTATTCTGGGAGCTTATAGCTTCATGCTCTGCCTTCTGTGGGTAGGCATGGGAGCGATCGACGTTGCCTTCACCGAAGCCGCCGTAGGCGCGGGAGTAAGCACCGTATTTCTCATCGCCACCGTACTCCGCATCAACCGCCGGAGCGCCGATTGAAAACGTTCGGATTGCTCGCCTGCCTGGCGACGGGTATCGTGCTGTTCCTGGCGGAAGCCGATTTCCCCGACTGGGGCGATCCCGCTTCGCCGGCAAGCACCCACCTTTCGCCTCATTATATCACCGAAGCGAAAAAGGAAACGGCCGTGCCCAATCTGGTTACCGCCGTGCTCGCAGACTATCGGGGTTACGATACCATGTTCGAAACCGCCGTTGTCTTCTGCGCCGGAATCGCCATCGTATTCGTTTTGCGACGCCGGGACGCCTCCAGCGCCTCGGCCAAGGCCCGTCCTCCGCGGGAGCATAGCGCCGACCTCATCGTCGCCACCGGATGTCGGCTTCTAATCCCCTTCATGCAAATCTTCGCCCTTTACGTAGTGGCTCACGGCCATTACAGTCCGGGAGGAGGCTTCCAGGGAGGAGTGATACTCGGGGCGAGCTTCATACTCCTGGCACTGGGATACGATGTCAAAACCCTGGTAAAGAAACTTCGGGTGAAAACCATCGCGGCTTTCGGCGCGATCGGAGTGGTGGTCTACGCGGGAATCGGTTTGGTGCCCGTGTTTCTCGGAGGGAACTTTCTCGACTATAGCCGGTGGAGTTCGATTCTGCCGGCCACGGATCCGGTCATGGCCCGCTCGCACGCCATCCTGGGCATCGAGATAGGCGTAGCCATCACGGTTATGGCCATCATGATTTCCATATATCTCGATCTCGCGTCGCGCGGCGAATTGGACGAAGGGCTGTGAACATGGCTGAATGGGTCGAGAGATTCAGTTTCGGAGTCTACCTGATACTTCTGCTCATCGGCCTGTGGGCGATGATCTCCAAGCATAATCTGGTTAAAAAAATTATCGGCATGACCATTTTCCAAACGGCCATCATCCTTTTCTTCGTTTCCATCGGCGCTAAGGACGATTCCACCATTCCTATCCTTAAAAGCTTTCACGCAAGCGGCGCCGAACCCATCAATCCGGCCGACTATGCCAACCCCCTGGTCCACGTGCTGATGCTGACGGCTATCGTAGTAGGGGTGGCAACCTTGGGAGTCGCCTTGGCACTCGTACAGAAAATCCACGCGCGCTACGGCACCGTCGAAGAGAACGAGATTCTGGAGAAGGCGCCATGATGGACGCGCTGTGGAGTCAAAGCCCCGCATTGGCGGAGCTTTTCCCCTTATTCGGCGCCTTGCTGGCGGCCCTCTCCGGATTATACCGTCCCGCTTTCTCCCGTATCATCGCCATTGTGGGTTTGACCGGCTCCCTGGTTTTCTCCCTGATCGTGGTAAGCCGGGTGCTTGCCGAAGGCGGGCTAAGTTATCGCATGGGCGGTTGGCCCGGCCCTATCGGAATTGAGTACATAGTCGACGCCCTCAACGCCGTGGTGCTCCCCTTTATCCCCGGCTCCGCCTTGTTGACTCTCTTCTATTCGCGGCGGCTCATCGAAGGGGAGTTCGCCGGTAAGCTGCCCCAATTCCATGCCCTCTATTTGCTGCTGATCACGGGTCTCATGGGAATTATGGTTACCGGAGACGCTTTCAACTTGTACGTGTTGATCGAGATAACCGCCTTGTCGAGCTATGCTCTATTGGCTTCGGGAAGTGGGCGGGCCTATCTCTCGACTATGAATTATCTGCTGCTGGGAACCATAGGAGCCTCGTTCTACCTGTTGGGTGTTGGGTACATGTACATCCAGTCCGGAACCCTGTTCATGCCCGACCTTTTCAATAGGCTGCAAGGGCTTTACGGATCCCCGACTCTCGAGGCGGGATTCATTCTGATGATGGTGGGTCTGTGGATCAAGATGGGTTTATTCCCCTTGCACGGATGGCTTCCCGGCGCGTATGGGGATGCTTCCACTCCCGCTTCCTGTCTGATTGCGCCGCTGGTCACCAAGGTTACGGTGTATGTGATGATCCGCATCATGTACACTGTCTTTTCGCCGCATTTCGTTCATGAGACCATGACCTGGAGCGCGTTCGTGCCTTACTTGGCGGCGGTAGCCGTCGTTGCGGGCGCGGTATTGGCGTTGATGCAAAAGGATTTCAAGAAGATGGTCACCTATGTCGTGGTGGCCGAAATCGGTTATATGGTGGGAGGAGCGTGGCTAGGCAATGCGGCGGGGCTTACGGGAGCCGTTTTCCATCTCGTAGTAGACATCGTCATGACCCTGTGTCTTTTCATGGTAGCGGGAATCATGGCATTGCGGGGTGACGGAAGCATTGAAAGTTTTACGGGACGCTTCCGCACCATGCCCTGGACGGTGGCCGCCTTCATCGGCGTGGGACTTTCCGTAATCGGCATACCGCCCACAGGCGGATTTTTCAGCAAATGGTATCTGCTCACCGGAGCCATCGAAGCACGGAACTGGGCTTTCATGGCGGCGCTACTTTTTTCCAGTCTCGCGGCTGCGGTGCTGGTTTTCCGTATCATAGAAAAGGCTTTTTTCGGAAAGCTGGACGAAGGCGGAGCCGGAAGTCACTCCGAAGATGAGGGTCATGGTAACAGTGAACACGCGCACGCGCATGAGGAGCCAAAGAGCGAAGAAGCCCCGGCCGGCATGCTCATCCCCCTGTGGATAGGCGTCGTCGTCATTTTCATGTTGGGCTTTTTCTCCGGGACCCTGATAGAAAACCTGATCGAGCACGCCATTCCCCCGGGGCTATTTTAGCATGCAGTCGCTGACTCCCATATTCGCCATGCTGGCCTCGCTTATCGCTGTGCCGTTTATCGCGCTGTCGGGTAAGCGGCCCAACCTGCGGGAATCCTTCACTTTTCTGGCGGGCGGAATCAAACTCCTATTGGTATTGTCCATGCTGCCCGTCATTCTCGGCGGCGACACGGTGACCTACACGTTGTGGGAAATCCTCCCGGGACTGGCTATCCGCTTCCGCGTGGACGCGATGGGAATGCTCTTCGCCTTGGTTGCGTCCTCCCTATGGATAGTCACTACCATCTACTCCATCGGGTATATGCGCGGGCTACGGGAGCATGCGCAAACGCGCTTCTTCTGCTTTTTCGCCCTGGCGCTCTCGGCCACCCTGGGCGTAGCCTTCGCGGGCAATCTGCTTACCCTCTACATCTTCTATGAAATTCTTTCGCTGTCCACCTATCCGCTGGTCACTCACCACCAGGACAAGGAAGCCCGCGGCGGCGGACGGAAATATCTGAGTTACCTGTTGGGATCGTCCATCGGATTCGCCTTGCCGGCGTTAATCGCCTGCTATCTGTTGACGGGTACGCTGGAATTCACGGGCGAGGGGTTCATGGCCGGAGCGGCTTCCCCGGGCGTGCTGGCCTTTTTGCTCCTGCTTTTCGTATTCGGTTTCGCCAAATCCGGGCTCATGCCCCTGCACGGTTGGCTGCCCGGCGCGATGGTGGCTCCCACTCCCGTGAGCGCGCTCTTGCACGCGGTGGCGGTGGTGAAGGTGGGAGTATTCTCCGTGTTACGGGTTTTCACCGATGTTTTCGGATTGGAATTCCTGAAAACCCTGTTCGTAAACGGGATGAAGGCGGCGACCATCGTCGCGGTGTTGGCGTCCATCACCATTCTGCTTTCCTCCCTTATCGCGCTTTTCCAGGATAACCTCAAGAAGCGGCTGGCCTATTCCACCATCGGACAGCTTTCCTATATCATCCTGGGCGCCGCCTTGCTGCATCAAACCGCCGTCTCCGGGGCCATGGCCCATATCGTCATGCATGCTTTCGGAAAAATCACCTTGTTTTTCTGCGCGGGAGCCATTTTCGTGGGCACGGGAAAAAAATACATCAGCCAAATGGCAGGGCTGGGACGGGTGATGCCATTCACTTTCGCGGCTTTTTTCGTGGGATCCCTGAGCGTAATCGGCTTGCCGCCGGCGGGAGGCCTGCTCAGCAAGCTGTATCTCATTCTGGGAAGCCTACGAGGCGATGAAGGACTTTTCATCATCGTTTTCCTGGCGAGCTCAGCCTTGAACGCGGCCTATTTCCTCCCAATCACTTTCCGTGCCTTCTTTCCCGGCAAGGCAGCGGCCGGGGAGATTCCCGTCGCCGGCATACGGGAAGCGCCGCTTTGGTGCGTGGTTCCTCCGGTTATCACCGGTATTGTTTCGGTGGCGCTTTTCTTTTTCCCCGAAACGGTTTTTCGGTTGGCGACCATGGCCGTCAACGCGGGAGTCGGTCCATGAAAACCAAGCGCGATTCCTCCCGAAGGCAAAATATCATGCTGGGCGCCCTCGTATCCCTATGCTTGATGGCTTTTCTGGCCGAGTTTTTGGTGTACCGTAAAGCGTATTTCGGCTTCGAAAATATTCCGGGCATCCACGGGATAATCGGATTCGTCGCGGCGGTCCTGGTATACCTGATTGGCCGCTGGGTAGTGGGAACCTTTCTGAGCCGTTCGGAGGACTATTATGAATAGCCTTCCCCTTTTGCCTCCGGCGCTTATCCTTTTGCTGGGCGCGGCTTTGGTTCCGTTGATTCGAGGCAGGGCGAAACTTCCCTTTCTCCTTGTCGTGCCCATTCTCGGGTTGTGGAATATGTGGAGTCTGTCCGAAGGAAGCCACTTCCAGGTTACCTTCCTGGAGTGGACGCTTACCTTTGCGCGGGTGGACGCCATGGCGCGACTCTTCGGCACGGTCTTCCATGTGGTGGCTCTGCTCGGCGCGCTTTATCTCTGGAATTTCCGACGCGACTTCGAATTCTCCTCCGGCCTCTTCTATGCGGGCGCGGCTGTGGGCCTGGTCTTTGCGGGTGACTGGCTGTCTTTTTTCGCCTTTTGGGAACTGCTCACGCTGGGTGCTTTGGGACCCATACTATCCGGTGATTCCCGGCGTGCTTATGGCGCCGCCTTCCGCTACGCGCTTTTCCATGTGCTGGGCGGACTGGCCCTGCTGGCAGGTATTTTATTGCATCTCAGCGATGCGGGAACCGCCGAAATGTCGGCCCTTTCCCTCAATACCACGGGTGCCTGGCTCATTCTTCTCGGTATGGGCGTCAACGCGGCGTTCCCATTTCTCCATGCCTGGCTGGTCGATGCCTATCCCGCGGCTTCGATCGGCGGGGCGGTTTTTCTGGCGGGCATTACCACCAAGGCGGCGGTTTACGCTTTGTGGCGCACCTTTCCGGGAGCGGAAATTCTCATCGTGGTGGGAGCCGTGATGGCTTTGTTCCCCCTGTTCTACGCGGTCACGGTAAACGACATGCGACGGCTGCTCAGCTACATCATCATCAATCAGGTCGGCTTCATGGTGGTGGGCGTAGGATTGGGAAGCGAGTTGGCGTTGAACGGCGTCGCCGCTCATGCGTTCAGCCATATTCTCTATGATGCGGTGCTTTTCATGGCGGCGGGAGCGGTGCTGTACCGAGCCGGAACGGCGGAGATTTCCGATTTGGGAGGGCTGTTCCGTTCCATGCCGGTTACAGCGGTATTCTGTATGGTGGGAGCGGCTTCCATTTCGGCGGCGCCTTTCACCAACGGGTTCATCAGCAAATCGATGGTGATAAGCGCCGCGGGTGGCGCGGGTGTCGCCTGGCTGTGGCTGGTTCTCACCGCCGCTTCGGCGGGGGTTTTCCTGACGGCGGGAATCCGGCTTACCCTGTCCGTCTTTTTCGGACCCGAAAACAAAGCCGTCACGGGCAAAATCGTCGAGGCCCCCTGGAATATGCTGGCGGGCATGGGGATAGCTTCCTTTCTCTGCTTGCTGCATGGAATGTTTCCTTCCCTGCTCTATCGCTTCCTCCCTTTTTCCTATGTCTACAAACCTTATACGGCCGATCATCTGGTGACGCAAATGCAATTGCTTTTCTTTTCGGGACTTGCCGCAGTCCTTTTATATCGTTGGGGGTTTTACCGGGAAAGAGGACGCTCCGATTATCTGGATGCCGATTGGATTTACCGCCGCGCGGGAATCCGGATAAACTCGGCGCTATGGAATTTTGTCCTGGCTCCGGTTATAGGAGCGGCACGGACCGTCTCCCTCCTATTGGGCAGGCTGTTGTCGGCTGCGGTGGGCGGGACTCTCCGGTATCTGCTCGAAGGATTGTGGCAGGTGGCCGGTTTGCCTGATGCTTCCCGTAATAGGCGCCGCGCCGATATCCGGGAAAACCTGCGGAAATTCGGCATGCCCGTGGGTTTGACCGGGGGAATTTCCCTTATCCTCATCATCCTGCTATACGTACTGTAACCCCTTTTTTCCGGGGATAACCGTCTTCGGACGCATCCCGATTTTCATTTCGCCCTCTGTTTCCAAAGAGTATCTTCCGCTGGAACCTACCGTGTTACGGGAGTATGGAAATAGCATCGGAAGCGAAAGAATGGGCGGGATGGCTGTGGCTGTCCGCCCTATGGCTGCCTTTCGCGGCGGCATTGTTGCTGGCGTTCTGGCCCCGTCGCTGGGACACGCTGTCGCGTTCCATTTCTCTCTGGTCATTGCTGGCTTCGGCCTCGGCGCTGACCGTGTCATTGGGCTTGCTTCCCGCCGACGGCGGATTCACAGTTCTTTCGCGCTGGGCATGGATCCCGGAATCGGGCCTGGAATTGTTGTTCGGCCGCGACGGATTGTCGGCGATGTTCGCATTGCTGGTCGGATGGATCGCGGTATTGACGGTGCTTTTCGCCCGGCGCTATCTTGCCCATGCCAATGAACATGAAGGCGCGGCCCGAAGCGAAAGTGCTTTCCATGGCCTGATGTGCCTTTTCACCGGTTCGATGCTGGGATTGGTTTCGTCGGGAAACCTTCTACAGGTTTATCTCTACTGGGAAGCCACGGGGCTGGCTTCCTATCTGCTCATCGCTTATTGGAGCCATCATAAGGAAGCCCGCGACGGAGCCATGCGCGCGCTGGGATTGACGGTGGCGGGAGGAATCTGTCTGCTGGCGGGTTTTTTGATTCTGGGCGTACATACCGGAGAATGGAATCTGCCGGAAATTCTCGGCGCGGATGGCTCCGTCGCGGAGATGCCGCAAGGCATGAAAATGGAAATCGTTACCATTTTGATTTTGTTGGGAGCCCTGACCAAAAGCGCGCAATTCCCCTTTTCCAGTTGGCTTCCGGGAGCGATGATCGCTCCGACTCCCGTAAGCGCATTTTTGCATTCGTCCGCATTGGTGGCTGCCGGAGTTTATCTGACGGCGCGGGTCTTCCCCTTTTTGCACGGAGCGTCGTCCTGGGGCTATATGCTGGTGATTCCCGGCATGTTCGGAGCCGCCTACCTGGGCCTGTTGGCCGTGCGGCAAACCAGGATTAAGGCATTGTTGGCCTATTCGACCATAAGCCAATACGCTTTCATGTTCATCGGATTCGGCATGGCGACGGTTACGGGCGTGAAAGCGGCGCTCTATGCCTTTTTCGTCCACTCCTTCATCAAGGCGGGATTGTTCCTGGTAGCGGGTTCGGTAACCTATTTGACGGATAGACAGGAACTGGATCAAGTCGGAGGCATGGGGCGAACCCATAAAGTTCTGGCGGTGGCGGGTTTTCTCCTGGGGCTATCGCTGGGCGGAGTTCCCATCATGGGTGGATTCTATTACAAGGAGGAACTGTTGCATGCGGCATTCGAAAGCCGATCGTATGTGCTGTTGGGAGCGATGATTCTGGGCGGAATGTTTTCCCTCATGTACATGTTGCGCTTCTTGAATGAAATCTTCTTCGGCCCGGGAGACAGCGGGCGCACGCGTCCTCTTCCCAAAAGCATGGGCCTGCCGATGGTCGTGCTGGCTGGAGCGGCGCTGTTAACGGGTATATTTCCCAACTGGATGATCGACAGAATCTTGAATCCGGCCATCGCCGCCACCTTGGGGAGGCATGAGCCGATGTCCATCGGGTTGGAATTCGGGTACCTTCTGTGGGTCAGTCTGGCGACCGTTTCCGCTGGCCTCATCCTTTGGACTCTCTGGAAATTGGGGCATGTTCCCCACAGGTGGTGGGGGCGCATACCCTTGCATTTCCATATGGGCGGACGTCATTGGGCACGGTTCTACGGAAAGCTTTCCGAGGTTTTCCTCAAGTTGCATACCGGCAGCTTGGGATTCTATTTGCGGTGGGTGCTGGGAATACTGGTTGCCGGTACCGCGGCGCTGTGGTATTTCTCACCCTTTCCCCGTGGATTCGATTTGGCGCAGCCGGTATTGGCCGAAATGGCCATTCTTTTGGCGGGCGTCTGCGCGGTTAGCGTGGCTTCCCTGTTCATCACCCGCCATCTGGCGATGGGCCTGATATTGTCGG
>CAYNXV010000080.1:0-15169 GCA_964401245.1 uncultured Bifidobacteriales bacterium | reverse complement strand
GACTTTTCCTTCATCAACCAATTGAAGAACATCAACCTGCCCGAGACGCGCACGCCGCCGGCTCGGACCGCCCGCTGGGTGGATTCCCTGGCGGCGGCTCCGGGGTCCGCCGCTTCGACCATGGATGCGGTGGACGTCTCCGATTTGGTGGGATTGCAGACCCCCGCCGGAAAATCGCTGGATGCGGACGGCGTTCAGGCGAAGATAAACTCTCCGGGAGAGGTAACTTCGGCGCGACCTACGAGGCCCAAGGCGGCTTTGAAGGTCGCGGATCCCTTGCGACGGGACGCCATCCAATCCACCATCAAGGGAAACCGGCAGCAATTGGAATTCATCTATCAGAAGTGGCTTCGTAAGGGTGAGCCGTTCGAAGGCGAACTCACCATCCGGATCATCGTTCAGGGTTCCGGCGAAGTGCGGGACGCCCGTATCGTCACCGAGCGCAGCACCATTTCCCAAGAGGTTTTCATCGCGGAAATTCTGCAGAACGTTAAAAAGTGGCGCTTCAGGCCGTTTTCCGGGGGGGACTTGCCGGTTTCTTTTCCGGTGCAATTTGTAAATAAGGAATAGCTCGGAAAGCCGTCTGCGAATATACCCGGAACGTTTTTCCTTGATTACCCGGCGCGAAGCAATATAATTTGCTTGACAATTGGGTAGGCCGAGATATATTTGCAAAACTTAGCGATTTTATATTCGGGAGGACTCAAATGAGTGCCGATAAGGAGTTCACCTGGCTTGCCGGCAGGAGACCCAGACATGACGACTTCGACGACCTGGAACCCTTTGAAAGCGAAGACGACGCTTCCGAAGACGAAGACGGGGACGACGAGGAAAACGAGGAAGTGGATTTCGATAACCCCAAATTCAAAAAAGGGGATATGTGGAATGACTATGCCGAAGATCTGGATTTTGAGGAGTAATAGGCGTCCTTTCAGCTGCAGGCTATCCATCGGAGTCGGAAACGGTGGCGCCGGCAGGGCTTTTTGGGCATGATATAGCTGGGGAGGTTTCGCGCGCCCCCCGTTCACCCGCGCGGCCGCGTAGTATTACAAATGATTAGGCATTGCTGGCTTCTGGCACTTTTCTCCTGGTGGGGATGCTCGGGTTCCAAGACTTTGGGGCCTCCGGGCGCAGGCGTTGGGGGAGCCCAAGCGGGTTCGGGTTTCCACGTCTCCGGCCTTCTCGAGCGGGTCCCCGCCGAAGACCGCCTGCTTTTCGCCGACCTCGAAGAGCATTTCCAATCCGGCTCGGACAATCTGCATGAGTCCCTCTGGTTCGAGGCGGGTGAGCGATTCGACAGCGCCATGGCACAGGTGGTGCTGTTGGAGGAGTCGGACTCCCTCGATCTTGAAAGCCGGAAGGTGCTGGCGGTTTATCGGGACAGCCTGAAAACCCTTATGCTCCACGCCGTGGCGCAAGCCGCCCTGCTGGGTGAAGCGGTTCCCTGGTCGGCCTATTTCGACGAAACCATGGAGCAAATGCCGGAAGAAGCGACCGAAGCCGCCGATTCGCTTACCGACGATATCAACGTCACCTCCTACGACCTTCCGCTGGAATTGCCGCTCAATCCCCGCATATTGCAAGCCATCGCCGTATTCACGGGTCCCGGTCGCGGCTATTTTTCCAAGTGGCTTAACCGGCGCTCCCGTTACGAAAAGCTTTTCCATGACAAACTCGAGGCGGCGGGAATGCCGAAGGACCTGCTTTACCTTTCGATGATCGAAAGCGGATTCAATCCCAAAGCCTGGTCCACGGCCTCCGCCAGCGGCTTGTGGCAATTCATCAGCGGCACGGGTCGCCGGTACGGCCTGCACGACGATTGGTGGCTCGACATGCGCCGCGATCCGGCGCATGCCACCGATGCGGCCATCCGCTATTTGAAGGACCTTCACAACGAGTTCGGCGATTGGTATATGGCGATGGCGGCCTATAATTGCGGCGAGGGCCGCATCCGGCGCTACCTGGCCGAAGACCCCACCCGCACCTATTGGGACATGCCGGTTCCGCGCGAAACCCATTATTATGTCCCGAAAATCCTGGCCGCCATGATTATCGGCCATAACCCCGAAAAATACGGGTTCACCATCGACGATCCGGCTCCGCCGCTGGTTTACGATACGGCCAAAGTCGAACATTGCCTGTCCATCAAGACCATCGCCGCCGTGGCGGGCGCTCCGGAAAACCTCATCATCGATTTGAATCCTTCGTTGCGGCGGTGGTGCAGCCCTCCCAACCGCTCCAGTCATATTCTCAACCTTCCGCCCGGTACGCGCGAAACCTTTCTGGCCAATTACGCCGCCCTGGACAAAAGCCAATTGGCGAGCTGGCACCAGCATAAGGTGCTCCGGGGTGAAAACCTGGGTCTGATCTCCTCGAAGTACAATACTTCGGTGGCGGCCATCCGTACCGCGAACAAGTTGAAAAACAACATTATCCGCCCGGGCCAGGTTCTGGTCATTCCCATGTCGCCGGAGGCCGCGGAGGCGGTGGCGGTAGCCAATACCAAGGAGGAAAAAACTCCGGCTGCCCGATTTGCCGGCGGTACCTATACGGTAAAATCCGGAGACAATCTTTTCGACATAGCGCGGAAACTGAAAATACCCTTTTCGGATTTGTTGGCGGCCAATGGAATGTCCCGGAAATCGGTAATCAAACCGGGGCAAAAACTGAAATTGACCGGAGTCGCCGCCAAAGAAGCCGACGCTCCCCCCGCCAATACCCAGGCGAAGCGTGACGACGCCACCTACCGGGAACACACCATCCAACCCAAAGAGACGCTCTATTCCATAGCCAACCAGCTCAATGTTTCCATCGACGATTTGAAAAAATGGAACGGCTTATCGGGAAACGACATCCAGGCCGGGCGCAAGTTGAAATACGTCACCGCCCAGGCGGGAAGCTCCGGTTCACCCTCCTCGAAGCCGGCGGCCAAGGCTTCCACCATCCATGAAGTGAGGTCCGGCGAAACGGTTTATCAAATCGCCCGTATGCACGATACCACGCAACAGGCCATTCTCGACCTCAACGGTATTTCCGCCGATACCCCCATCCATCCCGGCGACCAACTCGTGGTGGCCATCGGCGCCCCCCGGCAGCGCTCCGACGACGCGACCTACTATACGGTCAAACCGGGCGACAGCCTTTGGGACATTTCCGTAAGGTTCAACAGCAGCGTGAGCGAACTGCGCAAGTTGAACGAGGATTTGCCCCGGGTGCTCAAGCCCGGCGTCCGCATCCGCGTACGTTGATCCCAGAAAGGCATGACTGAATATGAGCAGGTTCCTGAAGGTTTTCGCCGTGGTGGGATTGATAGCGGTGGCGGCATTTTTCCTTTTCGCTTTCGGAGTGGTGAATCTCATCGGCAGCCTCGGAAGTTATCATGGTGAGTCCGCGTCGCAGGAAAGGCGTCCGCATATTACGGTTTTGAGAATCGACGGCGCCATCATGTCGGCGGAAAACTATTTGCGGAGCATCAGGCGCATTTCCCGGAACTCCGCGACCCAGGGTTTGCTGGTCCGCATCGACTCGCCCGGAGGCGCCGTAGGAGCGTCGCAGGAGGTCCTATCCGCCCTGTTGAAGTTGAAGGAGGAAAGGGATTTTCCCATCATCGTCAGCCAAGGCAACCTGGCGGCTTCCGGCGGGTATTACATTTCCCTGGCCGGAGACCGGATTTTCACCAACGCCGGAACCTTGACCGGCAGCATCGGCGTGATTTTCCAATTCGTCACCGCCCAGGAATTGCTGAACAAGGTGGGCGTGGGCATGTATACCATCAAAAGCGGGGAGTTGAAGGATGTGGGCAACGTTTCGCGTCCGCCCTCTCCCCGCGAGCTGGCTTACCTGCAGAATGTAGTGGACGATATTTACGGTCAATTCATCGAGGACATCGTCGCCAACCGCGATGTCGATCGTGACAGTTTGCTCGCCATCGCCGACGGCCGCATTCTCACGGGTCAGCAAGCCATCGACTCCCATTTGGCCGACACATTGGGAGGCTATCGCGAGGCTACCGCTTACTTGTCCGATTTAACCGGTTTGGGACGCGATGCCCTCATCGTCGAAGAGCCTCCCGCCAAGCCCTGGTGGGAGTCCGTTCTGGTCGAGGCGATGCCCTGGGGTAAGGCCCAAAAAACCATGGAAGTCAAGTCCACGGCGGGCGCCTATTTCCTTTGGCCGTAACCTTCCCCGCCAACCGGGCGCGGCCGACTTTTGTACTATATAGGGCCTGAATCTCCCCGGAGACGCCCTATCCATGCAATACCCACAAGTTACCCGTCCTCTTTTCAAGTTCTGGAGACGCTCGTTACCCCTGTGGGCGATATTCGTTTCAGGTCATGCCCTGGCCTCCTCCTATCGGGTCATTGAGGATACTCCCGGCCGACTGGTGCTGGAGGTGGTAACGCCCGCCCATCGCCTGGACAGCGCCGCCCAGGGCGTCAAGGTCCATTGCGCGGGCTGCAAGGGCGAGTTGCGCCCCGGAGCGCCGGATATCCCGATGGAGCGTTTCAATCTCATCTCCGATCGCGAAAATCTCCCCCAGGTTACCCTCAGCATCCAAGAAAGCGACGTGAAGCGCATCGGGGAGGGAGTGAGCCCGGTCCCGCATTATCCCTCGCCCCGCGAGGCGGAGTATCGCAAAGACGACGTTCTCTATGGCGCGGCCTCGCAATGGCAGGCGCGTATCGCCGAACCTTCGCCCCTGCGCGGAATTCCCGTGCGCGGCGTGGAGCTTCCCCTGGCCTTATGGAACGAGAAAAGCCGGGAGCTGACTTCGCTGCGGCGCATGCGTGTGACCTTCACCTTCCCGCGCCCCTACGCCCGGGCCGGAGCGCGGTTGCCCGCGAGTTTCACCACCGCCATCGCCAATCCCGAAGGCGGGCGCTATCTGTACGCCCCCGCGCCGCGGGTCGCCGCCAAGTCCGCGCGCCACGCCGCCATGCAGAGCGACCGTTTCATCCGCATTACCGTAGGCGACCGCGAGCTGGAGGGTTTGCAGGAAGACGGCATGTACGAGGTGGAGTATTCCGCCTTGGCGGCCCTGACCTCCGATATCGCCGGCTTGCCGGTTTCCCATCTTAAAATATTCACGGGTCCGGCCGATTCGCTGCCGGCCCAGTTCAAGGGCCTTCCCCGCGCCGGCAACCTCCGCCAAATTCCCATTCAGGTGCTGGACCGCAACTCCAACCAGACCTTCGATGCCGGAGACGCGATTCTGTTTTTCGCCCAGGGCACCAGCCGGTGGCGGCGCGTGGATTCGGTGGCGGGTCCGGTACTTTTTGAATTCACCGCCGATCCCTATTCCTTCGAGAATCATTATTACCTGGATTTTTCCCCGGGTCAGGGCATGCGTCTGGAATCGTTGAGCCGACCGCAAACCGGTACGCCATTGACTTCGAGTTATGCCTACCGGCGGGCGGAGAAGGACGTGGAAACGGCGCAATGCGATCCCTCGAATCATAAGGACACCGAGACGAACAAGGAATGGCATTGGCATTGGAAAGGCTCATGCAAAAGCGGATCGGGGGATACGGTGCTGTACGGCAATCAATTGTCCAGCGCGCAAATGCAGGCCCTGGACGGCTACCTCGAGGACTCGGTGCTGGTGGGCCTTTATTCCCATCCTCCCGAGCGTAGCGATTGGTTCGAGCCGCATGTTCAGGGGCAGGTGCTGAGTCTCCTGGGCGACGGCCATGAAGCGAAGGGCACCTATTTCGTTTTGCGCGACAGGCTGCCTTCGAACAATTCCTTTCAATTCGATTCGTTGGTATGGGCCGACAATAAAAACAAGTTCGACGGTTACACCTTGATGTATCGCAGGAGTCACGCCTACGGGCCGCGGGCTTTCCGCATCTATCCCACGGTATTCGGAACGGCCGTTTCCTATCGCCTCCAGAATCCGACGGGGTTGCGGGTGCTGAGAATAGCCGACGGCGTGGCCGAAGCGGAAATGGCGGTAGTGAGCGGGGTGTTCACCGACAGCCTGGCTTCCCATCATGACGCCTACTATTACGTTTTCCGTGCCTCGGATCATATCCAGCCCGAAAGCGGCAAGCTGGCCTTGGAATCCCGGCCGGCTTCGGGCACGGCGGTGCGGAATCTCGCCACGGGCGACGGCGTCAATCCCGAATACCTGATCCTCGCTCCGCAGGCCCTGCTGGCGCAAGCGCTCAAGCTGCGCGATTACCGAAAGGACCCGGCGCGTTCCCTGCCCTTGCGCACGGCGGTGGTACGCACCGAGGATATTTACCGGGAATATTCCGGAGGCCGCCTGTCTCCGGTGGCCATTCGCGATTTTTTGCGCTTCGCCGTGCACGAATGGAGCGGCCAGGGAATGGCGCAAAGTCCTTTGCAGCATGTGCTGCTTTTCGGCGACGGGCATTACGACTATCGGAACATCAAAGGCGGCGTCGCCGCTCCGGTTGCGATACAGGTTCCGACCTTTCAATTCGCGACGGATTGGAAATCCATCGGCGGCATGAACTCGGATGATTTCTTCGCCGTTCTCAGCGACTCCATGTTTTACAGTAATGCGCAACTGGACGTGGCCCTGGGCCGATTGCCGGTGGCCACGGCCCAGGAGGCGGAAACCTACCTGGAAAAGGTGAAGGTCTTCGAAGACCCGGCCAATGCCGGCGAATGGCGCAGCCGCGTGGTTCTGGCCGCCGATGACGTGAGACAGAGACAGGAGCTCGATGCCATTCCCGATCATACCAACCAGACCGAATCATTGGGTAGAATCCTGCAGAATAATGAGCCCTCCATCGCCCTGGAAAAAGTTTACCTGATAGACTATCAGCCCAACTCCTCCTGGCAAAAGCCCGAAGCGGCCCAGGATCTCCTTGCGCTTATCAACCGCGGCGCCGTGATGGTCAATTATGTGGGCCATGGCTCCTCCGACGTCTGGGCCGACGAGGGCCTGATGCGCTCGCGCGACGCTTTGGCCCGCATGGACAACCGGGGGCGCAACATGCTGCTCAATTCGTTCTCCTGCACGGTGGGGCGCTTCGACTTGCTGTCGAGCGAGGGAATGAGCGAAAAATTCGTCAAGGCCGACGGGGTGGGCGCCATCGCCGCCATCTCCGCCACCCGCGAGTCCTATCCCACGCAAAACATCAACCTGGCATCCGCGATTTATGACCGGCTTTTTCCCGGGCCATCGGCGACCTCTCCGGTGACTTTGGGCCAGGCCTATCGCGAAGGCAAAAACGAAGCGTCGGACAGCAATCGCAATGATCAGAAATACGCCCTGCTCGGTGAACCCGTATTGTTGATTCGCAGGCCCAAATTGAACGTCGCGCTGGAAGCGTCTCCCGATACCCTGCAGGCATTGGATTGCGGAGAGATAACGGGAAAGGTGGAGGGGGGAAGCGGGAACGGATTTCTCAATATCAAAATTCTCGGCGGGGACATTTCCAAATCCTATGAACAGGGCCAATCGGCGGACAAGCGGGGCAGCATCCTTTTCGAAGGCACCGTACCCTATAGCCAGGGCCGCTTCTCCCTGGACTATCTCATTCCCAAACGCATTCCCTACGGCGACACCACCGCCAAAATCCTGGCCTTCGCCTGGGACGCCTCCCGCGAAGCCGAAGGGGGAGAGGCGTTGCTCGACCTGCATGTGAAGGGCACGGCCGCAAGCGGCTGCCGCGACGCGGACGACGGCAAGGGACCGCAAATCGTGGTGACAGGCTGCGACGTGAAGCAGACGGCCAACGAGGATTTTCCCGCCGAGGTGGCTCTGCCCCTGCCGTATTGCCTGGAGGTGCAGGTGCGCGATTCGGTGGGCGGGGTGATGAGCGGCGATGGTCCCGACGAGGGCACGACCCTGGAGATTCCGGGAACCCTGGAACCCTTCCATCCCGTGGCCCGCATCGATGAATTGCAATTCAAGAGCTACAAGCTCAACCTGGACGAACGCACGGTCAAGCCCGGCCGCCATCTGCTGAAGGTATCGTCGCGCGACGGTTACGGTAATTACAGCCAACGGGAATTGCGGCTCAATCTCCACCTCGACAGTTCGCTGACCCTGGTGAAGGCCTACAACGTGCCCAATCCCCTCAAAAAGGGAACCACCACCTTCTTCTTTTCAACGGTGCTGTACGCCGATGCGGGAGAGATTTTCCAGGAGCCCACCACGGGCGCCACGAGCCATGAAATCCGCATTTTCAACCAGTCGGGCAAGCTCGTGAAGGTATTGGAGAACGCGGAGTCGGGGAGCACCCGTTGGGACGGCCGCGACGCCTGGGGCAATCGCCTGGCCAACGGGGTGTATTTCTACGAGGTAACGGCCCGCGAGTCGGTGAATTTCTTCAACCGCGAACGCAGGCGCACGTCATCGAAGCGCAATACCCTGTTGATATCGCGCTGAACGATGCTTACGGCAGGTACTTGCGGCTAAGTCCCGACTCGCTCTGGAACTCGATGTAATCGAGCTGGGCCTCTTTCGGGTAGTTGAAGGTCAAGGCGCCCACGGCGGTTTGCTGTCCGCGGTCGATTTTCTTGTCCTTGCTGAAGCCGCCTTTCTTCGCAGCCGGCGCGTATTGGTTTCCCTCTTTGTCTACCAGCACGAACTTGTCGCCGTCGAAGGTGAAGGGCTGCGAAGAGCCGTTGTAGGCCATGGTTTCTACGTACAGCTTGCCGGGAGTGCGGTTGTGCTTGGTCAGCGCCAGCAGCACGCCGTAGCGGTTGATACGGGCGTCGATGGAAGGCAGCAATCCCTCCTGGTCGTACATGAGATAGGTGTCGAGATTGGCCTGTCTCACCTTGGACCAGAGTTCTTCGGATGCGGGCGTGGACCCGGCGACCTGATGCAGTATGTTCATTTTATAATCGGCGATGATGCCCGATGAGGCGTCGCCCGCCAAGGCGGCGGCCAAATCGCTTTCGACTTCGGCGAGCCGAGAGGCCGCGTATTGTTCACGCGCCTGCGCCGCTCCGGATGAAACCTCCGGGGCCCGGTTGGGCAGGCTGTCGGCGGTTTTGAGGAATGCGAAACCCTTCTCTACGGTATAGTCGTCGGCCATGTTTATGCGGGCCATGGCGACGTTGTAAAGGGTTTTGGAATAGAGCACGGAGTTTTCGGGATTGGGGTGCTGGTTCAGCAGGTCGAGGATGATGTTATTCAGCTCATCCAGGAATTCGGCGCTGGGGTCTTCGGAAAAACGCCTTTCCATGATCAGGATATTGGCTTTGGTGTAATTATCGTAGAAGGTGCCGGAGGTCTTGCCTTCGCGGATGGCCATGTCGTAACGCGCGACGGCGTTGATGGGATCGCCCATCTCCAGGAATTTATCCCCTGACGATTCATGTTTGCTTTTGCAAGCGGTCAGGGCCATTAGGGCCGAGAGGCCGATGGCGGCGAGAGCGACTTTTCTGATCATGGTGTCTTCCTCATCAGGGTGTGTTGCCCGGTGACCCGGGTATGGAATGTTCTTTTCCAGGCACAAGGGAGTAGCGATTAAAATTTAATGCGAAATGACGGCTTTACGGGAATGAATTTTACCGGAGAGGATGCTTTTCTTCGAAAACCGCGGATAATTGCCAAACTTGGAGCCCAGAAAGTAATTTTATCTCCCCTGAAACCTGGAACGGCGCTATTATTGCCGGATTCAGGCAATCGGAACACTTCGGGCCCATAGCTCAGTTGGTTAGAGCAAGCGACTCATAATCGCTTGGTCCTCCGTTCAAGTCGGAGTGGGCCCACCACTATTCCGCGATTTTCGGGAATGAAAGCGATTCGCCCGGTTTCCATTGGAAAAATTATGCGTATTGCATCCTTGTCGGCCACCACCCTCTTGCTTGGGATGGCTGTTGTTTCCGCGGCGGACAAAAAGCCCAATGTGCTTTTCATCGCAGTAGATGATTTGCGTCCGCAACTGAAGGCTTACAGTGGGCCGGATAATGTGGGCTATGGCAACGAGATGATGAAAACGCCCAACATGGACAAACTGGCCTCCCAGGGCATGCTGTTCCAAAGGCATTTCGTCCAGGCCCCGACCTGCGGCGCGTCGCGTTATTTAATGCTCACCGGCAGGCGCGAGCATGTGACCGGAAACAATGTGATTGCAAGCAATATGAAGAACCTTCCGGTTCCGGAATCCATGCCGCATCATTTTCGGATGAACGGATACCGGACCGTTTCCATCGGAAAAATCGGCCATTCTCCGGACGGCAAGCTGTACGCATACGATGGAACGGGCGCAGGCGAGCCGGAAATGCCCCGCAGTTGGGACGAGGCTTTTCTGACCTACGGCGATTGGAAATATGGATGGGGCGCGTTTTTCGGGTATGCCTATGGGAAGAGCCGGGAGGGCGACAACCAGATGACGCCCAACTCCAAGATATTCGAAGCGGAAGACGTGCCCGACGAAGGGTATCCCGACGGGCTCATCGCCCGGGACGCCGTTGAAAAGCTGAAGGAGCTCAAGGACAGCACCTTTTTTCTGGCAGTAGGATTCTTCAAGCCTCACCTTCCCTTCTCGGCTCCCAAGAAATACTGGGACATGTATGACAGGGACAAACTTCCCCTGGCTCAGGCCAGGTTACCCGGCGATGTCAATTACACCGAGACCCAAGGTTACGACTTCAAAGGCCTCACCGGGGACGCTAAGGAACGGTATATACGCCATGGATATTACGCGACGGTAAGCTATGTGGACGCGCAAGTGGGCAAGGTAATCCAAGCCTTGGACAGCCTGGGGCTGGGAGATAATACCATAGTGGTGCTTTGGGGGGATCACGGATGGCACCTGGGCGACCGCAACCGCTATGCCAAGCATACCCTCTATGAATGGGCCGTGCGCAGCGCGTTCATGATGCGCGTGCCGGGAATGGCCTCGGGAGTCACCCGTGGCCTCACCGAATCCATCGATATCTATCCCACCCTCACCGACCTGACGGGACTTTCCACGCCCAACACCGTCGCCGGTCAGAGCTTCGCGCATTTACTGAAGAACCCGAACCTTCCGGGCAAGGACCAGGCCTTCAGCTACTGGAACGAAGGCTCCGTAGCCATGCGCACGGACCGCTACCGCATCATCAAGAGGGGAACGAATGTCGAGCTATTCGATCATGCCGTCGATCCCGGCGAAGTTCACGACGTATATGGGGAGCACAAGGCGCTGGCGGATTCCCTGCTCGTTCTGCTGAACGCCAACAGCCCTGCATATCCCCGGATCATGGGTTGCATGGATCCGAAATATCTTGAATACGATTCCACCGCTACGGTGGATGACGGGACCTGTTCGAATTTGGCTCCGGCTACGGTTGCGAAACCGATATCCGACCGGAAAGCGCCGTTCACCACCTATTCAGACAGGGCGCGTGCCCTGGTCATCCATCCCGGTTTCGCGGGACCCGACGGTTTCGAGATATTCGACGCGACCGGCAGGAGCCTAATGCGGCCGGTATTCCTGGAAGAGTGATCCCGGGATAGTTTCCTATTGTTATATTTGGACTCCATTTCCCGATTTTTTTCGACGAATCGAATCAAATCCCATCCGATAGAATATTCTCATAGTGAATAAAATCATCCTTTTTGGAGACGGCATTCTGGCCGGCCCGCATGGCTTCGGCGAGCTGCTGCTCGATTTCCTGTTTGTCCACCATCCGCGAGCACCGGTTTCCACCGCTCTGTACGGAGACAAGGGCACCGATTATGCGCGCGTCCTGCGCGAAGCGCCCTTCCACATTATCGGTAAAACTCCGCAATTGGTGGTGCTGGCGCTGGGACAGGCCGATGTGCTTTCCGACAAGCCCGTACCGGCCATCCTGGAAGAGGTCCGGCATATCGTGTCGCTGGTGGAAACCAAGACCACGGCGCGGCTTTATCTCGGCAATGTCTGTTCCGCCTTTTTTGCGGGAGAGGAACATTGGGGCAAGGCGGAGCAACTGAACCGGGGTTTGGCGGAGCTTTCCATTGCGCGGGGCGGATTGCTCGATTTGGAATCCTGCGCCAAGGATTTTCTGGAGGAGCATAGCGCCGGGTCGGGGGAGAAGCACTCCCTCCACGCGAATAACCACTCCCTGACCTCGCTGGGGCGCCTTTTATTGGCCCGCTTCGCCTATCGAAACATCGATTGGCCGCTGGATCCCGCGGATATCCCTGCTTAGGTTCCTCGGTCGCTGGGACATGCCGGCTACTTTTGTACTTTTAAAACATTAATCAGGGTTGGAACAAGGGTTCAACGCGAAACGAGGGACTATGCCGGAAGATGATCACCACGACAGGTATTTGCGCAAGGCCCAGGCTTTAAGCCGGGCGTACGAAATCGAGAAAAAGGACCGCATCAAGGACAAGGTAGTCAGCGGTGTAATGCAGCCGGAAGTGGTCCTCTGCTATCGTTGCAAAAAAGAGCGGCCTTGCAAGAAGTATTCCATCATGGAAACCGGACGCACCGAAGGCGCCGTTTCCGTTTCGAGTGAATACGTGCCTTTATGCGAAGAATGCTCTCCCAAGAAGAAGAAGGGGGAGAAGGAGCTGACTCCCAAGCAGATCACTTCTTTACTGCGGGGCGCCAGGCGCGGCAGGCTTTAATTCGCCTTCGGGCGGGGTGCTTTGCTTCATTACGTTGATTTCGGAGAGGAACTCTTTGGCTTCCTTGAAATTCCGATAAACCGACGCAAAGCGCACATAAGCCACTTCGTCCACCTGATAGAGGGCCTTCATGCACAATTCCCCGATGGTATTGCTGGGGATTTCGCTTTCGCAGAGTCCGTGCAATTGGTTTTCGATTTGATCGGCGAGCGAGTGGATGGTTTCGGCGGATACGGGCCGCTTTTTACAGGCGGTATACAATCCCATGAGGATTTTCTGCCGGTCGTAGGGTTCGCGGCGTCCGTCGTTTTTGCTGATGGATAGGGGAACGGCTTCCACGTTTTCATAGGTGGTGAACCGCTGTCCGCAACCGAGGCATTCCCGTCGCCTACGGATGGCCCGACCCTCCTTGCTGCTGCGGGAGTCGACTACCTTATCTTCTTCGTAACTACAATAGGGGCACTTCATGTGGTCCTAGAATATATCCACATTTCAACAGTTAATCAACAGATAAACGAGGTGAGAAGACCCCAAATCAACAAGAGGTTGGGGGTCTAGGGTTCCAATGCCCCAACCGCTGGCGGTTGAGGTTTTAGCTGTGGATAGGCGGGTAGTCCGCTACCGGCCTTCCAATTCGAGGGTACGGGTAACCACATCGGCCACCTCGGTGGGGCCGAAATACTGGATGGGTCCGGGGTAGAGGAAGGCGTCTTCCACGCGCCATTTCACCCTTTTGGAGGCAAATTCGGCGAATGCCGGTCCATCGAGCTCGACCAGGGCTTTTTCGATGACGGGCTTGGGTTTGCCATGCCGCTGCTCCATGTTCATAAGCATGGTGATGGGTAATCCGCCCGCTTCCCAGGAGTCCACTCCTTTGGAGAGGTTGCGGATATAGCAGATATATCCCGTTTTATTCCCGTTGATGAGGGCGGCGGCGGTATAGCCCAGTCCATAGCAATAATCGGCATCGAAGTTGGAGGGCGCGGCGGCCCGGCCTTCGTATCCGAAAAAGTGGCGCTGCGTGGAGAAGCTGCCGGTATAGTCGGTTCTTTCCGCCAATTTTCTTTCCACCAATTCGGCCAACAGGGCTTCGGTTTCGATGCGCGAAACCTGGACGTTGCCATGGGGGTCGCGGTCCATTAAAAGTTGCAGGCGGATATTGTCGGGCAGTCCGTTGAAGGTACTGGCGGACTCCTTGGAGAGTTTGGCGGAAACCCAGGCGCTTTTGGTTTCGCCTTCGAGCCGCGAAAACTCGTCTTCGTGATGGGCGAGCAGGTCGTTCACTTCGGCGATAAGGGTTTTCATGGAGGGCACGAATTCGATAAGCCCCTCGGGCACGAGCACCACGCCGTAGTTTTTACCCTTGGCAGCCCTTTCGACCACCATGTCGGCAAGGGAGGCGGCGATGTCGCTCAAGCTGAGCTTTTCGGCTTCGACCTCTTCGGAAATGAGCGCCGCGTTGGGCTGGGTGCGCAAGGCGGCTTCGAGGGTGATATGGCTGGCGGAACGTCCCATCAATTTGATGAAGTGCCAGTATTTGCGGGCCGAGCGCGCGTCGCGGGCGATATTGCCGATAAGTTCGGAATAGGTTTTGACGGCGGTGTCGAATCCGAAGGAGGTCTGTATATAGGCGTTCTTCAAATCGCCGTCGATGGTCTTGGGCACGCCCACCACGGACGCAGCCACCCCTTTGGACCGGAGGTATTCGCCCAGCACCGCGGCGTTGGTGTTGGAGTCGTCGCCGCCGATTACGACGATGCCGTCGAGGTTAAGCGACTTGATGGTTTCGATGCAGCGATCGAATTGCTCGGTGGTCTCAAGCTTGGTGCGTCCAGACCCGATGATGTCGAACCCGCCGGTATTCCGATAGGCGTCGATAATGTCGGGTGTCAATTCCTGATACTTGGCCTTTTCCAATCCCGAAGGTCCGCCGGTGAATCCATACAGGCGGCTCTCGGCATGGAGGCTGCGCAATCCGTCGAATATGCCGGCGATGACGTTATGGCCGCCGGGAGCCTGGCCTCCGGAAAGTACGACACCGACACGCAGGGGTTTGGCCGCAGGCGTGGCTTCGTTTTTTCCTTCGAGTTTAAGCATGGGAAGGCCATAGGTCTTGGGAAACAGTGACTTGATGGTATCGCGATCCTTTTTCGGCTCGGCTTTTTCGCCTTCGGTCCACCCAGTGTGGGGCAGGCCCATGCGCAAGGCGGTAGGCAGCTTGGGCGTGTATTGTTTACGGAACTGGTCTAAAGTGGAAAGAGTCACGTACTCTCCTTGGGCTTGATTGATTGGTAGGCCAAAGTTAAATCGAACCACCGCCGATGGGGAGGGTGAAATTGTCGTTTGGGGCTTAAAATCACGGAATCGGGCAGTGGGGAAGCGATAAACGGATTGACGAACCGCCCCCTGTTTTGATAGATTAGTCCCGCCTCGGGATGTGGCTCAGTCTGGTAGAGTACTTGAATGGGGTTCAAGTGGTCGTGGGTTCGAATCCCGCCATCCCGACCAATTTTTAAACGAAGATGCCCTGGGTGCAAACCTGGGGCATTTTTTATTGCCTCCTCCGCTGGGTTCTTTCGGGGAAATACCGAAGGAACGATAGAGTACCGGCATCTACAGGGGAGTGGGCAGGGA
>CAYNXV010000079.1:12293-15293 GCA_964401245.1 uncultured Bifidobacteriales bacterium | reverse complement strand
CCCTGCTTCCCAAAAGAGCGCAGGAGGTAATCGACAAGGTGCATGACCATACCCAGCCGGCTTTGAGCCTCTTGCGCAGCGAAGGTTTCGAATTCAGCGGCATGGTGGATATTTTCGAAGCGGGCCCCATCGTCACCTGCCCCTTGGAGAAAATCCGGACCATACGGGAAAGCGAGCGCATGCCGGTGAGTAAAATCGTCGCGCAACGCATCGACTCCCATCCCTTTCTCATTTCCAACGGTAAAAACGAATTCCGCGCCTGCGTGGCCCCTTTGGCAATAGTTCCGGGAATCGGAATCGAGATTACGCGCGAGACCGCTTCGGCGCTGAAAATCAAAAAAGGGGACGAAGTGCGAATCGCATCGCTGCGGCCGGGAGGTTCTGCGCCCAGGGTCAAAAGGAGTTAGCCATGTCTGAAGGCCATTATGTGGACGGCGCCTGGCTCGCGGGCCGGGGACCGGAATTCGTCTCGCGCAGCCCCGCTTCGGAGGAAATCGTCCATACCGGTCGGGAGGCCCTGCCGGAAGAAGTGGACGCCGCCGTCGCGGCGGCCCGTAGGGCCTTCGAGGCTTATTCGGAATTGGATTTCGAAACACGCGCCGGCTTCGCGCGCGCCTACGCCCAAAGGCTGGCGGAGAAAAAGGAGGAAATGGCGAAGGCTATATCCCGCGAAACCGGCAAGCCGCGCTGGGAGGCTTTGGAAGAAGTCGCTACCATGCTGGCCAAGGTCGCAGTTTCCATTGACGCTTATAAGGAGCGCACCGGAACCCGGGAGACGGATCTGGGAGGTTACACAGGGGTCAAGCGCTTCAAGGCCCATGGCGTCGTGGCCGTGCTGGGTCCCTTCAACCTTCCGGGACATCTGCCCCATAGCCACATCGTCCCCGCCTTGCTAGCGGGCAATACCGTGGTTTTCAAACCCAGCGAACAGGCTCCTCTGGTCGGGCATAAGATCATGGAGCTGTGGGAAGGCGTCGGTCTTCCCTCCGGGGTTTTCAATATGGTGCAGGGAGGGCGCTCCACCGGTGAGGCTCTGGCCGCCCACCCCGACTTGAACGGACTTTACTTTACGGGAAGCTATGCGGGTGGTCTGGCGCTCAACCGACTCTATGCCGATCATCCCGACCGTATTCTCGCCCTGGAAATGGGAGGTAATAACGCCCTTATCGCCTGGGAGGTCGGGGATAGGGATGCGGCGGTGGCTCTGATATTGCAATCGGCTTTCATCACTTCGGGGCAGCGCTGCGTCTGCGCCCGTAGGCTTATCATTCCCGCGGGCGAGCGCGGCGATAAGTGGGTGGAGGCGCTGACGGCGGCGGCGCGCAGAATGCGCGTGGGTTTGGCCACCGACGCTCCGGAGCCGTTCATGGGTCCCGTCATCTCCTCCGCGGCCGCCGATCGCCTGCTCGCCGCGCAACGACAGCTGGTCGAAAAGGGCGCGAAAGTCCTGTTGGCCATGGAGAGAAGCCCGAAAAGCCGGGCACTGCTCACACCCGGTATCGTGGATGTGACCGGGGTTTCGGGCCTGGCCGACGAGGAGCATTTCGGCCCCCTGCTCCAGGTCATGCGGGCGGGCGATTTCGAAACCGCGCTTCGCCGCGCCAACGATACCCGCTTTGGATTGGCGGCGGGTTTGTTGGACGACAGCCGCGAACGTTTCGATTTGTTCTTCCGGAAAATCCGTGCGGGGATAGTGAATTGGAACCGCCCGCTTACCGGCGCCAGCGGAAAACTCCCTTTCGGAGGCGTGGGATTGAGCGGCAATCATCGTCCCAGCGCGTATTATGCCGCCGACTATTGCGCCTATCCCGTGGCGTCTTTGCAAAGCGAAAGCGTTACGCGTCCCGCCGCGCTCCCGCTTGGCCTGGAAGGCTAGGACATGGATAATCGGGCCCGGGAATATAATTTCGACGGCCTTATAGGGCCCACCCATAATTATGGCGGCCTTTCTCCGGGAAATATCGCTTCGGAAAAAAACCGGAGCCGGCCGGCGAATCCACGGCAGGCGGCGTTGCAGGGACTGGCCAAAATGCGCCTGGCGCATTCGCTTACCGGCGCGCAGGGCCTGTTGCCGCCGCAGGAAAGGCCCGACCTCGAATTTCTCCGCCGCGCGGGATTTTCGGGCAGCGATGCCGCGGTGTTGGAAAAATGCGCGCGGCAAGCGCCCAATCTCCTGGCGACGGCCTATAGCGCCTCCAGCATGTGGACGGCCAATGCCGCCACCATCAGGCCTGGGAGCGACGGCAAAGACGGCAAACTGCATATCACCGTCGCCAACTTGAGTTCCCAGGCCCATCGTTGCCTCGAAGCGGCGCAAACTTTCGATCTATTGAAGCGGATATTTTCCGCTGTTCCCGGCGCGGTCATTCATCCGTCACTCCCTCAGGGCAATCTGTTCGGAGACGAGGGCGCAGCCAATCACATGCGCCTGGCTCCGGAGCATGGCGCTCCGGGATTGCATGTCTTCGTCTATGGTCGCGCCGCCGCGGGAGGGTTGGCGGCACCCCGTCGTCATCCTGCGCGCCAAACCCGGGAAGCTTCCGAAGCCGTGGCCCGCCTGCATGGCCTGGAAGGGGGACGGGCGCTGTTTCTCCAACAAAATCCCCGGGCCATCGACGCGGGCGTTTTTCATAACGATGTGATATCCGTAAGTCATTTGGGATTCTTACTGGCCCATGAAAAGGCTTTTGCCGGCGGCGATCGGGATTTCGCTTCGCTGGCCGCCGCCTATCAAAAAGCGACCGGAAAGGACCTTATCCTATGCCGGGTTCCGGCGCGTAAAATTCCCCTAGGCGCGGCGGTAGCGACCTATCTCTTCAACAGCCAGTTCCTGGATCTTAAAGACGGCGGGGTTTGCCTGTTGGCGGCCCGGGAATGCCGGGAGGACGTCAGAGTCCGTTCCTTTTTGGAGGATACCCTGGTAGCGGGGGACTATCCGGTTTCCGATATTCGTTATGTGGATTTGCGCCAAAGCATGCGGAATGGGGGAGGGCCGGCCTG
>CAYNXV010000079.1:5292-12193 GCA_964401245.1 uncultured Bifidobacteriales bacterium | reverse complement strand
ACGATGAATCCTTGGAATAGACCGCCGTCGGGCAGCGGGTGGCGAAGGGCGAATTCGTAATAACAGCCGGGAACTTCGCGGTCTCCTTCGGCGAACCGAACGGTCGTGGGGGCAGCCAGGGTGGAGGATTGCTCCAGATACACGTCAGGGCTGCCTTTGATTTCGCCTCCCGTATCGTTCAAGGTGAAACCATTTTCCTTCAAAAAGTCATTGAGTTCGGCCAAGGAGGCGAAGGTTTGCAAATGGTTGGCGCTGACGGTGAAATGGTTGGCCCGAAACCCGAACGCCGACATCCAGCCGCCGTATTCGCTTTCTTCGCTGAGACGCTCGTATTCGGAATATTCGATTCGCCAGGGCCGACCGAGAGCGGAAAAATCCCATTTATCGGGAGCGCCCGCAGGTATGGCGGCCACCAGGTTGTCGACGAGTTTTTGGAACCCGGAGGAAAATTCACCGACGCGCAATTCGCTGACGAAAATTTTAGGATGGATTCCGTCGGGATGTTCGAAATGCCAGGCGGTCAATTTCTTGTCCGGAAAATCGTATTCTCCCTTTTTTTCGTATCCGAAGAATTCGAAAGGGCGGGAAAACACATCCAGATTTACCCGCAGGTGGTCGAAGGTCCTAAAGGCGATGTGATCGTTTACGATGGTTTCGCCGCGCGCCTTGAGCAAGGCATGGATCTTTCCCGCCTGAGGATTGAGGTTGCAATAATCCTTCCAAAGCAATTCCTGCAAAAGTTCAAAATTACCCATAGGGCGAAAATAGCTTTTCCCACGCCTCTTGGCGTCATCCGATAAGCATTTGAAGTTGTTATTTTCGGAGTGAACCTTTACGGAAGCCAAGCCCCTTTGAACCTGTCTTTTCGATTTCTTCTCCTCCTCCTATCGCCCGCCTACTTGGCCGTTGCACAGCCCGTTTCGGAGTTCGCGCCCCGAAAGGATTGGCGCATCGGTCCGGCGCAATTGAGGGCGGGAGAAAACGCGGAATCCCTACAAGCGCTTTTGCAGCGGAAATCCGCCACCTGGACCACGCGGCGTGAGGCGGGAGCCTGGTTTTCGATGCGATTTCCGTCCGGGCTCGCAGACCACCTGCTTCTCACCTATTCCACGGCGCCCGCGGCGGACGCCGTTCTTGAGATTTCGCACAATTCTCCCGACGGCATATCCGGTACATGGGTGCCTTTGGATACCACCCGTACGGGAAAATTCCTGAATAAAATAGACATTACTCCCCAGCCCTCATCCTGGTATCGGGTCCGTTTCCTGAAAACCAAGACGGGTGAATTGAAGGTGTGGAATCTGGGAGTTTACGGCCCTTCTTCCGAAACCCGCAACGATTACTGGTTGGCGCTTGGAGCCAGCATCCAGAATCAGAGCATGCGCCATGCCCGCTTTCAGCCCCTGGCGCGCAAAACCTATCCCGGATACGATCCCATTCTTTTCAATCTCGCCGTTTCGGGTTGGGGCACGGGTGAATTGTTGCGCAATCTCCCCGCCATTCTTGGATCCCATCCCTATGCCACCTATGTGCTAATCCATATCGGAGGCAACAACATAACCTGGGCCAGGCCTTATGACGGAGGCGCGGCCACCTTGCAAAGGGAGTTGAGGGAAATACTCACCGAAGTGAAACGGGCGGGAAAAATTCCCGTGCTGGCCCGGCTTTCCTATCGCCAATACCGCGATCCTCTTCCCGTGCCTCCGGAGGAGAACGGATCCTGGCCCTATGTAAGGAATATTTTCGATCCCCTCATCCGTGAATTCTGTCCGGCCTTCTTCGACTGGGACAGGGGCCAGGGGCTGGTGGATTTTTACACCTGGTTCAAGGAGCATCCCGAAGAACTTTCGAGCGACGGCATCCATCTGAACGCCCAAGGCGAAATGAGCTGGGGGCGCATCTGGGTGGAGCAGGCCGGGCGGGTGGTTTACGGCGCGCAGAGTGCGGTGAGTATTTTGGGGCGGCGCGTCTACAGCCGCATGGGAGATAAAAAGACCGGACTGGAGCTTAAAGGTATTCAGGGTCCGGCGATCATGCGCATCATGGATACGCGTGGAAGGTTGATAGCGGAAATCACCGGGAGACGAACGCCCAAAAACGTGATGGCATTGGATTGGAATTTCCGCGACGGCAAGGGCCGGAGGGCGGCGGCGGGAGTTTACGAATATGAGATCCATGCCGTGGGCGCGGTCTTTAAGGGCCGCCTGGTGCTGACTCCCTGAGAACCGGGGGACGACTATCCGTTTTCGCGGGGGCAATCAGTCGACGGATTGCAGCGGATTCAGGTGCGTTCTTTTGAATCCCTGACCGGGGTCGGCGCGATGGGGTCGCAGGCTTTTCCACTCGGTTGCGCTTTCGCCTCCGGCCTGGCGCTTCAAAGTGAAAAGCGTGTCGCCGGGAGAAAAAGGTTCTCCGTAATTTTCGCGCAGGTATTTGTCGAGCACGATATGCAGGTCTTCTCCGTCCGGCACCATCGATACCTGCATGCGATGGAAGGTTTCCAGGCCGTCCGCGTGAAAGCGCGCGCTTCCCAGGGTATCCTCCTTGATAAGCGCCAGGGTATAGAGGGTGGTGATCCGATTGTTCGACGCGCCGTGTTGCGTCCAGTCTTCGAATTCATAAATTCCGGTCCAGGCGAAATCGCCGCCCGAGAATTCGTCCTGCTTCGCGGCGGAATGCAATACCGAGCTGTCGAGCTGCGCCGGGATATCGGGGTAGGTGATTCCGGCCGCTTCCGCCACGTTACGCCACGCGCGTTGCGAGGGGACATAGAGATAGGCGATATCGACGGAGTTGCCGTTGAGCGCGATGCTCCACTCTCCAGCGGATTCCAATTGGGTAGGCTCGACTCGGCCGACGCGTTCCTCCCGCCAAGTGGTGTCCGCGCAAGGGGCGCAAAAATGGCGCACGACGCGGGCCTGCCGCAAAACCGACAAGGCCTTTTTCAATTCGTCGGCGTTCAGAACATGCGCATGCGCGGCCCGGGCCGGCTGCGGCGGAACCAAGGCCAGCAGACAAAGAATGACGACGGTTCGCACCAGGTTCGACATGCACTAAGTATAGCAATCCAAGGGCTTTCAAATCCGCAGCCTTTCATTGCCCCCCTCGTCCGGTGCATGGTATGATTGGCGCCTGAGGGGAGAGTTAATGGAATCGCAGCAATTCGACTTTGTGGTAATAGGAAGCGGACCGGCGGGACATGCGGCGGCCATCGAAGCCGCTAAATCCGGAGCGCGCACCTGCATCATCGATCGGAGGTCGCGCCGAGGCGGCGTGTGCCTGCATGCGGGGACCGTTCCCAGCAAAACCCTGCGCGAAGCCGTCATGCATTTGTGTGGTGCCCGATTCAAGCACTTCAGGGAAGAGCAGGGCCGAAGCGAACCCATCACTCTCGAAGGATTGCAAAGGCGCATCAATAAGGTCCTGGCCCAGCAAATGGACGTCATGGACGATCAGCTCCGCAGGAATCGCATTGAAATCCTATACGGCCAGGCGGAATTCGAAGACGATCACCATTTGGCGATTACCACTCTCGAAGAAGGGTTAGTAAGCCGGATTCGCGGCGAAAAATTTCTCATCGCCACCGGTACGGTTCCCCGGCGGCCGCCGGAAATCGAATTCGATCAAGAGGTGATTTTCGACAGCAATTTCATCTTTTCCACTAAAAGCCGGGTGACTAAGCTGCCGCAATCCCTTATCGTGGCGGGCGCGGGCATTATCGGCACCGAATACGCCTGCATGTTCGCCGCCATGGGATGTCGGGTATGGTTGGTCGATCAGCGCAAAGAGTTGTTCCGCTTCGTGGATGACGATATTTGCGCGGAATTGGCGGACTCCATGCAACGCATGGGGGTGAGAATCATCCTGGGATGCCAAATCAAGAGCGTCAGCCGCAACGACGAAGGCCGCGCCGTGTTGGAATATGACGACGGTAGGTTGGAAAGCGATGCCCTGCTGCACGCGATGGGCCGCTCGCCTTGCGTGGGGCCACTCAAAATCGAAAAAGCCGGGGTAACGGTCAGGCCCGGCATGACAATCGAAGTGGACGAGCACCTGCGCACCCTCAAAGAGCATATATACGCCGCCGGCGACGTAATCGGGTTTCCTGCCCTGGCTTCGACAAGTTCCGCCCAGGGCCGGATGGCGGCGCGCCACGCCTTCGAACTCCCCGTTTCGGAGGTTCCGTCGTTGTTTCCCTTCGCCGTCTATTCGATTCCCGAAATCGCCATGGTGGGAAAGATGGAAAAGCAATTGCGCGAAGAGGGTGTAACCTATGCCGTGGGTATCGCCAAATACCGGGAAAATCCCAAGGCGGTGATGTTCGGGTCGGAGGAAGGAGCCCTGAAAATCCTATTCTGTCCCGAGACCCTCAAAATCCACGGCATTCATATCATCGGGGATTTGGCATCCGAACTGGTGCATATCGGATTGATGGTCATGCGGCTGGACGGGGATATCCGCGTTTTGGTGGAATCGGTATTCAATTTTCCGACGTTGTCGGAGCTTTATAAAACCGCGGCTCGAAACGGGCTCAGGCAATTGCGGGCCGTCACAAAGCCCGACGTCAATTCCATCGCTTGATCTGTTCCTTGATGGCGGCTACGGTCTTGACCGGATCGAAATTGGAAAAGCGGGTGTATTCACCTTTGGCATTCACCAATAGCACCACGGGGACATAACCCGTCCCGTAATTCTGGGCTACTTCGCGCGCGGCATCCTGAAACATGGAAACATGGCTTTTCCTCTCGGCCATGAATTTATGGATGTCGTGCGGCGAGCTGTTAGCGGTAGCCACGGAGATGGTGACGAACCCCTGCTGGGTTAGTTCATCCCCCAATTTTTGCACATGGGGAAAGGATTCCTGGCAATGGGGACAGGTTGGGGAGAAATAGAACATCAAAAGGTTTTTACCCTTGAACTCGCCGAAATTCTTGTGGGAGCCGGCAAAGGGCTTTAAATTAATTGAGTAATTCATCGTGCCGGTTTGGGATTCCGCCAGCACGGAATCGATGTTGATCGAAGCTTTGGCCGGAGCTGAAGCGGGAGCCGGGGTCGGGGCCGGATTCGCGGGTTTGGCGGTTTTTGCGGCGATTTCTTTTTTGCCTTTTTCAGCCGCAGGAGGGGTATCGGTTTTGCTGTTACAGAAGCTTAAAGAGCCACCCATCAGGCAAATCAGTAAGGAAAGGGAAAAGGTTTTGCTTATGGACGCGATGAAAGAGGGTTTCCGCATGATTTCTCCCGGGTGGAAATTTCCAGCCTTAATATTAAAAGTTTTACCAAAAACGGCAATGAAGGGGGATGCCGAATTTCCCCGTGCCTTCGAGGGACGGCATTTTGTATGATTACTCCGATTCAGTCAGGGTCCGCCATTGCGGGCCGGCCTATCACCGGACGGAGGGGCGAACATGGAACTTCTTGACAGACTGACGCTTCCGGAGGATATCAAAGGACATATCGAACCTCTTATCAAATCCATTCCCGAAGGCCATTTGGTAACCTACGAGAAGGCCGCCGATTCTTATTTCCATCGCATTAAAACCCAGCATTCGCGCAATGAGCTCATCGATTTGCAGACTGCCCAGGAATTGCATCTCCTCTCTCTGTTCCTCCTCAAAAAATATCCGGATCTTCCGCCCGACGATCAAAAGCTCGCGGCGGCTGCCGTGCGTTACTTTCTCATGAGCCATGGTAAAGAACATGACTTGGGCTCGGTGGACGGCTTTGAAGACGACGTGGAAGCGATGAACGCGGTGCTCGACGCTCTAGGGTTTCGCGGTCGGCGAATCGCCTACCGGGTTTAGGCGGGCGTCAGTCCGAGCTGTCTTCCGATGCCGGGCGGAATCCCAGCGACTCCGAATTGATGCAATAGCGTTTTCCGGTGGGTTCGGGTCCGTCCGGAAAGACATGCCCCAAATGGGCGTCGCAATGGGCGCAAAGCGCTTCGGTACGCCGCATGAAAAGACTGTCATCCTCCTCCGTCCTTATATTCTCCTCCTTTGCGGGCTCCCAGAAACTCGGCCACCCCGTCCCCGATTCGAATTTGGCCCGGCTGGAAAACAACGGGTTTCCACAGCAGACGCAGGTATAGGTTCCCGCTTCGTGGTGCTGGTAGAATTTGCCGGAAAACGCCCTTTCCGTGCCTTTTTTACGGGCGATGCGGTATTGCTCCGGCGTCAACTCCGCTTTCCATTCCTGGTCGCTTTTTTGAATTTTGTCCATTATCCACCTCGTTCCATTCTCATCCATCATCCCTAAAATAGCTTCCCAAGCGGGATAAATCCCGCGGGGGCGCAAAGGTCTTCCTCCGCCCGGGTGGGATATGCTAAACTAGGCGAGCATGTCTTTCAATCGCCGCAACGAATTATGGTCCTACCTGTTCCGGGAAAAATTCGATCCCGACAAGGCCTTGAGCGCTACTCTGCGCAAGGTTCCGCTTTTCTCGGAAATCACCTCCGGTGAAATGAAGCGGGTGAAACGCATTCTGCACCGGCGGGTGTTCCAGCCGGGCGAAGTCATTTTCCGCGAGGGCGAAGCCGGATGGGGAATGTATTTCATCGAATCGGGATTGGTGCGCATAACCGGGTTGGACAGGTCGCAGCAGGAAGTGGAATACGCGCTGCTCACCAAGAATGAATTCTTCGGGGAATTCGCGCTCATCGGTTCGGAGCCCCGTTCGGCCACGGCCTTGTCGGTGATGCAAAGCGTTTTGCACGGTTTTTTCAAATCCGATTTGGATGAACTCATCGATAAGGACCCGAAGCTGGGTTGTAAAATCCTGGCGCAATTATCCCAGGTGTTGAGCCATAGGCTCGAAGCCATGAACGAGAAGTTGAAATTGTTTCAGGAAGGCATACTCACCGCGAGCCACAAAGCCGCCTGAGAGCGCATCATGTCCTCCCTT
>CAYNXV010000079.1:0-5192 GCA_964401245.1 uncultured Bifidobacteriales bacterium | reverse complement strand
AGGCATACTCACCGCGAGCCACAAAGCCGCCTGAGAGCGCATCATGTCCTCCCTTTCCGCCGGCCGTCACTATACCATCCGAGCCGTTTATTATGGCCTGTGCCTCGCGGCCGCGGGATTACTTCTCTATGGGGTCGCAGCCTTGGCCCTGATTCTGGTCACCGGTTTTTTATTGGCCTATTTTCTGGAGCCCGTGGTGAATACCTTCGAAAGCCGCGGCGTCAATCGGGTGGCCAGCACGCTGGCGCTTCTCCTGCTTCTGCTTGTGGGCATGGCCGTATTTTTCCGCTGGCTGGGTCCCTTGGTGGCCGGCCAAGTCATGGATTTGACCCGCGAACTGCCTGTTTTCCGCGAATTCATTTTGGAAAAACTTGCGGTCCTGAAATCGTCTCTGCTGACCCGGCTTCCGGAGAACATCAATTTCGAATATGAAAAAATGCTGGCGCTGAAATTCGACGAATGGATGCGCGGCACGGTATGGTCGCTGCCGAAGGTGGCTTCGGGAGCCGTATCCGCATTGATTGTCGCGGTTTTCGCTCCCGTGATCGCCTTCTTTTTTCTGGTGCAAGGCGACGAAATCAAGCGGCATCTGGTCAGTCTGGTGCCCAACCGCTATTTCGAGATGACGCTCATGCTCATCCACCGCATCGATCAACAGGTGGGCTCCTATCTGCGGGGAACCTTTCTGGATTGTTCCGCCGTGGGATTGCTGGCCATCGCGGCGCTGAGTCTGTTGCAGGTTCCCAATGCCATCGCCATTGGGATTTTCGCCGGGTTGGCCAACGCCATACCTTATGTGGGTCCGATAGCCGGAGCCTTGCCGGGCACGATGGTGGTATTGCTCACCCCCGATGCCTTCGCCCCCTGGTGGGCCGTACCCCTGGCTTTCGGGGTTATCAAGCTGATAGAGGATATCTTCATCTATCCCCTCACCGTGGGGCGAAGTCTCCGGCTGCACCCCTTGGCCGTAATTCTGGGAATATTGGCGGGAGAGCATATAGCCGGTTTTTTCGGGATGCTGCTGGCCGTTCCCTGCATGGCCATCGGCCGCACCGTTATTGAGGTTTTGCGCAGCAGCCTCAAGTCCTACCGGGTCATTTGATTCCGGAGGCGCTCTCCCCGCGGGTTCCGGAACGGCCCTCCTCCAAATCGATAAGCTGAAGATTCAAGGCATGGACGGATATCACGATTTCCCTGAGGGAAAGAGCGAGCGAAACCATCATCAGCAAAAGGCTGGCTCCGAACATGATTTTTCCCATAAGGGCGTAGCCGGCGAACAGCACGAACATGCACAGCACGCACAATAACAGGCTGGCGATTCCGAAGGCCTGCATGTTTCTGATGAGCGACAGGCGTAGGCGGAGATTCTGTATTTGCCGATAGAGGATTTCCTCGCGGCTCACCTGGTATTTGGAATAAAGGCTGCGGACCAGGTTGGCCAAGCCGAGAAATCGGTTGGTGTACGCCAAAAGGAGCAGGGTGATGGCGGGGAATAGCAGGGACGGAGTGGTAAGGGTGATTTCCATGGATGAAAAAGTAGGTTTATATTGAATGTGTCGGAGAGCTTGTCTCCGGTTCGGTGGTGGGGAATACAATGGATTTCAAGGATTATTACCGTATTCTGGGCGTGGAAAAGGGCGCCGATTTGAAGGCGATCAACGCCGCTTACAAGAAACTCGCCGTCAAATACCATCCCGACAAAAACCCGGGCGACAAGAAAGCCGAAGAACGCTTCAAGGAAGTCAACGAAGCCAAGGCGGTTCTGTCCGATCCCGAGAAGCGCAAGCTGTACGACGCCTACGGAGAGAATTGGCAATATGTTCAGCAGGGAGGCGGCGCCCGGGCCGGAGCCGGAGGCGGTGCGAGGCGGGGATTCGATTATTCGGATTTCGCATCCGGTGCGGGCGGGCCCGGTTTCTCTTTCGGCTTCGGAGACGACGGAGAGGGCTACGGCGAATATTCGGAATTCTTCCAAAGCTTTTTCGGCGGCGGCGCCGGCTCGCGCCGGAGAGGGCCGGCACGGGAAATGCCGGGACAGGACTACCGCGCCGAAATGGAGGTGTCGCTTGAGGAAGCCTATCATGGAGCCCAGCGCATGTTGGAGCTCGGCGGGCAGAAATTGCGACTCAACCTGAAGCCGGGTCTGGCCGACGGGCAGGTCATGCGCCTGCCGGGAAAGGGCGGACCGGGAATGAACGGAGGTCCGGCCGGCGACGTTTTCATTACCGTCCACGTATCGCCCCATTCCGAATTCGAGCGTAAAGGTGATGACCTTTACAAAGATGTCGAAGTCGATTTGTATACCGCGGTGCTCGGAGGAAAATTGAACGTGCGCACTTTGAAGGGTGAAGTGAAGCTGGGTATTCCCGCGGGTACGGACGGGGGAAAACTGCTGCGTTTGCGGGGGTTGGGCATGCCGGTTCATGGAAAAGACGGTCAATTCGGGGATTTCTTCGCCCGTATAGCGGTGAAAACGCCCAAAAAGCTGAGCGATAAGGAAAAATCGCTTTTCCGGGAATTGGCGGAATTGCGGGAGCATCACTTCGAAGCATCCGGCGGCGCTTAACTCGCGGCGACAAGGCGAAAACCGCGACCTCCCGCCTCGGAATTTATGCTAGTATGCATATGTGTTTCGCTTGAAGCTGTTAGTCGCCCTTTTCCTATTCGCCGCGCTATCCCTCGGCGGCCTCGCCCTTTGGAAAGTGGTCAATCGCATCGACCCCGAAGCCATGGCGCGCCGATTGTCGCAATCCGTGGGGGCCGCCCTCCATGCTACGCCCACGGTTTATGTGCATAAGCGGGTGGTGGTGCAGGAAAAACGCGCCATCGCCGAATTGGCCCTGGTGTCCCGCCAAACCGCGGTAGACCATCGTATGCAAAGCGAGAAATTTTTCAGCAAGGCCGGTTTGCAAATGCACGGGAGCTTCGCCGTTAAAGCGGGCTTTGATCTACGTTCGCAGGACTTCGCGCTGCACTTCGACCCCGAAAAGCAAATCGCCAGGCTGGAATTGCCCCGGCCCCGAATACTGTCGCTGGAGATGACCGAATTCACGGTAGTGGAAGACCGCAGCGGTTGGTGGAACCGGGTATCGGAACTCGATCGCGAAATGGCGCTGCGCCAGATGAAGGCCGACGCCAAACTGGAAGCCATCGAGGCCGGCATTCTGGAGGAGTGCAAGCGTGAGTTGGAAAAGTCCCTGGCCGGTGTTTTCCGGGAAACCGGGGTGCAGTTCGAATTGAGCTATCTGAACCAGGTAGAGCCCGCCTTATTGGAGCCGAGTTCGCCGGAATCGCTACGATAGGGAAATAGGGAAGGCCTCTCCCCGGGTAACGGGAAGAGGCCCAGGACTGCTACGTGGCGGGTCACGCAGCAACTCAAGTTGTCCGTACGCGGTAAAGATTTAGACTCCCGGCTCGGGCAAAGGGTAACCTTTTACGCACAAATTTTTTGCCAAACTTGCCCCCAATTTGGATTATGGCCATCGCGGGCTTGGGAGGCCCCCGGGTTCTCCCCCGCTGGGACCGCCGGATGACCGGGTAGCGCGCCTTTCAACCCTTCCGGAATCGCCTCCCGGACTATTTTTTACCTTTCGGCTCACTACAAAGCCCATTTTCACGCAAAAAAGGCCAGAATCCATGCACACCGATCCGACCCAAACATATGAGAACCCTTTGATTGGCCGTTATGCCTCCCGGGAAATGGGGTTTCTTTTTTCTTCGCAATTCAAGTTTCAAACCTGGCGGCATCTGTGGATTCTGCTGGCCGAAACCGAGAAGGAGTTGGGCCTCAATATTACGGATGAGCAAATCGCCGAGTTGAAGGCGCATCAAACCGACATCAATTTCGCCGCGGCCGCCGCCCGCGAAAAAGAGGTGAGGCACGACGTGATGGCGCATGTGCATGCCTATGGCGTGCAATGTCCCAAGGCCGCCGGTATCATCCATCTGGGGGCGACTTCGGCTTACGTGGCCGACAATACCGATTTGATTCAGATGAAGGAGGCGCTGGTTCTGGTGCGCCGCCGCCTGATGCGCACGGTGGACGGGCTGGCGGGATTCGCACGCGAGCAAAAGGATCAGCCGACGTTGGGATTCACGCATTTTCAGCCCGCTCAGCTGACCACGGTGGGAAAGCGCGCCTGTCTGTGGATTCAGGAATTGCTGCTCGACATCGAGGAGCTGGAATTTTTCCTCGAGCGCCTGCCCTTTCTCGGAGTGAAGGGTACCACTGGAACACAAGCCAGTTTCGTGGAATTGTTCGCAGGCGACATGGGCAAGGTGAAGGAGCTCGACAAGCGGGTGACGGAGAAGGCGGGATTCTCACGGCATTTCACCATCGCGGGGCAAACCTATACGCGTAAAATCGACGCCAAGGTGCTGGCGCTGCTCTCGAATATCGCGCAATCGCTGTCCAAATTCTCGTCGGACCTTCGCCTTTTGCAACATCTCAAGGAGGTGGAAGAGCCCTTCGAGAAAAATCAAATCGGTTCGTCGGCCATGGCTTATAAGCGCAATCCCATGCGCTCGGAACGCATCGGTTCGCTGTCGCGTTTCGTGCAAAGCCTGGTGCAAAGCGCGGCCTTCACGGCTTCGACGCAATGGTTCGAAAGGACGCTCGACGATTCGGCGAACAAGCGCTTGGCGGTGCCGCAGGCTTTTCTGGCGGTGGACGCCATGCTGATTCTTGCGGAAAACGTTTCTCGCGGGCTGGTGGTTTATCCCGCTATGATACGTCGGCATGTGGAGGCGGAGCTGCCTTTCATGGCGACGGAAAACATCATGATGGCGGGCGTGAAAAAGGGCGGCGACCGTCAACATTTGCACGAAGCCATTCGCGGGCATTCGCTGGAAGCGGCAAAGCGGGTGAAGGTGGACGGCGGTGAGAACGATTTGATGGCCCGTATCGCGGGTGATACCCAGTTCGGGTTGTCGCGCAAGGAGCTGGATGCGCTGTTGGATCCCTCGCTTTTCATCGGGCGCAGCGCGGAGTTGACGGAGGAGTTTCTGGACGGAGAGGTTTATCCGCTATTGGCCAGGTATGACGATTGGAAGGGTTTGGCTGAGGAGGAGTTGAAGGTTTAGCTATTGAGGAAAGGCGCCGATGGCGAAGCTCGCGGCTCCTGGGCTTCCGTAATAGCGTCTCCGCAATTCTTGATTCAAATAGTCCATTCGGCTGAGGGATGTTGTAGTCG
>CAYNXV010000078.1:0-15327 GCA_964401245.1 uncultured Bifidobacteriales bacterium | reverse complement strand
AAGCGGCGCGATTTGGATTTGCATCGGAAGCGCGTTTCGGAATTGAACGAGTGGGAATTGAAAAAACAGCATCCGGAAATCGCCGGCATGTTGCAAAAGGAAAAGCTCGGCAAGGAGGACGCCGCGGAAAGGCGCGGGTACAGCCTGGTGCCCCGCAAAGAGGAAAGCAAGTTGGAGGCGGCGTCGGCCGACTTGGAGGCGGAAGAAACCGGCATCACCGAGGATCAGGCGGAGGGCGGAGAAAAACGCGAAGTCAAATACGATCCCTATCGGATTCCCGACCTGGATGATATTTTCGAGGAGCCGCCCTTTCAGCCTCTTGAGTTCACCGAAGAGGAGCTACGCACGCAGTCCAAGGTGCTGGAAGATCAGCTGATCAATTTCAAGGTGATGGGCAAGGTGGTGCAAATCTGCCCGGGCCCGGTGATAACCCGTTATGAAGTGGAGTTGGCACCCGGCGTAAAAGTGAATCGCATCTCCAATCTCGCCGACGATTTGGCCTTGGCTCTCAAAGCCAAGAGCATCCGCATCCTGGCCCCGATTCCCGGCAAATCGCTGGTGGGAATCGAGGTTCCCAATCGCAAGGCGCAAATCGTTTACATCAAGGAGATTCTCCAATCCGATTTGTTCGATTCCGAAGGCGATACGCTGAAGATATGCCTAGGAAAAACCATAGCGGGCGATCCCTATGTCATGGACTTGACGCGCGCTCCCCATCTCCTTATCGCCGGGCAAACCGGATCGGGTAAATCCGTGTGCATCAACAGCATCATGGCCTCGTTCCTGTGTTCCCGCACCCCGGACGAACTCCGCATGCTTCTCATCGATCCCAAGGTGGTCGAACTCAAGCCTTATGACAGTATTCCGCATCTGCTTTATCCGGTGATTACGCAACCGGAAACGGCCGTGCAGGCGCTCAAGTGGGCGACCTTCGAAATGGACAGACGCTATGAGGTGCTCGCGCTTTCGGGCGTCCGCAATATCAAGGGCTTCAATCAGAAGTTCCGGGACGGGAAGCTGGACGAGAAGCTGGAGCCCGAAGACAATCTGCTCATGCCCTATATCGTCATCATCATCGACGAACTCGCCGACCTGATGATGGTGGCCGGCAAGGAGGTGGAAACCAATATTGCGCGTATCGCCCAAAAAGCGCGCGCGGTGGGGATTCACCTCATCCTGGCCACGCAAAGACCTTCCACCAATGTCATTACGGGCACCATCAAGGCGAATCTTCCCACCCGTATTTCCTTTCAGGTAGCCAGCCAAATCGACGCCCGCACCATCATGGACCGTATGGGCGCGGAAAAGCTGTTGGGAAGAGGCGACATGCTGTTTCGTCCCATCGAATTCCCCGAGCCGATGCGCCTGCACGGTTGTTTTCTGGACGACGAGCAGGCGGAGAAAATCGCCGAGGTTTGCTCCAACCAATTCGTCAATTATCCGCAACTACCAGGGTTCAATCTCGATGAAGACCTGGCGGGCGGCGAAGCTGATGACGAGCCTAGGGATGAAAAGTTCCGGGATGCCGCCGAGTTGGTGGTCGCCCTCAAACAGGCCTCCGTTTCGCTGCTTCAGCGCAGGCTGGGCATCGGATATGCCCGGTCAGGGCGGCTGGTGGACCAATTGGAGCGCGCCGGCATCGTGGGACGTGAGCGGGGGAGCAAGCCGCGCGAAGTGCTGATGGACGAAGAGGAGCTGCGCTCCTTTTTATCGTCCGGCCTCAACGACGATTGATTCTCCTTTTCTGAGATTGACACGGTACCATTCCCACATGGGTGTGGATCCACGACCCCCGATAAATTATCTCCTTAATGTAAGCCTCGCATCGGCGGAGGGAGGGGTGGAAAAAGGGAGGCTCCCATCCTCCGAAGCAAGGGAGAAGTCATGGACGAAAACTTCTCTGTTTCCAATGAGTCGGCAACCTCGCAGGGTTTGGCGGATCACCACTTTCACCGGATGGTCGACACCTTGCAGGACGTGGCCTTGTTCGGGTTGGACCGCCATGGTCAAATCATCAGCTGGAATCTCGGAGCCCAGCGCATACTGGGATATAAGCCCGATGAAATTCTGGGAAAGCCCTTCCATTGGTTGTTTCCCTCCGGCGATGAAGATCCGGTGGCGGAGGCCGCGCAGGAATTGGAGGAGGCCCGCAAAAACAGCCGTACCGATGACAATCGATGGCACAAGCGCAAGGATGGAAGTCTGATGTGGGCGATGGGAGTTACCGAAAAGCTGGATGAAAAGGAATTCCATCCCATGGCTTTCGTAAAGGTAATCCGCGACCATACTGAGCAGAAGCGCATGATAGATGAATTGGCAGAGCGAGCCTCCGAGTTGGAAGGAGTTATCCAAAGCATACCTGACGCGGTATACATTGGCGGACCCGACGGAATCAGGTTGGTGAACCAGAAAGCTCTCGACATGCTTGGATTTGAAGACGCCCGGGAATTGAGGCGGAAAATCGGTACGCTCGCACAAAGATTGAATACCCGATATTTGGACGGATCCCCCATGCCGGAGGAGGAGCAGGTATTTTCACGCGCCTTGCGGGGAGAGCGTTGTGAAACGGAGGTGGTGGTCCGTAATCTCAAAACCGGCCGGGATCAGATATTGCGTTCAGCTGCCGCGCCTATCTTGAGGGATGGCCGAATTATCGGGGCTGTGGCCGTGAATACGGATATTACCGAAAGGCTTAAGGCGGAGCGGGTTCTGAGGAAAGCCCAGGAAAAATATTTCCAGTCCGGTAAAATGGAGGCCATTGGCCGCCTGGCCGGCGGACTGGCTCATGAATTCAACAATATGATGACGGCAGTGCTGGGAAACGCCCATTTATTGCTTTCCGAGAATACCTTGGTGGGAGAATCCCGCGAAAGTCTGGAAGAAATCCGCCAAGCCGCAGAAAGAGCGGCGGACTTGACGCGAAAATTATTGGCATTCGGTCGCGGACAGATGCTGGTTACCCGAACCATGGATCTCAATGACTTGATTAGACGATTGGAGCCCATTCTGACGCAGACTTTGGGTAAGGACATTCGCTTGGAGTTGGATTTGGATCCGAGCGTGCCGGTAATCCCCATCGACTCGGGAAAAGTCGAACTGGCGTTGGTGGAACTCGCTGTGAACGCCCGCGAAGCGATGGACAAGCGAGGCCGGTTCCAGATTTGCACCAAAAACCCGATGTCGGCTACCGGCTCCGGACAAATTCAGTTGATTGTGGCGGATACGGGAAAGGGAATGAACGAGGAAACGTTGCAAAAGATTTTCGAACCCTTTTTTACCACCAAATCTTCGGCATCTTCGGGAATGAGTCTGGCGAGCATATATGGTTTCATCCGGCAAATCGGAGGGGATATCAAGGTGAAAAGCAAACCCGGAAAGGGAACCCGCTTCGTATTTTTCCTGCCTACCGTCAAGCCCGGCGAAAGGAATGCCGGCTAAAGCAAATCCTGCTGCAAAGCGGGATCCGAGGGTGGGGGAGGAGTCATTCCCAGGTGGCGGTAAGCTCCGGCCGTTGCTTGGCGTCCGCGGGGTGTGCGCTTCAAGAATCCACTTTGGATGAGAAAGGGTTCGTAAACCTCTTCGAGGGTTTCCAATTCCTCTCCGATGGAAGCCCCCAGCGTGGAAAGCCCCACGGGTCCACCGTCGAATTTTTCGATGATGGTTTTTAAAATAACGCGATCCATTTCATCCAGGCCCCGCTCGTCTATTGCCAGCATGGCCAGGGTTTTGGCCACGATGTCGGCCGTAATGCTGCCGCTACCTTTTACCTGGGCCACGTCGCGGCAGCGCCGCAAAACGCGGTTGCCGATGCGGGGAACGCCTCGGCAGCGATTGGCCAGCAATTCAGTCCCGTCAGGGCTCAACTCGGTTTTAAGGATGCGCGCGGAGCGGGTGAGGATTTGCTTCATCTCCCCTTCGGAATAAAGTTCCAGCCGAAAGGTCATGCCGAACCTGTCGCGGAGCGGCGAAGTGAGCATGCCCGCCCGCGTGGTGGCACCCACCAAAGTGAAGCGTTTCAGGGGGAGGTTGATGCATTTCGCCGCCGGGCCCGATTCGAGCATGATGTCGATTTTATAATCCTCCATGGCAGGGTAGAGGAATTCCTCCACGACCCGGCTGATGCGATGGATTTCATCAATGAACAGCACGTCGCGTTCTTCCAGATTGGTAAGCAAGCCGGCCAATTCCGAAGGTTTGTCGAGTGCGGGTCCGGAGGTGATTTTGAGGTTGGCGCCCATTTCCCTGGCGATAATATGCGCCAAGGTGGTTTTGCCCAATCCGGGCGGTCCCGCGAACAGGATGTGATCGATGGGTTCTTTCCGGTCGCGCGCAGCCTGTAAGAAGACTCCCAGACTTTCCTTCAATTTGGCCTGGCCGACAAAATCGGACATGCGCTCCGGCCGGAGTGACACGTCCTGTTCGGAGTCGTCGCCGAATTGTTCGGGAGCAATGATTCTATCGGTCATGGCCGATAAAATAGCAAATCACACTTCCTGCAATGCCAAGGCGATAAGCTGTCCGGCAGAGGCCTTTTCGCCCGCCTTTTGCGCCGCCTTGCGGACCGCAGCTTCGGCCTGGGGTTCCTTGACCCCCAAGGTCACCAGACCGAGCACGGCGTCGCGCAGCGAGTCGGTTTCAGCGGTGGCGAAGGGCCGCTCCGATGGGCTGTCCCAGGACAGTTTGGCGATGGAGGCCCTCAGGGAAGCGACCATCACTTCGGCGGTTTTCTTGCCTATTCCCTTGAGCGAGGTCAGGGCCCGGATGTCCCCTCCCGAAATCATACGCCCCAGGTCGCCCGGAGAAGTCGACGATAGAATCCTCAACGCCAGGCGCGGCCCGATGCCCGATACGCCGAGCAGCATCAGGAACAACGCCTTTTCGGTGGCATCTTGAAAACCGAACAGCTCCATGGCCTCTTCGCGTACATGCAGGTAGGTGATGATGCCGATTTCCCGTCCTTCGGCCCCGGCGGCTTCGGAGGTGCGCAGCGAAACGTTCACGGCATAACCCACGCCGCCCACATCGATAAGCAATTGGGCGGGACTGCGCCGTATCAATTTTCCGCGTAGAAATTCAATCATCGGACCGATTCCTGAATGGAGCTTTTCACCTGGATGAGATGGCAATAGGCTATGGCCAAAGCGTCCGCGGCGTCGACGGGGGTGGGGGCTTGTTTCAATTGCAGGTGCATACGTATCATCTGGCCCACCTGGTCCTTGGTGGCGCCTCCGTATCCCACAGCCGATTGCTTGACGGTTCGGGGCGCGTATTCCCAGACGCGTATGCCGAGACTGTGGGCCGCCACCATGATGGCTCCCCGCGCATGGCCCAGCACCAGGGCCGAGCGGGGAAACTTCGCGAAAAAAATACTTTCCAAAGCCAAATCTTCGGGGCGGTAAACCTGCAGCAGGGCCTTCAACTCACCGTAAATTTTTCCGAGGCGCTGATCCAGGGGATCGGTGGCTTTGCAGCGGATGACTCCGTATTCCAATACTTTGAGCATGCTTCCGCCATGCTCCAAAAAAGCATATCCCGTCACGGCCGAACCGGGGTCGACGCCAACTACTATCATGGATACGGCCGCTGATGGATGTGCATGGTCACGGCGTCAGCCGGCGGCGTCCAAATCCTGTTGATCGAATTCGGCGTTGGTGCTCACATTCTGGACATCGTCGAGTTCATCGAGCATTTCCAGCAGCCGTAGGGCCTTTTCAGCCTCCTCGCCAGTGACCTTGACCGGGTTTTCGGGAATCCAGGCGATTTCGGATCCGCTGGGTTCGAGTTGTCGGCTTTGCAATTTTTCCAATACCTGGTTGAAAGCCTCAGGAGAGGTCCGAATTTCGTATTCCTCACCCGAGAGGTCCAAGTCCTCGGCTCCGGCCTCCGTTACGAGTTCGAACAATTCTTCTTCTCCGATGGCGGTTTTGGGCAGGGTGATTATCCCTTTGGATTTGAACATCCAAGCCACCGAACCCGCCTCGCCCATGTTACCGCCGCATTTGCTGAAGGCGTGGCGGACTTCGGCCACGGTGCGGACACGGTTGTCGGTCATGGTTTCCACCAGGATAGCCGTGCCGCCCGGCCCGTATCCTTCATAGGTTATCTCCTGATACGTAACCCCCTCGAGTTCGCCGGCGCCCTTGGCTATGGCCGTCTCGATGTTTTTGGCGGGCATGTTGGCGCCCTTGGCCTTGAACACCGCCGAGCGGAGGCGGGGGTTTCCTTCCGGATCCGAGCCGCCCAGTCGGGCGGCGACGGTGAGTTCACGGATGATACGGTTGAATACCTTGGCCCGGGCCGAATCCACTTTGGCTTTCTTGCGCTTGGTGGTGGCCCATTTTGAATGTCCGGACATGGGTCTCCTTGTTGGCTCAGGGTGTGAAATAATCGACGACGGCCTGGGACAGCCTTTCGGCAATCTCCTTCTGGCCCTTCTTCGATAGCATGACGCGCCTGTCGTGGTCGTTGGTCATATATCCCATTTCGAACAGGACGGCCGGCATATACGCTCCCATCAAAACGTAGAAACCCGCCTGGCGGGCTCCGGTGGAATATTTTTTAATCTGGGAACCGTCGAAGGCCTTTACGATTTTCTCGGCGAAAGCCTCGCTTTCCTTACTATAGAGATTGAGTTGGTGCTCCAGCAATATCCATTGCACGGGAGATATTTCGGCTTTGGTTTTGGCGCCGTTTTCCGCGGCTACCACCTGGTTTTCGCGGCGGGCCAGGGCTTTATCCTCTTCGCTTTCGCCTTCGCGTAGAATGTAAACCACGAATCCTTGCACCGATTTCTTGCGCATGGGAGTGCCGTCGATGGCATTGCAATGAAGACTTATGAATAGATCCCCACCCCTTGCCGAAGCCAGCTTGGGCCTTTCTTCCAGGGTAAGGTAACGGTTGTCCTCGCGGGTGAGAATGGCGTTGAACCCGGCTTTTTCCAGGATTTTCCTGAGTTCTATTCCCACCGCCAAAGTGATTTCGGCTTCCTTGGCGTCTTTGTGTACCGCTCCCGGATCATGCCCTCCATGGCCCGGATCGATGATGATCGTGCGCTTAATCGGCATTTTCTGGGCGGCGGGCGCCGCTTTCGGGGCGTCGGCGGAAACCTTGACGGCTTTTTTCTGGGGTGCGCGCACGGTTATCCGGTAACGGTTTCCCGCCGAATCGTATTGCGATTCGACGGTATCGATGACGCCCGGTATTTCCAGGGTTACCTGGGCCATATTTTTTTCCTGAATGCCGGTCGTCTTTTTAATTAGTCCGCGCCCGGGTTTCTCGCCCGTCAAGGCGGGCCCCAGCATCCCGTCCTGGAAGCGCATGATGTAATGGGGCGGAACCCAGAATTTCTGGAAATCCATTTCCGACCGGGCGCCGATATCGAGAAGGGTACCGTTGTCCTTCACCTCGAATTGCAGCGAGGTGAGGTTAGGACCCGATGAAACCGCCGATTTAGCGGCGGCGGCGACGGTTTTATGATCGAATTGATAGGTCAGCGAAAGGCCCAACCGATGGTTCAGCACCGAAATCAGCGCCGGCACGGGAAGGAATAGCTTTTCGGGGCCCCGCCGGACGGGGTAAATCAGGTTGTAGGGTTCGTCATCGATGACGAGAAACGGGTTGTCCAGGGTGAAATACCAGGCGGCCCCGGTTCCGTCTACGATGCGGAATTTCTGGCGGTCGGGTATCCATACGCCTTTTTTATCGAAAAGAAATTCCAGGATTTCTGGAGAGACATGAGGCACTCCCTCGAATACCGTATCCGGAAAGGTTTGGGCCGACCAGGTGAAGCTTTTTCCCTGATATTGGGAAGGACTTTTCCCGGAAAAGGATACGCCGGCGGCTCCGATGGCGGGAGGTAATAAGGCTAAAAGGAGTAGGGTAAAAATTTTCACGGTTATCGATTGGCTGCTCTCAGGGCCCGGGCGATTTCCCGTTTGGCTTCCTGTTTGATTTTGTCCTGGCGCTTGTCGTAGGAGGCCTTGCCGCGGCAAACCCCGAGTTCGATTTTAAATACGCTTCCCTTGAAATACCCTTTCAGCGGAATCAGGGTGAGCCCCTCCAATGCCGTGGCATTGTGCATTTTGATGATTTCCGTTCGATGGGCCAGCAGCTTGCGCTCCCGGGAAGGGGGATGATTGAAAATGTTTCCCCGCGAGTATTCCTCGATGTGGGCGTTCGCCAGAAACAATTCATTGTTGCGGACGATGGCGAAGGCCTCGGCAAGCACCAGTTTGCCTTCGCGGATGGATTTCACCTCGGTGCCCCGGAGCATGACTCCCACCTCATAGGTGTCGAGCACCTGGTAATGGTGCCGGGCCGCGCGATTGTGAATGACCGGGGTGTCCATGATTTTCCTTTATAACTTCCGTTGCCGGTCCCGTAAAGGCGTATCGACCCGTTATCAAGGCTTTCCGGTTAAGCCGATCGAAATGCATCGAACCGGAAAATCCGTATGTGGGTGGGGTTTGGCGGCCGGACAGGGTCCGGGTAGAGCCTATCCAGAGGCCTTGCCGGTACCGGTTCGACCTGGCTTCTTGTCGGCGGCCTGTTCGGCCTGGGTGACCTCTTCGACCCATTGGTTCAGGATCAGTTTGAGTTCTTTGCTCGCTTCGAAAATCGGTTTCAACCCGGCATCGATTTGCACGACCTCGCCGGTGCGGGGGTTGCGGGCCGTGCGCGCCTTTTTTTCCTTGACCTTGAAGCGCCCGAACCCGCGAATTTCGATGTTTTTTCCCTGCAAAAGGGATTTCGAAATGGCGTCCAGGAAGCATTCCACGATAATCTTGGTGTCGACCTGGGTCAAACCGGTGCGCGCGGCGATGGCATCGACAATGTCTTTCTTGGTGACGTTTCCCATAATCGGATTCTGAGTTAGGCGATAAATTTACGTAACAAGTTGTATAATAACACTTTAGCAGGGATAGAGCAAGCCGCAATCCGGCCTGTCGGCGAAATGGACCCGGGTAATGGGCGGTGTCAGGACCGGGTAATGGACGGCTTCAGGAAAGACCCCGGTCGGAGAGACGTCGGAGTTTGAAAATGACCGTGGTATTCAGGGGATCGATGTCGAAAGCCTTCAGAAGTTGCTCCCTGGCCTCCTCGAAGAGTTCCAGCCTCTCAAAGGCGAGGGATAACTGGATCAAGGCCGAAACGCTGGCCGGGTCACGCTCCAGGGCATGCTGCAGGTAGCGGACCGCCTCCTTGTATTGGCCGTTTCCGTTCATCAATACCCCGATGCGGTAATGGGCGGGCCCGTGCTCAGGATAGAGTTCCACGGCCTTCAAATAGCACGTCATCGCCTCATGCCGGAACTGCCGGTGATCCGTGGGGGATGAACCCTGATAGGTTTTCGATAGCCATAATTCGCCGAGATTATACCAGGTGTTGAAATCGGCCGGATTAAGCTCCAATGCCGCCTCGAATTGTTTCTGCGCGTCGCTGGTCTGGCCCAGGTGGTAATACACGATTCCGAGTTGGCCGCGGGCTTTGGCATTGTTGGGTTCCACTTCCACCAAACGCTTGAAATGTCCCAAGGCATCGAGAAAATTTCCTTCCAATTGTTGTTTCCGGCCCAATTGATATAAGGCAGGTGGGAAATCGGGACGGATGCGGAGCAATTTTTCGAGGGCGCCGGGAGAAGGCAGTCCCAACTCGGCCTCCATGATTCCCAAGGCCATCAGCAAATCGGGATTTTCGGGGTCCTTGTCCAAGGACAGTCGAATATTGTGCAACGATTCATCGATTCGGCCCAAGCGGTATTCCGCGGTGACGGCGACGGCTTGCGCCTTCGCATTTGCGGGGGTCAATGCCAAACAGCTTAGCGCCGTTTGATAGGCCAGGGTGTACTCCGCGGCTCCCAAATAGACTTCGGCCGCTTTTACCAGGAATTCGGGGTTACCGGCATTCTTCGGCAAAAGCCTTTCCATGTGGGGAATGGCCTTTCCCGGTTCGCCCCCGGCAATGAACATTTCCATGAGACGGGCATGGGCCTTCACGTCCTCCGAAGCCACGGGTAACGCTTCCGTGGCCCGGTTCGCTTGTCCGGGGGAGGTTGAGGGCGTGGAGGGATACTTTTCCACCTGTGTCGCAGGCGGATTTTCCACCAACTCGGCGGGTTCCCCGGCGAATTGGAAAAAGACAATGGCTCCCAAGGCCATAGCCCATTGGGCCAGAGAGGCCAGAACCACGGCTTTGAGTACATTGGTGTTTTTGAAAAAACGCTCCGCCTTGACTTTCAAGGAGGCCTTGGCGGGAAATTCATCCTCGAGTTGAGCCGTCATTTTTACGCACGAAACCTCCGGACACGCCGGGGGAATACTCCGTAAGGGATTTTATAGGGTGGGGCCGCCCTTCCGCAACCCCTCTAACCGGGAGGAATCGGGCGGGGGCGGAAAATCGCCCTGGCAGAGCAGGGCTGATGAGAGGGTCAGGAGCCCAAGCGGGCGAAGTCCTGCTGCCGGTTGATTTCGTAAAGCAGCAAGGCCAGGGCAATCGAAGCGTTGTAGGAATGGGCTCCCGGACCGATGGGAAGGCTCAGGGTAACCGAGCAATTGCGGGCAATATGCGGGGGGATACCTCTATCCTCTCCTCCGATTACGGCAACCATGGGACCCTGAAAGGAATACTCGCGAACGGTTCTTTCCACTCTGCCGTCCAACCCGATCACGGCGAAGCCTTCTTCCCGGAGCAATTGCAATTCCTTATCCAGGGAATTCACGCGGCATACGGGAATTTTCTCCAAACTGCCGGCAGCGGCCTTGGCGACGGTGGGGGTGATTCCAGCCCCGCCCTTGGCGGGCAGCATGATGGCGTCCACTCCCATTCCCGCTGATGTCCTAAGGATGGCGCCCAGATTGCGCGGGTCTTCGATGGCGGCGGGTAGCACGATGAGGGGAGAACCTCCCTGATGGGCGGAGTCCATGAGACGTCCGCGAATCTCTTCCCAAGGGTCCAGGGGGCGGCTATGCTTGAAGGCCAGCACGCCCTGATGCACGCCTTTGAACCACTCGTCCAATTGCGACTTCGGTAATTGCTGGACGCGTATGCCGCAGGCTTCGGCGTTTTTCTGCAAGGTATAAAGCCTGGGGTTACTATGGCCCAAGGCCAGCACGATATGGTTTACGAGCTGCGGATTCTCTTCGAGCAGGGATTGTACGGCATTGATGCCGGCCACCAACGCATCGGTGTCTACGCGAGCCGGCACGTTAACCTTCCACCCGGGATGTTTGCTTGCGGCGGGCTACTACCTGCGCCTTGAACTCTTCGAACAGATAATGCGAATCCTTGGGCCCGGGAGACGCTTCGGGATGGTATTGCACCGAGAATACCGGCAACTCCCTATGGCGCAATCCCGCCACGGTTTTGTCGTTCAGATTGATGTGGGTGATTTCCACTTTTTTCGAGTCCAGACTTTCGGGGTCGACGGCGAAGCCGTGATTTTGCGAGGTGATTTCCACCTTGCCGGAACGCAAGTCCTGCACGGGATGGTTGGCGCCGCGATGGCCGAATTTGAGCTTGAAGGTTTTTCCACCCATGGCCCGCGCGATAATTTGATGGCCAAGGCAAATTCCGAACATGGGACGGTAGCCGAACAGTTGGCGGGCGGTTTCGACGGCATAGTCCAGTACGGCGGGATCACCCGGACCATTGGATAGAAACACGCCGTCGGGGTTGAGGGCCTTTACGTCCTCGGCGGTGGCCGTGGCGGGAAGCCTTACCACTTGGGCTCCCAGGCCCCTGAGCTTGCGGAGAATGTTGTATTTGGCGCCGAAATCGATGGCGACGATGGTCAGTTCCCGCCCGGTTTCGGCCGTGGGCCGGAAATCCAATTCATGTTCAGAGTCTTCCCACTCGCAGGAACTTTCAACGCTTACCTGGCGGACGAAATCGGTTTGGTCGAGCCCGGGAACTTTTTTGGCTTTCTCGCGCAATTCCGACAAGTCGTATTCCCCGACGGCGATGATTCCGTTCATGGCGCCTTTTTCCCGGAGAATGCGTACCAGCTTCCGGGTATCGATTCCCTGGATGCCGGGAATATTATTGCGCCGCAAATATTCGGAGAGGGTAGTCAATCGATTCCCTACTTGCGTTCCTCTCCAATTGGAAGGGTTTTCATTGCAGTTTTTTACCACCAAACCCCTGACCTGAATGCCTTTGGATTCGACATCGTCCAGGTTGATGCCGTAATTTCCGATTTCAGGGTAGGTGAGGGTGACGATTTGCCCCGCATAGGAGGGATCGGTCAGAATCTCCTGATAGCCCGTCATGGACGTATTGAAGCAAACCTCGCCTTGGCTTTGCGTTTCCGCCCCGAATCCCGTACCTTCGAAAAAGGTGCCGTCTTCGAGCATTAACACGGCTTTCATGCCTGTTTCTCCCCGGTATTTGCCCTTATCAGTCCTTTTTCGGAAATGATAAAGTCCATTTTCTGGTCGTGAGCCTGCAAAGGTAAATTAAAATCCACTACTTGAGTCCCGAAGCATAGAGCCGCCCGGATTCCCGAGGTCCGGCTCAATAATCGGTCATAAAAACCCATGCCTTTGCCGATGCGTCCCCCATGGATATCGAAAACCAAACCCGGCACCAGATGAAGATCCGGGATGAACTCGCTGGAAGGGGAGCGGCTGCGGGCCTGGGGCCCCGGTTCCCGAAGGCCGTATTGTCCCTCCACCAAATCGGAGTCGAAATTTTCGACAGGGGCCAACCCAGGTAATATTGTTCTTTTCGCTTCCGGAGCGGAATCCGAGCGGCTTATGGGGCCATCCGGCATGGGAGGGCCCTGATTTTCTTCGAGAAGATAGGGAACCAACAAGGTTTTGCCGTCCCGCAATATTTTACGGGCGATGCCCTCGGTGTCGATTTCCCCCTCGATGCCTATGAAACAGCTGACAACGCGCGCATTCCGGTAAACCTCCCAGTCCGAAAGCGCCGAAAGCACGGCGCTTGAAGCTTCGGACCGCTCCATGGAAGGAATCCGCCGGATATGATCGCGAAATTTCCTCCGTAATTCCCCTGTATCATCGTTGGGTTTGCCCTGCAATTCCCGGGTCTCCTGTTCCAGAATCAGCTGGTCGAGCTTGCCGCGCATATCGTGCTGGAAGTTCAGGATCTTCCGCTTGTAACGGCCGGCTTCGCGAATGAAATGGCCCACCTTTTTGGGCTCAACCAGGAGCAATACGAGCACGGCTATGACCCCGAGCTCTCCCATTCCCAGGGAATCGAAAATCATCTCGAAAGCTCCACTTCCGCTTCCTTATCAGTGGCGTCGTTTCTCGCGGCCAAGGCGCACACTCCTATGGATACGAGATATAAAAAGCACAAGGGGATGGCCATCAGCAATTGCGAAACGGGATCGGGACCCGGCGTGAGGAAGGCGGCGATGATGAATATGATGATAATGGCATATCGAAACGAGGACCACATGCCGCGCGGTGTCAGTATTCCCAACCGCCCGAGTACGAAACTGATTACCGGCAATTCGAAAATCACTCCGAAGGCCAGCAGGAATTGACCCGTAAAAGACGCGTAATCCGCCTGCTTCCAATTCTGTTCGATGGCGCCTTCCATGTAGGTGGCCAAAAAGCCGAGGCCGGCGGGAAGCACCACGAAATAGCAGAATGTGGCGCCCGCAATGAACATGAAAACCGAAGCGGTGAAAGCGCTGAGAAAAAGACGCTTTTCGCGCGCGAAGAAAGCCGGAGCCAGGAATAGCCATGCCTGCAACATGATCCAGGGAAAACCGAGAATGACTCCGGCGATCAGCGACATTTTCATGCTGACCATCAGGGTTTCCAGCGGCGATATGGCTATGAGACTGACGCCGAGATTCTGTTTGCGCAAGGGATGGGCGAGAACGCCCCATATCGATTCCCATTGGGTATAGGCGAGTATGGACGTCAAAGCAACACCCACTATGGCTTTGATAAGCCGTGAGCGAAGCTCGTCGATATGATCCCAGAAATTCTGTTGTGTGTCCAAGGAAGTGACTTACACGCGATCCTTTTTCTCGATTTCGGGAGCGGACTTGCCTTCTTCCGGCTCGGCTTTTCCCTCGAGGGAAGCCTTGAAATCACGGATTCCCTTTCCCAATCCTCTGGCGATTTCAGGGATTTTCCGTCCACCGAACAGCAGGATGACTATGAGAAAGATGATGATGAGTTCGGTGGGACCGATTCCTCCGAGCATTTTTCCTCCGGACTTGCAAAATAGGGGTGAGTCCGTAATATAGCACAATAAGGGCAATAACGTATGATCTCAACCCCTGCGGTCAGCTGCTTTCCGTCAATTGACGAGAACCGGTAGGGGCCAGGCCTCAATTGCCGGCGGGGTAATCTTTTCTCAGGGGTAGAATCGCCATCCAGGCGTCCAAAAGCAGGGATTCCTGCCAGGGCATCATTCCCGCCGCGGATTTCACTTCGGGAAGGCTTTTCAACCCGGTTTGGGCAACCGCCACCAATACGGACTTGGGAGCGAGCAATGAGGGATCGAGACTCAACTCTTCGGCGATTTTGTCCCGAACGTTTTTCAACTCCGCCATGATGCGGGAGTCGGGAATCTTGGCGGGCCTGCGAACGACTTTCAGTTTTTCCGGCCATTTCGAGGAGGGAAGCTGCAAGCTTTCCCGAAAGGTTTTGATGAACTGCTCTTTGAGATCGGCATCCAACTTTCCGGGCAATCCCGGTAGTTGCGGGGGGTCCCCTTCAGGGGGCACTGCCGACGCGAAACGCATCAGCAACTCGGTATGCAATACGCGATATGGGGGGAAGTCAAGGCGTTGGGCCGTTGCTTCGCGCCATTCCCACAGGGCTTTCAAAACCGCCAATTGCCGGGGATAAAGCCGGAAGGAGCCATCGACCCGCCAGGCATTTTCGCGATCGACATCCTTGGTTTTGGCGGTATTTTCTATCAACAGCCGACAGGCATCCTCATGCCATGAAAGGCGGTTTTTGGCCTGTAATTCGGTGGTCAAATCGGCGTGCAATTTGGGAAGGTAAAATGTATCCTGCGCCGCATAGGTCAGCATTTCGGCGGTTAGCGGCCGTCTCGACCAATTGGCCTTTTGATGCTCTTTGTCCAATACCACTCCGCAATACCGGCCGACGAGGGCGGCCAATCCGAAGGCGCTGAGGCCCAATAATTGGGCGGCCAGCATGGTATCGAAAATCTCGCGCGGCCGAAAGCCGTAGAGTTGATAAAGCATGCGCAAATCGTAGTCGCCGCCGTGCGCCACCAACTTCTTGTCGGCGAAGGCTGCGAGCATGTCGGGTATGGGAATGTCGGCCAGGGTATCGACGATGTAACAGGTATCACCGGCCAGCAATTGCACCA
>CAYNXV010000077.1:0-15437 GCA_964401245.1 uncultured Bifidobacteriales bacterium | reverse complement strand
TAAATCCTCGCTCCCGGCATGTTTCTTTTCCCCTCCATCCGTGGAACCTGATTTGCCCGAAACCAGTGTGGGACGGTAAGAAGGTATTTGAATGAACTCCAAACTTTGCTGGGGGATCATGTTATCCGACCCGCTACCGAAAGACATGCGCAACGAAGCCGCTGCGGCTTCGAATTTCGACTGGTCAGCTTTGCTCATGGCGTACAAAGCTACGAACGTTGCGAAGAGGAGGGTTATGAAATCCGCGTAGGAAACCAACCATCTTTCATGGTTAACATGTTCCTCGTGTTTATGTTTTTTCGCCATGCCGTATTATCGCTGTTTAATCGCTAGTGGGCTTCCGCCGCCCCGCCCTTGTGATCGCCGCTTAAAAATGCCCGCAGTCTCTGACCCAGAAAGTGGGGGTTCTCGCCGTTTTGCAACGCAATCAAACCTTGCAAAATCATGTTTTTTTCGTGGGTCGCCTCCTTTACCCGCATCTTCAATTTGTTGGCAATGGGAAGGCAAATGAGATTGGCGATGGCCAAGCCGTAAATGGTGGCGACGAAGGCTATCGCGATTCCGGAACCAAGCATTTCAGGCTTGTCCAGATTCTCCATCACGTGGATGAGTCCCAGAACCGCGCCGATGATTCCGATGGTGGGGGCATAGGCGCCTCCGGCTTCGAAAACGGGAATCGGTATTTTGGAATGTTCTTCGAAGGTTTCGAGTTCCGTTTCCATGATGGCCACCAGCATGGCCGGATCGATGCCGTCCACGACCAGCGACAATCCCTTGCGGGTAAAGGTATCCGGGTGCGATTTGGCTTTCGCTTCCAGCGCCATGATGCCGTTCTTCCTCGCGAACTGGCAGAGTTCGGTGAGTTCGGCGATGGTCTTTTCGTGATCCGCCTTGGGAGGAAAGATGACGATTTTGAGCGCCCTCATGGCCACCATGACGTGTTCGAGGGGGAAGCTGGCAAGGGTGGCGCCTATGGTGCCTCCGCCGACGATGAGCAGCGCGGTGATTTGGGCCAGCGAAGAGAGATGACCGCCTTCCAGTACCAGTCCGCCGAGAATTCCAATCAACGCGATGATGGGGCCGATTAGGGTAGCTATATCCACTGGTGAAAACTTCCTTTTCAAGGCCGGAGAAAACGGACGCGGGCCGCCGGCGGTTCAGCTATTATCCCACCCTTTCGGTGTGACTGACAACAGGGCAAGTTCGCCAATGGACCTCTTTCAAGGCTTCTTGCTAATACATAACTTCCGGATTGTGCCGAAGTTGAAGTGGAACTTCCAGTTGAAATTAAAGGGATGGTGAAACTTCCCGTAGACGCCTTTCGTCGGGCCATCGTCGATTCCTTACGGAAGGAGGGGGCGCTGGTGCTTTCCGCTCCTCCCGGATCGGGTAAATCGACCCAGGTTCCCCGTTTTCTCCATGAGGATGACGCCGATGCCCGCATCGTGGTGCTGCAACCCCGCCGCATTGCCGCCCGGAGCCTGGCCCGGAGGGTAGCGGAAGAACTGGGAGAGCCGGAAGGCGGGCGGGTGGGGTATCAGGTTCGATTCGAAAACAAACGATCGGCTCAGACCCGTATTCTTTTCCAAACCTACGGAGTCGCTTTTCAGCAAGCCGTGGCGGCCCCCTTGCTTCCTCATGCCGACATTCTCATTTTCGACGAATTCCACGAGCGAACCCTCGAAGCCGACGCCTTGCTCGCTTGGGCGAACCAATTGCGCTCCGCTCGGGAAGGCGGGCGTCCCGATTTGCGCGTGGTGGTGATGTCGGCCACCTTGGAGGAAAAGCACCTGATTGACTTCCTGGATTTGCCGGACGCGCTCGAAATCCCGGCTCGCACCTATCCCGTGCAGGTAGAGCATCAAGCGCCTCGTCTCAACGAACACCCCGACCAGCAAATTCTCCGCGCTGTGAAAACAATGGCCGCCCGGGGCCTCGAAGGTTCCACCCTCGTTTTTCTGCCCGGACAGGGCGAAATCCGCCGCGCCTTCGAAACCCTGGGGCCCTTTTGCCGGGAGGCGGGCCTGCAACTTCTCGAATTGCATGGAAGCCTTTCCCTGGAGCAGCAACAGTCGGCCTTGGCTGCGCCCGCGCTGCATCCCTGCGTGGTGTTGGCCACCAATGTCGCCGAAACCTCGCTCACCCTACCCGGAATCACCGCGGTTATCGATACCGGTTTGTCCCGGCAATCCTCCTATGATGCCGAAAGAGACATCAACACCCTGTATCTCGGTCGCATCAGCCTGCACAACGCGGTGCAGCGCGCGGGCCGGGCCGGACGTACGGCGCCGGGAATATGCATACGCCTTTGGAGCGAAGACGACGAAAGGCGCATGCCCAAGGCCCTGGATCCCGAAATCAAGCGGTTGGACGTTTCCGGATTGCTGCTTTCGCTGGCGTCGCTGCATTCGCGCCTTCCCTTCGGCGGCGAACCGTTATGGCGCCGCCCGGATTTCTGGCTCAACAGACCACCATCTGAGTTGGTGGAAAAGGCCGAAGCTCTTCTGCGGGCTACTGAGGCCATCGCTCCGGAAGGCTCCTTGACCCCCATGGGAGCGGCAATGGCGGGAATACCCGCCCATCCCCGGCTGGCCCGCGTGCTGCTGGAGGCCGGGTCTTGTGGAATGGGAGCGCCCGCTGCGGCCATGATAGCCTTGCTGGAAACGGAACGCCGACCCGCCGGGGGTGTCGATTTGTTCGCCGCCGGAATCGATTTCTGGACCGATCCCGCCTCCCGCCGTCATGTCCGCGAAATCAAACCCGCCTATGAACAGTTGCTTTCATTCCTTCCCAAAACTTTCCCGCCAACGCAACCCCTGCCGCCTGACGCGCGCGAAAAAATGACCCGATACTGGCTCACTGCTTATAGCGACAGGGTGGCGGCCCGTCTCCCCGACTCGAATGCCTACCAATTGCAAGACGGTCGCAAGGCCACGCTATCCGCTCCCGCCCCGGGGTCGCTTACCGAAAAAAGTCCGGCCATACTGGCATTGCAATTGCGCGAAACCGGTGGCCGTAACCAGGCCCGCCAGATTTCCATCCCCGTTTACCTGCCCTGCGAAAGCCGATGGATAGAGGAAAGCTTCGTTTCGGAGTGTGAATGGAAAAACGTAAGCGGTTGGGACGAGACCAAAGGGCGCGCCGTTACGGAGGAGCACTTGCTGTTCCGAGGTCTTACGCTGGCGCGCCGTCCCGCGGCAAAAGGCGGACCAGACGGTTCCGACGGCTCTACCGTGAATGTCGAAGACTTGCTGGTGGAAAAGCTGGTATCGGGTCAGGAACGCCTTACCTCCTTCGACGATGATGTGCGCCAATGGCTTTTCCGTCTAGCCTTGGCGCGGGAAGCGCATCCCGAATACGGCTTTCCCAAAATGGACCACGAAGACTGGACTTTGCTTTACCACGATCTTTGTCGGGGAAAATCTTCGCTTCGCCAGTTGGAAGGGGTTTCGCTGCTCCGGGCGCTCAAAGAATATATCGGACCGGTTCAGGCGGATTTTCTTGAGAAGGAGCTCCCCTTGCGTCGCAAGCTGCCTTCAGGACGCATGGGACAATTCAGCTATTCCGAAAACCAACCGCCCGAATTGTCCGGGCGCATCGCCGATTTCATCGGCCTGGAAGGACGCATGTCTTTGCTGGGCGGAAAAATCCCGGTGGTTTTCGATATACTGGCGCCCAATTACCGCACTGTGCAAAAAACCCTGGACATGACCGGATTCTGGAAGAACACCTATCCCGAGGTCAAAAAGGAATTGAAACGGCGCTACCCCCGGCACCCCTGGCCGTGAATCCCGACCCGACCTTAGGTCCTTCATGCAAACCAAACCAATCGATTTTTGTATTTAATGGACTCCCAAGGAGGTCACGTGCCATTACCCCTCATGGAAAAAGCAGGCAGGTTATCCTTCGCGCTTTTTGCCGTTTTCATCCTCGTTTCCACTTCCCTTTTGTTCGCATCGAAAGCGGGATCGGATAAATTCCGCATTCTGATTCTGGGCGACAGTCTCACCGAAGGCTACGGAGTGGAAAAGGACGAGGCCTTTCCCGCGCTTTTGGAAGCCCAATTGAAATCCTGGAACCCTCGTATCGAAATCATCAATGGCGGTTCCAGTGGGAGCACTTCCGCCAGCGGGCCCCGGCGACTGCAATGGTATGCCCGGGCCAAGCCGGATGCCGTAGTGGTGGCATTGGGGTCGAATGATGGATTGCGGGGCGTCGCCGTGGCGGAAACCCGTAAGAATCTTGAGAGGATCATTTTACAGGCCAAGAAATCCGGGATGGTGGTTTACCTGACCGGACTCAAGGTGCCCCCGAATTACGGCAAGGATTATTCGCGGTCTTTCGCGGAGATGTTTCCGGAATTGGCGAAAACCCACGGAATCCCCCTGATGGAATTTCTTCTGGAGGGAGTCGCCGGGGAACCGGAAATGAACCTGGTGGACGGAATCCATCCCAATGAAAAAGGTCATGCGCTTATCGCCGCCAACCTGTATCAATTTCTGCGTGACGAGTTGAAAAACCGGCTATGAGACCATCGTCGAGAACCTGTTTCGATTTATGATGCCGTATTTCACTTAAAATCCCGGAATTTCCGCTTGCCAGGCGGTCCGAATGGATATTTCCCCGGAGTTTCTTTATTTCCCCCATAGGAAAATAAAATCGAATACAGTACCTTTTACGGCCTCACCTTGTTCGGTAAAGGAAAGCAAATGGAAAATAGAGACAGATTATTTTACGGTAGTTGCTTGGCCCTTATAACTACCGCATTATCCTTCAGCATTCGTGCGGGCATCCTGGGACAGCTGGGGTCGGAGTTGAACTTCTCGGCCAGTCAATTGGGTGTAATCAACAGCATGTGGTTCCTGGGATTTCCGCTGTCCATGCTGGTCGGTGGGTTGGTTTACCATACGGTCGGTCCCAAGAAGATCATGCAGTTCGCCTTTCTGACACATGCCGTCGGCATCATTATGACTATCTATAGCGGCAGCTTCGTCGGTCTGCTCGTATCGACCTTCCTGATCGGTTTGGGTAACGGCTGCACGGAGGCCGCTTGCAATCCCATGATCGCCGATTCGTATCAGGGCGTCGAAATGAACAAGAAGATGAACCGGTTCCACATGTGGTTCCCCGGCGGAATCGTCATCGGAGCCCTGGTGTCCAAATTCATGACCGATGCAAGCTTTTCCTGGCAGGCACAGATCTGGGTCATCTTGATTCCCACCATCGCGTACGCCATCGCTTTTTGGGGCCAGACCTTCCCGAAGTCGAGGGTCGTGGAGGCCTCTTCCCTGACGCACAACTTCAAGGCCATGGGTTCTCCCATGTTCCTGTTCATGCTGGTCTGTATGGCATTGACCGCGATCTCTGAGTTCGGTCCGCAACAGTGGGTCGGCCTGATCCTGTCCAAGAGCGGCGCACAGCCCATGTTGATTCTGGCGCTTACCGCCGGTTTAATGGCCGTGGCCCGCTACTTCGGCGGCAACATGGTCGGCAAATTCGACCAGACCGGCGTACTGCTCGGCTCCGCCGTTCTGGGTACCATCGGAATCTTCCTCCTGAGCACCCAGACCGGCTCCATGGCCTATGTGGCAACCTTCTTCTATGCACTGGGCATCGCCTATTTCTGGCCCAACATGATCGGATTCATCGCCGAAAAGCTCCCGAAGAGCGGCGCGATCGGCATGTCCGTGGTGGGAGCCATGGGCATGTTCTCCACCTCGATTTTCCAACCCATCATCGGCGGTTGGATTGATTCTGACAAGGCTGCTGCGGCGGCCAAAGGCCTGACGGGCGACGAGTTGGAACTGGTGGCCGGACAGGCGACCCTGGCCTCCATGACCGTGTTCCCGGCTATCCTGATCGGCCTGTTCCTTATCCTGACCATATGGGTGAGAAAGACGCAAGCGAAGGCGCAGACCGTGTCGGATTCCAAGACGGCGGCATATACCCACCAGTAGTTTCGAAGTCCCGGCCCGGTTTCCCCGGATTGGTAAAACCCCGGTTCCCAGAAGGAGCCGGGGTTTTTTTATGGCATAGGGTAAGTGGTAATCGTAGGCCCGGAATTCCGGCTCGTCCTCTTTCTTTTAATAGCCTATATTATCCAACATGCTGCTGAATGCCATTGGACTATCAAAATCTTACGGCCAAACCCATGTGCTCTCGAGTCTGGATCTAGGCATCGAAGAAGGACGAAGCCTGGCGGTGTTGGGGCAAAGCGGTAGCGGCAAAACCACCCTGCTGAGCATTCTGGCCGGCCTGGAAGCCCCGGACACGGGCACGGTACGCTTCCACAATCTCGATTTGTATGCCCTTCCCTCCGACGAGCTTACCCGTGCCCGGGGAAAACACATGGGCATCATTTTCCAGGAATACCATCTGGTTCCCTCCCTGACGGCCCTGGAAAACGTGGCGCTTCCCCTGGAAATAATCCGGGACAAACAGGTCAAGACCCGCTCCCGCGAATTGCTGGAAAGGGTCGGTCTGGAACACCGCGAAGACCATTATCCCCATCAATTGTCGGGCGGCGAACAGCAACGCGTAGCCATCGCGCGCGCGCTGGCGGCTCGGCCCCGGCTGCTGTTCGCGGATGAACCCACCGGCAGCCTGGACGAAGAAACAGCCGCCGCCGTGGAGGAATTGATTTTCACCCTGATTCGCGAAAGGGGTCTTACGGCCCTTATCATAACCCATAATCAGGATTTGGCGAAGCGTTGTGATACTACGTTGCGCCTCCACCTGGGCCGTCTGGCCTGAGGGAGATTCGGCCCTGCGCATTCCATTTTTCCTGAAGCTGCTCCGCGGAAAACAAGCCCTTGTTCCGGCCTTTGTTCTCATATACGGTCTGGGTTTGGCCGTATACATGACGGTGGATTCCCTATCCCGCCAATTCCAGCAGGAGCTCGTGCTTAAATCCAAGGAAATGCTCGAAGGCGAGTTGCGCCTGGAATCGCGTCGCGAATTGACCGAATCCGAAGACGCCGCCCTGGCCCGCCTGCTTCCCGAAGGCACCCATGAGGCGCGGGTTTGGGGGTTTCTTTCCATGCTTAAGGCAGGTGACAAAAGCCGGCTGGTGGAGGTGAAAGGGATTTCTCCCGAATACCCGCTCGTGGGACGATTCGAATTCAAGGAGGAAATGCGGGTCGACGATTTGGGTCCGGGTGAAATCTTTTTTCCGCGCGAATTGCTGGTGGGTCTTGATACCCGGGTGGGTGACAGTGTGGATATGGGCGGTTTGCGTTTCGCCGTCAAGGGCGAATACACCCAGGTGCCGGGTGGGGGATTGCGCTTCATCGAATTCGGGAGCAAAGTGTTCATCCCCATAACCGATGTGGAGCGGTCGGGGCTCGATGAAAAGGGCAGCCGGATCTTCCGCTACCGCTTCTATATGTTTCCGCCCGGTGAAGATTTGGCGGCCCTGAAAAGTAAACTGGAAGCGGTTTTGACCGATCCGGAAATAGAAATCGATATCCATACCCGCTCCGAAAACAGCATGGGCCGCCGCTTCGACATGGTGGCGGTGTTTTTGCGCATGGTAAGCCTTACCGCTCTGCTGTTGGCCGCGGTGGGCGCATCGTTCTTCTTCCACCATCACCTGGTGGGTGAGCGCAAAACCCAAGCGGTGCTGGCCACGCTGGGATTCACACCACGTAAAGTGGTTTTAACCTACGCGGCCCAAAACCTTTTCCTGGCGCTGGCCTCCGCAGTGGTGGGCAGCGTTGCGGCCCTGGGTTTGAGCCGCGCGTTACCGGGGCTTATCGAAAGGCTTTTCGGCCTCGAAATGCCCATGGGTCTGAGCGGCGCCTCCTTTCTCATCGCGGCGGGATTGGCGGTGAGCACGAGCCTGGTTTTCGGCATTCCCGGATTCAGGCGCATCGCCCTGCTGTCTCCCGCCCTGCTCATAAAACCCACGGATGACAGGCTCGGCGGCCTTCCGGTGAGGACGATGGTATATGCGTTGCAGGGGGCCTATCTGCTGGGGCTGGGCTACGTCTCCAGCGGTTCGTGGCTGTTGAGCGCCATGTTCATCGGCAGCATGACGACGGCCTTCGCCGTCCTCGCCCTTATCGCCTTCGCCGCCTACCGCTTGCTCGGCCTTCTGCGAGCCCGCGCCGATTACCGGCTCAAGGTGATTTTGGGGAGCTTCAGGTGGAACAAGGAAAAATCGCTGATGGCTTTCGGAGCCTTGGGATTGGTGGCCTTCTCCTCGGCGCTGCTTCCGCAGCTGCAATTCATCATCAAAAAGGAATTGGGCGCGCCGGAAGGCACGGTGGTGCCGCAACTTTTCCTTTTCGACATCCAGGAAGAGCAATATGACCCGCTGAAAAATTTTCTCGACAGCTCGGGATACGCCCTGCGAACGCCTTCGCCCATGATTAGGGCCCGTCTGGAAAAGCTCAACGGCGAAGAGTTCCGCAAGGTGTCGGAAGACGCCACCGCCGACGACGAAAGCGAGCGGCGGCGCATGCGCAACCGGGGCTTCAACCTCAGCTTCCGCGATTCGCTTTCGGATGCCGAGCAATTGGTCAAAGGGACTTTGTGGCGGACCCATTCGGATCCAGATGATTTGGATAAGCCCGGGGAAATCAGCGTGGAGCGGGATTTCGCGGAGCGGTTCGGGTTGGAAATGGGGGACAGGCTCACCTTCGACGTGCAGGGCGTTTCGGTGGACGGGGTCATCACCAGTTTCCGCAGGGTGCGCTGGGCCAGTTTCCAACCGAACTTTTTCGTGCTCTTCCAGCCGGGCGTGCTCGACATGGCCCCGAAAACCTTTTTGGCCACCCTGGAGAAAATGCCCTTGGAGGAAGTGGAAAGCCTGCAAACCGCCCTGGCGGAACGTTTTCCCAACGTGACCGTGCTCAACGTGGAGGACATCGTGAACAAAAGCCTCGACGTCATGGGTAAACTGCAATGGCTGGTCACCTTTCTCTCGAGCTTCGCGCTCGTAATCGGCCTCGCCATTCTGGGCGTGGTCATCAACGGCATGGTGGCCGACGGTCAGCGCAACGTATTGCTGTTACGTACCTTGGGGGTTACCCAGGCCCGATTGGCGCGTCTGTTGTTCGCGCAATACCTGGCGTTCTGCCTGCTGGCGGGAATGACGGGTTACGGCCTGAGTCTTGGCGCGGTATATCTCATCAACCATGCGCTATGGAGCTTCCCCTGGGGCGTAAGCCTGGGCATTATGGGTGCCAGTTTCGCGGGAGCCGCGCTGGTGGGAATCCTGTGCGGGCTTTACGCGGCCCTGCGACAAGCCAAGCGGCCTTTGCGCGAAGTCCTTTCGTTGAGCCGCAATTAATCCGGTCTCAAAATCCCTTTGGAGACCAGAGCATATGCCAACCAGTAATTTTGCGATGACCTCCGCCGCGCGCGGTATTGCTCGGGCTTGTTACGGCAGGGTCACGGTCGCGGGAGCGGTCGTCTCAGGCACCTGTCGGCCCTGGGCCGTAAAGACGGCTCCGGCCGATTTTCCCGGCAGCGGCCGCTTGGACGCGGAGACTCTGGCGAGACCCACCGGAATCTGGTAGGTTGCCGGCATGTTGGCGTTGACCGAATCCCGCCAGGCCTTCAGGGACGCGAACAGTTCGGCGGTGCGCTGGCGTTGCGTCTGGCTCAAGTCGTTCCTTTCCCCGGGGTCCTCCGCCAGGTCGTAGAGCTCCAGCTTCCGGGTGGCGAAGAACTCGATCAGCTTGTAGCGCCCCAGGCGCATCGCACTCCCTGGTTTTCCGCCCTGGTTGCTGTTATGGGGATAATGCCAGAAGAGGGGGCCGCGGGGGGACGCAGGTCCCCCAGCCAGCAGCAGGTCGGCGAAGCCGGTGCCGTCGCGGTGCTGATCGGGCCGGAGTGGGAGCCCCGCCAGCTTCAGCAAGGTCGGATACAAGTCAGTGGTGGCGGCCACGGAATCGGCGATCTTGCCCGCCTCGATCCGGCCCGGCCAGCGGGCGATGAAAGGCACACGAATGCCTCCTTCGTAGAGCCAGCCCTTCCCGGCACGCAGGGGAGCGTTGGCGGTGGGATGGCCTTCCGAGGTGGAGAGCCCTCCATTATCCGAGGTCACGATTACCACGGTCTGGCTGTCCAGCCCGACCTCCCTCAGCTTGGCCAAGATCCTCCCTATGCCCTGGTCCACGCTCTCGATCATGGCGGCATAGACCGCATGGTTCTGCTTCAGGCGAACCTTGTTGGTTCCTTCCATGCCGAAGGAGCCGGCAGTATCCAGGTGTCCGGCCTTGGCGTGATACTTGGCGATTAGGTCGGCCTTGGCCTGCAAGGGGGTGTGGGGCGAGTAGTGGGACAGGAGTAGGAAGAAGGGGCTGGTACGATTCGCCTCGATGAATTTCACGGCCTCCTCGGCGAGGCGATCGGTGAGGTATTCTCCCGCGGGACCATCCGGCAGGTGGGCGTTCCGGTACGGGGAGAAGTAACTGTAGGGATGGCCGGCCCCGGTCCCGGCCACATTGGTGGCGAAACCATGGCGGGTGGGCAGCAAACGCGGCCCCAAGTGCCATTTGCCGATATGGCCGGTGACATAACCGGCCCCATGGAAGGCCTCCCCGAGGGTGTGTTCTTCCAAGGCCAACGAATCGACATAGGGCGTACCGTTCGTAGCGCCGCCGAACCACTGGGTATTATGGGTGCGGGCTGGATGTTTGCCCGTCACCAAGGCGCTACGGGTGGGGGAGCAGACGCTCCCGGAGGAGTAGAACTGGGTGAAGCGCATGCCTTCCCTGGCCAGGGCGTCTATGTGCGGGGTTTCGTAGAAGTCGCTCCCATAGCTGCTGAAGTCCCGCCACCCGAGATCATCGAGCAGAACGAAAACAAAATTGGGTCCGGTCTGCGCGGGCGCCGAGACGGCGAGGGCGGATACGAGGACGGAGAACCCGACGAGTTGGGCGCAGTTCCGCCCGATGGAGATGGACATGAAACCCCCTGTGAGCCGGTATAAAAGGCATGGCCGTTACGATAAATAGTAACTCCTGGATATCAGAACCGGGGGAAATCACCGACCCGCCACCCACCTCAACCCTCCCAGCAGTACCATCCCCGCCGCCGGATAAACGCTCCAGGTCGCGCCGTATTCCAGATGATGGAACCATTTGCCTTCCAGGAAAACCTTAACATGATGCACGGCAAAAAGTACGGCCATTCCCGCGGCGATATCGGCCGCACCCGCCAGCCGCGACGCCCAGCGGTTTCGCGAGGCCAGGGAGGCCAGCGGTCCGAGTAAAATCGCCATGATGGCCAGGGTGGGAAGCCAGACGGCGTGGCGCGCCAATTCATAGGCCTCGGAAATCTGGGAGCGCTTGGAAAACAAGCCCGCCAGCCGGTGCATCCCTTCCAGCCTTTCGGCCAGGTCATAGGCGGGAATTTGCGCGCCCATGGAAGAGACCCAGGGAGAGGAGTAGAGGAAGAGGAGTGCCAGGGCGAACGCGACCTCCAAAACCCAGAGGCGGCGCTGCAACCATCTACCTTGGGGGGAGCGGGTTTTGGGCATGGACCACAAAATTAGCAAACGCGTTGACCGGAAATTCCCTGTTTTGGCTCCCGGCTACGAATTTTGGTAGAATAAAGCCAGGCCGCCGATGAGGCATCGGGCCCTGGCGGTTCTGCGAGGTGACGGTATGGTCGAATCGTTGGCCCTCAACATGGCCGGTATTCCCATGGATATCGTGTCCTGGAAAAAAGCCGTAACGCTGTGGGCGTTGGGGCGCGCCGTCGTCCTGGCCGAATATGAGGATAAAATCATCCGTTCCCCGCGCTTTTCCATGCGCATCCCCGCCGTTGTGCAATGCCTGGACGTCAAATCCATCCCCAAGAATTTCGTCACCAGCCTGCCGCTTACCCGCCGCAACCTGTATTTGCGCGATAATGGGCGTTGCGTCTATTGCGGGCAGAAGATTAGTCTCGCATCCTTCACCATCGATCATGTGATTCCCCGCTCAAAGGGTGGAACCACCGAATGGAATAACCTGGTAACGGCCTGCATGGCCTGCAACAACAAGAAAGGGAACAAGCGTTGGAAGCGGGGGGAAATATTCATGACCCATCAGCCCTTCGTGCCCCGGCTCACCAAGGCCGCCCCGCGGAATCTGGTGAACAAACTGTGTTTCCGAGAGCCTCACCGCACCTGGCTCGACTATATCTATTGGAACGTGGCGCTTCCCAAATCTACGGGCCTTTCTTCGGCCGCCTGAGGTTTTTTATGCCGGCCGAAGGCGCAAAACCCGCGCTATGCGCCCGTTTGTTCCATAAAGGCGGGATTCTTGGACGGAACGGGTCGCGTGGCTACCTTTTCATGTCTTTAAGGTGCGACTAAATGAAATGGTTTCGTAAGGCCAAATCGGGCATAGGTACTTTCATCAAGCGCGACACTCCCGTCGACGTCTGGGTGAAATGCGAACGGTGCAAAGAAGTGCTGTTCCGCAAGGAATTGTCGCAGAACCTCTTCGTCTGCGCGAACTGCCAATACCATTTTCGCGTGGGGGCGGAGGTTTATCTCGGCCTCCTGCTCGACGAAGGCAGCTTCGAGGCCATGGATACGGGGCTAAAGTCCACCGATCCCCTCAAGTTTTCCGCCAAGAAAAAATACAAGGACAGTCTCGCCGATGCGGAAAAGAAAACCGGCCTCAATTCCGCCGTGGTTTCGGGATTGGGAACCGTGGACGGCCGCAAGGTTTCCATCGGAGTGATGGATTTCCGTTTCATCGGAGGGTCGATGGGGTCGGTGGAAGGCGAGAAAATCGCCCGCGTCTTCCGGCGTGCCCTCGAGCAGAAAATTCCCGCCATCATCGTATCCGCTTCGGGCGGAGCGCGCATGCAGGAAGGCTCCCTGTCCCTCATGCAAATGGCCAAGACTTCGGCCTATATCGCCCTGCTTTCCGAAGCCGGGATTCCCTATTTCTCGCTCATGACCAATCCCACCACCGGTGGCGTAACGGCCAGCTTCGCCATGCTGGGCGACGTGAACATTTCCGAACCCAACGCCTTGATCGGTTTCGCGGGTGAAAGGGTGATACGCGAAACCATCCGCCAGAATCTCCCCGAAGGCTTTCAGCGCGCGGAGTTTCTATTGGAAAAGGGTTTCGTCGACCTTATCGTCCCCCGTCCCGAATTGAAATCGAAAATTTCCACGCTGATTGCGCATTTCACTTCCGGCTCCGTTCCGGCTTTGGCCGAAACACCGTCGGAAGGCGCCTGAGACGGCGCTTCCAGACCTTTAACTGGCTACCCCGATGACGACGGTCGTCACTCCCCGCCTCGACTCCTACGCGGACTGTCTCGCGTTTCTCTATGCCCGCAACCAATTCGCCATCAAGCTCGGGCTATCCAATATCGGAAATCTCCTGGCCGAATTGGGGAATCCCCATCTCAAAGGCCGGTACCTCCATGTGGCGGGAACCAACGGCAAGGGCAGCGTCTGCGCCAACCTGGCGGCCATGATGGGAGCCTTGGGCCATGGACCGGTGGGTCTATATACCTCCCCCCATCTCGTCAGCTTCCGCGAACGCATCCAGGTCGATGGAAAATGCATTTCTCCCGAATGGATAGTCTCCTTCATGCGCCGCGCGGTGGAGCCCATGCTTCGCCTCAACGCCACCTACTTCGAATGCGTGACGGCCATGGCCCTGGTTTATTTCCGCGAAGCCGGATGCGGCACGGTGGTATTGGAAACCGGATTGGGCGGGAGGCTCGACGCCACCAATGTGGTGAAACCGGAGCTTTGCGTCATCACTCCCATTTCGCTGGACCATACCGAATACCTGGGCGGAACGGTGGCGGAAATATTTTCCGAAAAGCTGGGAATCTCCAAACCCGGCGCGCCCCTGGTGCATATGGAAACCGATCCGCTTCTGCGCCGCATGGCCCTGGAGAAGGCGGAGGCGTTGGGCGTCGCCGTATACGCCCTGGACGATTTTTCCCGCGAAGGTTCCGAACGTTTCCGGGGCCTTTATCGCGAATACGAATTACCCCCGGGGCTGCGTTCCGGGGAATGCCAATACGATAACGTATGCGTTACCCTGCTCGCCTCCGAAGTATCGGAAGGGAAGGCCCTGCCTCCCGAAGCCCTTTGGATGCCCGCGCTGAAATCATCCGTGCCTCCGGGGCGGATGCAGTTGTTGGAAGCGGAGGAAATGCCCACGGTGTTGTTGGATGGCGCCCACAATCCCGAAGCCGTGGCAACGCTTTCGGACCACCTCCAAAAAAACCATCCGAACCGCCGCATCACCCTCCTTTTCGCCATCATGGGCGATAAAGACTACCGTTCGGTATTGCTCCGGATCCGGGACTGGGCGGAGCGCCTGGTGTACGTAACCTTGCCGGGACATGCCCGCGCCCTCCCATTCGAAGCTTTGCGCGAGGCGGCGCTCTCCCTGGGAATGCTGGAGCCCGAGTCCATTGAACTGAACCGGGATGCGGTTATGGAAATTCTATATGCCTCCCGAAAAGCCCATGGCGAAGACGCTTTGGTGGTGGTTTGCGGCTCCTTTTACCTGTTGGGAGAAATCATTCCCATCCTGCGCCGCGCTTACCCGGGCCTGGAATTCTTTTCGCAATTTACGGACGAAGAAGCCTGATATTTTCGTCGCATTTCTTCATCTCCTCAGCCCTCCAGCTTGCCGAATCGGCATAAATTCGGTACATGTTTTACCATGATGGATTTTTCCGAACTCCTAATCCGTTTTTTCGTATTGGTAATCGCCCTTTCCGTCCATGAGCTTTCGCATGCCTGGGCGGCTTTCCGATTGGGGGACGATACGGCGGAGCGCGCCGGAAGACTTTCGCTCAACCCTCTGGTCCACCTCGATCCCCTCGGCTCCCTGTTTATCCTGACGGGCATGCCGCTGGGATGGGCCAAACCGGTCCCCGTCAATCCCTTCAATTTGCGGAATCCCCGCACGGCAATGCCCCTGGTTTCGTTTGCCGGACCCTTCTCCAACATTTTATTGGGAATTTTGGGTTGTTTGCTATTCTGGCTCTATGGCCGCTATACCGGTTCACGCGGGACCCATCTGTTTCTCCTTTTTTTCATACAAATCAACTTCGCTCTGGCGATTTTCAATCTGCTTCCCATTCATCCCCTCGATGGGGGCAAGATTATCGGGGTTTTTCTCTCCGAAAAGGCCGCATACCACTATGAAACCAGCATGGCCCGATGGGGGCTGATGCCGCTCCTGGTGCTGGTGGCACTCGAATGGTTGCCCGGACCGGGGCCCCTTTCCTTGTGGTTTGCCTTTTGGAGGCCTTTGTTGACGCCGCTGCTGAACCTGTTCTCCGTACCCCCGTATTTCCTCTGGTAAACGGATAGGTTGAAAATATCAGGTCGTTGAGTATATTTATCGCCGCTAAACCCGTATCCGGAGGGGTATTTTGCCCAGTCATAAGTCCGCTGAAAAACGTCTCAAAACCGCGGAAAAAGCCCGCGTAAAGAACAAGGCCGC
>CAYNXV010000076.1:0-15659 GCA_964401245.1 uncultured Bifidobacteriales bacterium | reverse complement strand
GCCCAGGCGGCTTCTTAGCCAGCTCGCCAGCCTTAGCCCCCCGCTGAGCCCCCACGGCATCCTTAACCGGAACCGGAACCAGAGCCAGAGCCAGAGCCAGAACCGGAACCGGAACCGGAACCGATAGACGAAATTCCGACCAGGATATTTCCCGGGCCCAGGATTGAGCAAAAGTTTGGAGGGAGCGAAAGTACTCCAAACCCCGGTAAATTCTATACGCCCGATGGTAGACGAATCGATCCGTCCCGGCGGGGAGTTGGAATTCGCCTGCGAATTCCGGAGACGACGGATAAACCATCCGACCCTCCGAATGGATAAAAGCCCCTCATCCGGAAAAATCGGGAATATCCACTCCCGATTTCCTTGGCGATTTTCGTCCGAGGCGCTTCTCGCCCACTTGGGGCCGAGGCGCCGAATCGGTTTCGGCCTTCCGAAAATTTACGGATTATTATAGTTTGACGGGCGCCTCCTTATTTTCCGGTTTCGGTACTTCAGGCGGTTCGGTTCCATCCCCTCAAATCCGGGTCCCAAGAGAATCCTTCATGATTATTTACAAGACTTTAATCACAATACATACGATTTTAGCCGCGTTCTTCCTGCCTGTGGGCCTGATGTTCGCCATTACCGGAGGTCTTTATACCTTGGAAATCACGGGAAACTACCACAAAACCGAATCCCGGATTCAACTCCAAGAGCCGTTGCCGACGGAATTGTCCGCTTTGGTGGCCATGGCCGAGCGTGAATTGCTGCAAAGGAGCGTCGCTTTTCCCACCGGAAGCGCAAGTATCATCCAGGAGGGGACTTCATATTACTTCAAGTGGACCGGCTCCCGCCGCGATGTGGAAATCCATCCTTCGACACATGAAAATACAGCCTTGTTGAAAATCAAGGAAACCTCTCCGTATCGCTCCTTTGTCCAGCTTCATAAAGCCAAAGGCGGGGGGTGGTTCAAAGCCTATGCGGTGGTGTGGTCCTTGGGGTTGATCGGACTTTTTCTCACCGGCGGGGTCATGGCCTATTTCTCCAGACCTTACCGGAAAGTCGCCCTCATTGCTTTCGGGGCGGGATTGGCTTCGTTCGTTTTAGCTGTTTGGTTGAGCTGAGCCTCTCCATCCGTTGCCGGCCGTAGCGTTATTTGGGTAAGTACCGCTATTTCCCCAAGTAACATCTTGGCCGATTGTAATTTCCGGATTCCCCTCCGGCGCCTCCCTGGGCTTATAATGGCCACTAGGCGAAGGAAGGGAGACAATGCGGAAAATCGAGAATGCACAAGTACCGCCACCGGCCTTTACCAGCTTGAGGCAGTTGATCCATTATTATCGGGAGTGGCTCTCCAATGAAAAAATAGAGGCAACTCTGATTCATGCCGGCAAATTATTCGTGGTCCGGAGTATCGAGCGGCCCCCGGAGGAACGAAAAAGATTTCTGAGATTATGCGCCTATGCTCTCGAAGCCGAAAGGCACTTGTCGCCGCAAACGGAATCGGAAGCCTTCCGACTTCCCATCAAAGGAGTCATGGATTGAATAGCCATTCCCGTTACCGGAAATCCGTTGGAAAGGAGCGCTCCTAGATGCGGCAAGGAGCGGAGCGACGGGAGGAGGAGTTTCACTTTCTGACCCTGGAAGCATTATTGGAACATTACGCCGATATTCTCTCCGACGATCAGATGCAAGACATCGTACTGGATGCGGTAAGGGATTTCCATCCCCGCGCCGATACGACGGACGAAATGTCGCGGCTCCAATTCATCCGAAAATGCGAATTGGCATTGGATACGGTGACCGAATTGAAGCGGGAAGGCGTATGGTAAGCGAATCGCTAGTGCAGCGCTTGCCGCATCGAAGAGGTTTGGCAATCGGTTCGAGCGATTTCGCCCAAAGGTTTTTCCCATTCCAACCGGCACTTGACCACTTGATAGCCTCCTGAATCTCCGGGAGTCACGTAGGTCACTTGCGGGCCCGAAGCCCCCCGTTTCGAAGCGCAGCCTGTCAATCCCAGCAGTATCGACATACACGACAGCAGAAAAATCGCTTTTAACATAACTGGAAATTCCTGAATAAAATTCCCTTGATTCTATCATGGGATGCTGGAAAAAAACCACCCAATCATACCTGGATAGTGTACCCGGCAGGGGTGATCCGACACTTGGCGGATGGGCATAAGGGGGGAAACTTGCTAGGTTTTTGCCTTATTCCTGATTCGGACCTGAGGCCGGTCATAGGGATAAATCGTGAAAGGGCGGATTTCCATGGGTACGATCGGCGTAAGAATTCGGACTGGACTGTACCTATTGTTGCTGGGAAGCCTCATGCTTCCGTCCTCCGTTCGATCCCACGCTACGGGCACGGCCTTGGTGGATATCTATCTGAGCGACGATTCGCTCCGATTGGTCGCGGATGTGAACAGCGACGACATTCTGAACGCCGCCAAACTCTACCAGGATTTCTATACCCTCGCCGATTCGGCCTATCCGGCCTTTCACGAACGGATAGCCTATTACCTGAAAACGAATTTATGGGTATTCCTAGATTCGGACAGACTTGGGCCTTTGGACGTGTCTTCCTGGTATCCAGGAGGGGGACCCGATGAATTGATGGATAGCATCCGGCTTCTCGACACGACCTATATTGTCGAATTCAAAATGCCGTTCAATCCCAAGGATGCCCGGTTGTCGGTACAGTCCTCATTGTGGGCGCGATTAGGTATTGAACCCATTACCCAGGTCAGTTTCCACTATCGAGACACGCTTGTGCACCGCCAATGGATAAGGCTGGATGAAAAGGCCGCGATGGACGTCCATCCAGATACCTTGTCCGCCATTTTGGCCAGGAACCGGATGGCTGGAAGCGGCGGGGGGCCCCCCACGGGTGAAATCATCTCGCGTTTCATTTACCTGGGTTTCGTTCATATCATGCCGGAAGGATTGGATCACATCCTTTTCGTTTTGGGGCTTTTCTTTTATTCGACGGCCATGCGTCCCCTGCTTTTACAAGTCACGGCCTTTACCATCGCGCATTCCATAACCTTGGCGCTCGCCGTTTTCGGAATTTTCACTTTACCGGGCGTGGTAGTGGAGCCGTTGATAGCGCTTTCCATTTTCGTTGTCGGCATTGAGAACATCTTCTTTCGCCGAACGCGCAACTGGAGATGGATACTGGTTTTCGTTTTCGGCCTCATTCACGGTATGGGATTCGCGGGCGTGCTCATCGATCTCGGCTTGTCGCAAGGAAACTTCATCGCCACGCTGGTGGGATTCAATATCGGCGTCGAATTGGGACAGGTTGCCGTTATCGCATTGGCGGCCGTGGCTACCTTCTGGTTTTGGAAAAGCCCGCATTATTTCCGCTTCATGGTCGTGCCGGCCAGCGCCCTGATCTCCCTGATGGGCCTTTTATGGGCCGTACAAAGGGTTTTCGAATAGGAATAGGCAACTCTTGGCTGATTCCCGGTTCCCATCCGATTACTTGCCGCAGGCCGGACTATCGTTAAGGCCCCAATCGTAATCCAGAAACTTGACCTCGTATTTCCCTTGCAATGCCAAAACATCCTGAACGTAGTTCCGATATCCCCCGTATTTCTTCTTGAAGTCGTCCCCGTACCAATCGAATATCCTGGACAGGTATAAGGTGCCTTTCCCAACGCGGTTTCTTTCCCCTTCGGCAAGGAAGCTGCGGGCGGCCGCGTGCAATTGGGCTTCCAGGCCCTTGCCGGTAAAGGGTTCCTCGCGCAGCGGCGGGCAGCCGATGGATGCGCAATTGACGGCGAAATGGATTCGCGGTTCGTCGAAATCCTTTCGCAGGATTTTGTGTTCGATATGGTCGAGCGAAACCGACTCGCCGAAAAAAGGCACGAAATCCCGTTTCCAGGGATTCCGCAAATCACGGATGCTTTTGAGCGGATAGTTTTCCGAAATCAGGCGAAGCGTGTAAAAATTATAGAGGTTTATCAAATAGGCGATTTTTCCGGACTCCGAAATCCCGGAATATTCTTCGCGCGCAAGGCGGAACTCCCCCAGGCACCTGTCGAGCAATCCCGACTGTTGCAAACCCCGGTAATCAACGCCCGCAGAGCATACATACCCCGACAATATTTCCCTATAGCAGGAATAATTCGGCTCTCCGGATTCCTCCGCCCCGGCGCTAACCGGCGGGAGGCAGATTCCGGGTAGCAAAACCATTAACAAGTGCCATAGCCGTGTCCGCATGAAAACTCCTGGATTGAAACGGATACCAAAATTTAATGGAAAACCCCGGAATCGCCCACTTTCACGGACCGGGCCGGAATGGAAATAATAGCGCCCCCTCCTGGAAACAATTTCGCCCCATGTGTCATACATCTATTTTAATCCTGGAAGACCGCCTGAAGTCAGGAAACGCCGAATTTCCGGGAGAACGACCCATGAAAATAGCTCAAGTGGCTCCGCTGTTCGAAAGCGTGCCTCCGCAACTGTATGGAGGGACCGAGAGAGTGGTCTCCTATTTGACGGAAGCGTTGGTAGCGGCCGGCAATGAGGTGACTTTGATTGCCAGCGGAGATTCGCAAACCTCCGCCAGGCTGATACCGATTTGCCCCCGGGCATTGCGGTTGTCGAATCCGTCCCGCGATCCCCTGGCTTATAATACGTTACAGTTGGAAAAAGTAGCCGCCATGGCCGGGGAATTCGACATCATCCATTCCCATGTCGATTTTTTCGGATATCCCGTTTACCGTCGCTTGGGCGTTCCCTTCGTATCCACATTGCACGGCAGATTGGATATGGCGGATTTGCTGCCGTTATATCGTGAATTCCGCGACGTCCCCGTCGTGTCCATTTCCGATTCCCAGCGGGATCCCCTCGCCTTCGCCAATTGGATGGGTACTATATATCACGGCTTGCCCGAATCCCTGTACCCCTTTTCACCGGGCAAGGGCGGATATCTGGCCTTTCTCGGCAGGGCTTCGCCTGAAAAAGGCCTGGATAGGGCCATAAAAATCGCCATGGAAAGCGGAATTCCCCTGAAAATCGCGGCTAAAATCGACAAGGTCGACGCCGAATTTTTCCGGAAGGCGATAAGGCCTTTTCTCAAACATCCGTTGGTGGAGTTCCTCGGTGAAATCGGCGAAAAGGAAAAACCCGAATTTCTGGGAAATGCCAAAGCCTTGTTGTTTCCCATCAATTGGCCCGAGCCTTTCGGATTGGTCCTCATCGAGGCCATGGCATGCGGAACGCCGGTAATCGCCTATCCCCAAGGGTCGGTGCCCGAAATCATAGAGCATGGAGCCAACGGATTGTTGGTAGACGATATTGCCGGCGCGGTGAAGGCCGTCCTGCAAGTCGATGAAGTCCCGCGTTGGCGCTGCCGGCAATTGTTCGAAGAACGATTCTCGGTGGCGGCCATGACGGGCCGATACGCCGGCATCTATGCGAGGGCTATCGAATTGCGCCAGCAGGCTCATTCAGCCGAGCCGGAACAGGGAGTATTCGACGGCGGAAGGAATGGAATATGAGCGAATTGATGCGGTATCAAGACCACTATTATATCCTGGCGACCTCGCCGTTGGCCGACCAGCAGGTGCGGGTCCTGAAACATGCGGATACCTTCGCGATTTTCGACAGACTGGGAGACGTTCAGCCGGTGGGTAAAAACGATCAAGGCCTGTTTCATGACGGCATGAGGCACTTGTCGCGTTTCGAATTACGCATTGCCGGACAGCGTCCCCTGCTGCTTTCTTCCACGGTCAAGGAATCCAACGATTCCATGGCGGTCGATTTGACCAATCCCGAAATTTTGGGAACCAACGGAGACGGTATCGCCCAGGACCTTCTGCATTTATTCCGCACCAAATTCCTTTGGGAGGCGAGCGCCTATGAAACGCTGTCGATAACCAATTTCGGTTCCGAACCGGCGGTTTTTTCGCTTTCCTTTCTGGTGGAGGCCGATTTCGCGGATGTGTTCGAGGTGCGGGGCATGGTCCGAAAGCAAAGAGGCGTCCTCTCGGATATAGCCTTCTCCGAGACCGGATTGGAATTGGGCTACCTTGGGTTGGACGGATTGACGCGAATGACCCGTCTCCGATTCAATCGCGCTCCTTTTGCCATGGAAAATCAGGAGATCCTTTTCCAATTCGAAATTCCTCCCCAATCGACCGAGCATCTGGATTGCATAATCACCTGCGGGGTCAATCGATTGCCGGAAACGGTATCGGAAGCGAATGAAGCCTTTGCGGGGTTATGCGCGGAATTGGAGGAATTCAAATCGCATTCCAGCCGGATTTCCACCAGCAATCAGACCTTCAACCACTGGGTCGGCCGTTCGCAAAACGACATGAACCTGCTGCTTACGCGCGAAGGCGGAGATTGGTATCCCTACGCCGGAATCCCCTGGTACAGCACCCGGTTCGGTCGGGACGGAATCATCACGGCCATGCAATGCCTGTGGTTCAATCCCCAAGTGGCCCGGGGAGTGCTCGCCTTTCTCGCCGCCACGCAAGCCCGCGAAGTTAATCCCGCCGAAGACGCGGAGCCTGGAAAGATTCTGCACGAAACCCGGGGGGGCGAGATGGCGATGACCGGCGAAATCCCCTTCCGGAAATATTACGGTACCGCCGACGCTACCCCCTTGTTCGTGGCCTTGGCCGGCCAGTATCTGGAAAGAACCGGAGACTCCGAATTCGTGCGATCCATCTGGCCCAATATACAGGCCGCCTTGCATTGGATAGATGAGTACGGAGACCTGGACAACGATGGTTTCGTCGAATACCGGCGCGGATCCGAAGCGGGCCTGCTCAACCAGGGATGGAAGGATTCTTCCGATTCGGTCCATACCGCCGACGGAGAGCTGGCGAAAGGGCCCATAGCCCTTTGCGAGGTACAAGGTTATGTCTATGAGGCCAAAATATACGGAGCTTCCCTGGCCGCGTTCTTCGACGATGCCCGGCTTTCGGAACAATTGAAGAAAGATGCCGAAAAGTTACGTCTGGACTTCGACGCCCGTTTCTGGTCCGATGCCATCGGTTCCTATGCCTTGGCTCTTGACGGCGACAAGAATCCCTGCGAAGTTCGCACCTCGAATGCCGGGCATTGCCTCTTTTCCGGAATCGCTTTTAAGGAACGCTCCGGGAGAGTGGCGAGCGCGCTGATGGCGCCCGACATGTTCTCCGGTTGGGGAGTCCGCACCCTGTCTTCTCTCGAAAAACGCTACAACCCCATGTCTTACCATAACGGATCGATATGGCCGCACGACAACGCGCTGATTGCCATGGGCCTCGCCCGCTACGGATTCAAGCGCGAAGCGAACCGAATATTCAACGGGTTTTTCGATGCGTGCCGGTTTTTCGAAGGTTACCGTATTCCGGAGCTTTTCTGCGGATTCCCGCGACGTTCCGACGAGGGGCCTACGCTCTATCCCGTGGCATGCTCCCCTCAGGCATGGGCGGTGGGGTCGGTTTATTTTTTTCTCCAGGCGGCGTTGGGTCTCGAAATGGATTATGCCGGCAAGGCCATCCGATTTTGCCGGCCCATCCTTCCGCGTTATCTCCACAATATCAGGCTTAGGAACCTCCGTTTGGGTTCGGCCTCGGTCGATTTGGCCTTCACGGCCCATGATCGCACGGTAGGTATAGACGTTTTGCGAAAAGACGGGGAAGTCGATATCATTGTGCTCAAGTAGCCCGCCGGCCGACAACCCGGTTGCGCCGGGTCCGCATACTATCCGTTTGTGCTCAGCCCGTTACCGATATTGTTTCTATTCCAGACCGGTACGAAGAATCGCCTTCAAAAGCGTCTCGAGGTGGGGGTGGGTGTTCTTCCCTTATTACCGGGAAGGAGGCCGACTCATGGCGAACAGGGAAAAAGTTACTGGAGAAATGGGACGTGGTGATGAAATGGGCCGCCGTCGCGCGGCAGCCGGCCGCAATCCCGGAGCATTCGATCCGGGCACGCGGGAAATTCGGGCCTTGACGGAATTGTTCGGCGGAATGGTGTATCCCGCTTCCCGGGAGCATGCCTTGGAACGGGTACCTCCCCACTTCGAGCTGGAGGTGGTCGAAGGTCCGCGCATCAACGTTCATGAGGCGATACGCGAAAGCCGACGTGAACGATTCGATGAGCTGGGTCAATTGATTTCGGCGGTGGAGGATTTGTTCCGGCGGGAAATGATGGCGGCTCGATCAAGGGGCTGAGTCGTATGCCGGCAAAATGCTTGGGACCTCGGCAAGTCCTGGAAGGTATTTCCAAGACTTGCCGGTGCCGAAGATTGGTGATTCGAAAGGTCAGTCCGAACCCAATTCCTTTACCAGTTTGTTGTATAGACCCAGGATCAGAATGCTGGGCGCCCATTGACCTATGAACATGCTCAGACGATCCTTTCCCATCAGGAAAGCGCTGGCCGATACGACCATAGAGGCGATGGCCGCGGCCAGGTAAAAAAGCGAAGGAGCCCGTGCGGTTATATTATCCGTCTTGCGGGTGAGCGTACCCTCCTTGGGACGGGAACTTCTTTCTTCCTTAATGAGTTCTTCTGCGGTTGGTGCCATTTTTTCCTCCTTGCCGACTTTGGTGAGCGGATGAAAGTCTCGGCATCGATGAGAGCTTCCCCAAGGTTAAGGAAAAATTCGCAAGGGTGAAGGGCAAGAGAATAGCACGGCCGGCGGGGGAGGAAAGTGGGAGAAAAGTTGGCGTTCCCACGGGGATTTGAACCCCGGTCGTCGCCGTGAAAGGGCGATGTCCTAGGCCACTAGACGATGGGAACGGACGGGGTAAAAGTAATTCAAAAACGGGGTTTGTAAAGTCGAAAGAAAGTTCCGGGAAAAATCGCCTTCAGGAGCCGGACTACTCCGCCAAATCCAGGACATAGATTCGGCTATCCACGAATATCCGGAATAAATCGGCGTTCAATTTCCCCCCTTTTACATCGGCGGCAATGATATCCAGCGCCTTCTCCACGGGCACCGCCTTTTTATAGGGCCGGTCCCTGGCCGTCAACGCATCGTAAATATCGCAAATGGCCATGATTTGAGAGGGAAGGGGAATGCTGCCGCTATGGAGACGACCCGGATATCCCGAGCCGTCCAACTTTTCATGATGGGCATGGGCGATTTCCGGTACTTGACGCAATTCCGGAGTCCAGGGGATTTTGGAGAGAAACCGATAGGTGTGGGAAACATGCTTTTCGATTTCGGTACGCTCTTCCAAGCTCAGCGACCCTCTTTCGGTAAGCAGGCGCGACATCTCCTCCGGCTTAAGTATGGGCGACACCTCGGTCAGGTCGGTTCCCGGATTCTCCCCCAGAAGTTTTTCCAACCTTTCCCGCAAATCCGGAGAGAGGGGTATCGGTTCATTCGCCAGCTCCACCAATTCCACGGCCTCCTTGAGACCATCGAGGCGCCTGGACTCGATGGCTTGTAATTCTTCGAAATCCCGTTTGGACATGGCATGGGGATCTTTTTTCAATAATTCGAGTTGGCGCAAAGCCGTTTGCAAACGGATTCCGTACCGGTGGGTTTCGATGCGCTGCTTGAATACCTCCCATTCCGCGGGAAACAGCTTTTTCGATTTGACCAGAATGTGTTCCCGCACGCCGATTTTTCCGAAATCGTGCAACAGGGCGGCATAGCGCAATTCCTGAATCTGCTTGTCGTTGAAAAAGACCTGGCCCAGAGGCCCGGTCCGTTCTTCCGAGGCGCGCCGGGCCAGGGTGGTGCAATATTCGGAAACCCGCTGCGAATGGCCCGAAGTGGTGGGGTCGCGGGATTCGATGGCCGTGACGCTGGCCTGGATGAACCCTTCGAACAAGTCGTGGATTTCGCGATCGTGCTGCGCGTTCAAAATGGCGATCGAGGCGTGGGAAGCCAGGGCCGAGCAAACGCTGAGGTCGGTTTCGTCAAAATCCTTCACCTGTTTGTCTGCAGCGGCTTCCGACGTTATGGGATCCTTTTTCAAGGGGGCCTTGTTGATAAGCTGCAAAGCGCCAATCAACCGGTTTTCCCTGTCGACCAGGGGAAGACTCAGCATCGAACGGCTCCGATATCCCGAAATGGCATCGAAGCCGCGGTTATGGCGGTACTCCAGATGCTCCCCCAGCGTGTAAACGTCGTGGATAAGCAGCGGTCGGCCTTCCAGCAGGGTGTAGCCGACGATGGAGGACTTGTCGGTGGGGACCACACTTTCTGAAAACTCTACCTTCACGGAGTTGTTGCGTGTCAACTTGAAGCGGATATGCTTGTCCGCCCAATAATTTTCCGGGACTTCCCGCTTATCCGGAGAGGTTTCCACGAGGTAAAGGCAACCCGCATCGCTATATGTCAGCGACATGGCCTTTTGCAGGATGAGGTTGAGCAGCACGTCGAGCCGCTTTTCGGCAACCAGGGCCAATCCCGTCTGCCTGAGCTGGTCGTAACGGGCTTCGGAAATGGCGCATTCGTTGCGCAGGCCAAGACAGCTTTCCTTGAATTGCAGCAGGCGAAAGGCGCTGCGGAAGGCCTTATCCAAATCGCCTGGAGAAGGGGAGACGGGAAGGTGCAAGTCCACCCATTCCCTCGGCCTGTCCTCCCAAATTCCCTCTGGGTCCCACAATATCGCGGCCACATGGGAAGACATGGAGGCGATTTCCTCCGCTTTCTCCAGGGATGGGGAGAAAAGGATGATGCTGAAGGGTTTCGTGCCTTCGAGGCCCCGAACCGGTTTTTGCACCAGGGTTTGGCCCGTGGTCAAACGCGAGGGGGGAAGCAAGGAGGTGAAATTATGCAAAAGCACCTCTTGCACCCCTTTCGGGACGGATATTTGCGTCGGGAGTGCCACGGGGGTTATTATATCCCCCGGAGGCAAAAATCCACAACCAAGTCGACCGACCGGACTGACCGACCTGTTCGACCTCTTGGGGGGTGGAAATATCTTTATCTTTCGTCGAAAGTATTTTAAACTGTAGTCTTTCCGGAATCGCCTTGATTCGGGGGTATGGGAGCACTTCTCCAATATGAAATACGGCATATATTCCGACATCCACAGTAATCTGGAAGCCCTCACCAAGGTGCTTGCGGCCATGGATGAAGCCGGCGTGCAAAAAAAAATCTGCCTGGGAGACGCCGTAGGGTATGGGGCCAATCCCAATGAGTGCGTAAAGCTCATCAAGGAGAACAGCGAAACCACTTTGCTGGGTAATCATGATTCCGTGGCCTTGGGAAGAGAGTCTTCCGAAAACTTCAATTTCTACGCTAGACGCGCCATCGAGTGGACCAAGGAGAACCTGAACCAGGATTCCATCGATTACCTGCAGGGCCTGCCGTACGTGGTGGAAGAGGCGCCGCTGACATTCGTTCACGCGAGCCCGCGCTCGCCGGCCGATTGGTATTACATCACCAGTTTTGACGACGCCATCGACGCATTCTCCTTCTTTTCCGAGAAAATCTGTTTTGTCGGTCATACGCATATTCCTTCCATCGTGGTGATGGAAAACGAGCAGTCCTACTGGGTTTCCGAATCGCTTTCGCATGTGGTGGAGCCCGGCCAGCGCATCCTGGTCAACGTCGGCAGCGTAGGCCAGCCGCGGGACCGGATTCCCCTCGCCAGTTGGTGCCTGTGCGATACCGACAAGATGACGGTAGAAGTCTTTCGAGTCGCTTACGATATCGAGAAAACCCAGACGGAAATGAAAAAGCATGGCTTCGCGGAGTTCCTGGTGAACCGCCTGGCCGAAGGTCGGTGAAAACCGCCTTGCATCATCCGGCTTCCGGACGCATCCGTTCGGAGCTCCGCCTCCTTACCCCGTTCCCAAGCCCCCGCATCAGTTTTGAGGATTTTTAGTCATGCCCCTACGCGGACTCCTGGAAGGATTGAACGAAGAGCAACGCCTTGCCGTAGAAGCGGATGTAGGTCCGGTTCTGGTGGTGGCCGGGGCGGGGTCGGGCAAAACCCGGGTCCTCATCCTCAGGATTCTCCATTTGGTGGGCCGCCGCGAAATGGACCCCACGCAAATCGTGGCCATGACTTTCTCCAACAAAGCGGCCCGCGAAATGCGGGAGCGGCTGGGACTGTACACCGCCAAATCACGCCTTAAGAAAAATTGTTCCGAGGTGATGATCAGTACCTTCCATTCCCTGGGTTTGCGCATACTGACGGAAAATCCCCGACCCGCGGGTCTCGCTCCGGGTTTCGGTGTCCTGGATGAGCATGATAGGATTTCGTTGCTCATGGGCGCGGCGCGCCGGATATGGCCCAAGAACCAGAAATTCGACCCCCTGGACCTCGGTTCCGCGGTCAGTAATCTCAAGGAAAAAGGAATAACTCCCGAAACCTGCCCGGTAGATACCGAGTTCGGCTCACGCCTTCCCAAGCTTTACGCCGCTTACGAAAAAAGCCGTCGCGCCTCCAACACGGTCGATTTCGAAGATCTGATCCGCCTGCCCATCGAAATGCTTTCCGGCGACGGGGAGGTACGCGCGCGTTACCATGCCAAGTGGAAGGCTTTCCTGGTGGACGAGTTCCAGGATACCAGCCAGTCCCAATTGCAGCTGTTGCGATTGCTCACCCAGGAAAAGGAGGGCGAGAGGCGCGACGTATTCGTGGTGGGCGACGACGACCAGAGCATTTACGGATGGAGAGGCGCGGATTTACAGAACCTGCTGGCCTTCGAAAGCCATTTCCCGGGAGCGCGCATCGTCAAGCTGCAACAAAATTACCGCTCCACCGGACATATCATCTCGGCCTCGAACGCGGTCATCGCGCGGAACCTTCTCCGTCGGGCCAAAACGGTGTATACCCGCGAAAGCCCGGGAGACCCGTTGACCCATCATGTCGCCGACGACGAAAAAAGCGAAATGGACTGGCTGCTTGCCGGCCTCAAGGAGAACGTCGCGCGAGGCGGGCTCAAATGGTCCGATCAGGCCGTGCTCATGCGCACGAATATCCAATTGCGCGAACTCATGGATGAATTCATAGTGGCCGGGGTACCCTACGTGGTACGCGGGGCCGCGAATCTGCTGGAACTGCCCGAAGTGCGGATGGTGATAGCTTATGCCAAGGTGGTGGTGAATCCCAACGACGAACTCTCGCTGGGCAAGGTTCTGGGTTTTCCCAAGCGGGGGATACCGCGCGGTCTCCTGGAAAAGGCTTCGCGGCGCGAGCATCTGTCGGCGGTAGAAGCCCTCTTGGCCTATTGCCGCGAAGACGGAGGCGTATTGACGCGGCCGGCGGAAGAATTTCTCGAAGCCTTGCTGGAAGCGAGCCGGCGATGCCGACCCGGCGCTTTCTCCGCGCCATTGCGCGCCTTGCTGGAGAAGGTAGGGGTGATTTCCGCCTTCGCCGAAAACGAAAAGAAGAGCCGGAACCTGGAACGTTTTCTGGAGCTGTTCGGAGAAAGGGAAAAGCGGGCTCCTCAGGAATCGTTGGCCGATATTCTCCACTTCCTGGCCCTGGATACCCAATTCGGAGAAAAGGAGGAGGAAAAGCCGGGTGTGCGCCTCATGACGGTACATGCCGCCAAGGGCCTGGAATTCCATACCGTGTTTTTGCCCCGGCTCGACGACGATGTTTTCCCTTCCAAGAAAAACCATACCGATGTCGGCATCGAAGAGGAACGGCGGCTTTTTTACGTGGCCCTTACCCGGGCCCGCAAGCGTCTTTGCCTTTCGTGGCCCGCCACCAAGGTGCGGCATAGGGCGGCGCGCGAGGTGATTCCCTCCCGCTTCGTCCATGAAATACCCGAGGATTGCTGGGACGGGCCTTTGGGCAAGAAAAACCTGGAGGAAAAACAGGCCTATCTCAGCGACTTTTTCACCGATATCCAATCCTATCTTTCCGAGGCATGAAAATCCGCATCCTTTCGGTGGGCAAAACCTCGGACGCCCGTTACCGCGACTTGGCGGACGATTATGCGGGCCGGCTTCGCCGCTTCACGCCTCTGGAGCTGGTCGAAATCAAAGAGGGCAAGGAAAAGGACGCTTCGCAAAGGCTGAAAGGTGAAGCCGGGCGTATTCTCTCCCGGCTGGCTCCGAGCGAAAGCGTGATTGTTTCGGATGAGAAGGGAAAGGACATGACTTCCCTCGAGTTGAGCGGATGGATAGCTACCCGGCAATTGGGGGGCACCAAGGCGCTGGCGGTGGTCATCGGATCCGCTTTTGGGCTGGACGAATCGCTGAAAACGGCGACCGGAATGCGCGTCAGACTTTCGAGCATGACGCTTCCCCATGAAATGGCGCGGGCCATGTGGCTGGAGCAACTGTACCGGGCCTTTTGTATCTTGGAAAACCAGCCTTATCACCACTGACGGAAATACCAGATTGCCTACCTACGTCTTACGCGAGTTACCTTGGGCGGTGTCCTCCGGAGAGCCGGATTTGCGCCTGGCGGTGGCCACCCATTTGCGCCTCAAGGCATCGCGCATATCCGAAGTGAAAGTGCTGCGGCGTTCGCTGGATTCGCGCAAGCGCAGGGCGCCGCATTGGAAATTCACGGTGGAATTCGCCTTCGACGGCGTCATCCGCCATCCCCGGGTCACCTCCGCTTCGCGTGGCACCGGGGCTGAAGCTGCCGCCGCCCGGTTTCCCGGCCGTCACATCGCGATTATCGGGAGCGGTCCGGCGGGCATGGCGGCCGCCTGGGCCTTGTCGGCCAAAGGTTATGCCGTGGAAGTGTTCGAGCAGGGCAGCGAGGTGGGGGAACGCTTCCGCGATATCCGCCTCTTCATGAAGCAGGCCCGGTTCAATCCCCATTCCAATATCCTTTTCGGCGAAGGCGGCGCGGGAACCTTCTCCGACGGTAAGCTTACTTCGCGATCGCGGACTCCGGAAACCGAGGAGTTCCTCAAGCTGCTGGTGGCCTGCGGCGCGCCCGAAAGCATCACCTTCGACTCGCATCCCCACATAGGCACCGACCAATTGCAATTCATCGTAAAGCGTTGGCGCGAAATCTGCATCGAGCGGGGTTGCCGTTTCCGTTTCAACTCCCCGGTTACGGGACTTCATCTCGAAGAGGGTAGGGTGCGCGGCTTGATATGCTCCGGGGAACGGATTTCATTCGACGCGGTGGTATGGGCCGCCGGCCATTCGGCGCGGCCGCTGTATCGCGATTTGGCGGCCTGGGGTGTGGCGATGACCCCTAAGACCTTCGCGGTGGGAGTAAGGGTGGAACACCCCCAGAGCCTCATCAATGCCCGGCAGGTGGGAGACGAGAAAATCGTCAAGCTTACCGGTGCGGCGGAGTATTTTCTCACCTGGAACGATGCCGGGAGAAATCTTTCCGCCTATTCGTTCTGCATGTGCCCGGGCGGAGTGGTGGTGCCTTGCGCGGATTCATCCGATGGCCTGTTCACCAACGGCATGAGTTATTCCACGCGTAGCGGACGCTTCGCCAATTCGGCCGTGGTGGTTCCCGTCGATCCTTCGGAATTGAGCGGAGAGGCATTGGCGGGCCTGGATTATCAGGACGATTTGGAAAGGCGCGCGTTCGCCATGGGAGGAGGGGAATTCCGGTTTCCCGCGCAAACGCTGGGCGCCTATATGCGGGGGGAGAAGGATATGGACCCGCTGCCGGCCTCCTCTTTTTCGCTTCCGCTGGTGCCGACGGATTTCCATGCGCTGTTCTCGGAAAAAACCAACACCGCCTTGCGGGCCGCCTTCGAGGCTTTCGACGGCAAAATCCCGGGATTCATCGCCGAGGGTCTGATTATCGGCCCCGAGAGCCGCA
>CAYNXV010000075.1:3425-16021 GCA_964401245.1 uncultured Bifidobacteriales bacterium | reverse complement strand
CCCGGCGGCAGGTTGCGCTTGATGGTATAACCGCGATAGCCGTCTTGCCTACCTCCCTTGATGGGAAAGCCGATGCGCGGAGTGGAGGCCCACTTGCTCGTTTTGGCGTCGAAAAGCAACCAATGATGATAGAGGGTGGTGGAAATCCCCGAGGGCAGAAACACGGAAGTGAAGCAGTAGACGGGATCGCCGGGGGAGTGGTATACGGTTTTGGCGGTGGTACGCCAGAACTCCCAGGGTTTGGGGCTGGCTACGGTGGCGCGGTAAACGCCTTCGTCGCGGACCAATCCGAGGGTGATGACCATATTTTTTTTGACCATGGGAACAGGTGGAATGGCTCCGGACTGGAACAGGGCTATGAGCAGGGCGGCCACCAGGAAGGGTGGCCATACGGGTATTCTGGCGGGGCGCGCGATGCGGCGCAAACCCCACACCAAAGCCACTCCGAGGCCGGTGCTCAGGTAGAACCAGCCTGGGTGTATGCTGCGGAAAAGGTGGGGAAGGGCGAAGTTGAGGAAAAGGATGGCGCAGGCGCTGAATAACCCCCAAGTGAGGGCTTGGCGATGGTAATGGTTGTGCATGAATTCGTTGAGCACGAGGAGAATTGTGAGAAGGGCGATGAGGAAAAAGGCCGGCAGCGAACTGGCGCTTTTGAAGTAGAAGATGATGAGGGCGCTGAAAAGGCCTCCGAACAGGAATTGCAGCGCGAGATGGAGCCAGTTGCCGGGCAGATGTTTTCCGAAGGGGATTCTTTGCAGGAGGGACGGGCTTTCCGGCGCGAAAGCGAGCGATGTATCGGATCCGAAAGCCTGTGCTTTTCGATGGAGAGCGCGGGTGCGGGCCTTTTCGCTGCCGAAAAGCAGTAAGGCGGCGGCGGACAAATAGCCCAATAGGAGAAATAAATCGACGGGTTGAATCGAAACACCGAGAGTGAAGGCGTCCCAGAGAAAACCGCCGACGAAGAATACGCCGGGCAGGACGCGCCGATAGCGTTGCAAAGGACCCGGTTTTCCGGGAAGGGGCGGGGCGGAGGATTCATTCATGAGGCGGACCGATCCTGGATTCGAGGGAGTATGTGAAGTTGTCCGGGAAGTTAAAAAATTGGCGCTGACCGGCTTTAGTACTTTTTACCGATGTCTTCACTTTATTTGGACCATAACGCTACTACCCCCCTTCACCCCGAAGCGCGCGAGGCTTTGTTCCAATGCCTCGACGGGGGATTCGGCAACCCTTCGAGTCTCCATCGCGAGGGGCGGCGCGCGCGTGAACTCATCGAAGCGGCTCGCGAAACCGTGGCGGCAGCCTTGGGAGTCAAGGTTCCGGAAATCGCCTTCACCAGTGGCGGAACCGAGGCCGACAATCTGGCCCTGCGCGGGGTCATGGGTTCAGGCAAGGAGAAGGGGCGGCATATAGTCACGACGGCCATCGAACATCCCGCCGTGCTCGAAACTTGCCGGGCCCTGGAAAATTCCGGGTGCACGGTAACCTATGTGCAACCCGAAGGTAATGGCGTAGTGTCCGTAGCAGCGATTGCGGATGCTTTGCGCCCCGATACTGCTGTGGTATCCGTAATGGCAGCCAACAATGAAACCGGATGCCTTCAGCCTGTCCGGGAAATCGGATCGCTGGTCCGGGAAAAGGGCATCGTCTTCCACACCGACGCGGTGCAGGCTTTCGGGCGGGTAGCGGACTTTAAGCCCGCGGAGTGGGAATGTGATTTGCTTTCGCTATCGGCCCACAAGGTGAACGGTCCAAAGGGCGTCGGCGCGTTGTATGTGCGCAAGGGTATTCCGATGGCGTCCCAATTGGCGGGAGGGTCGCAGGAGAGGGGATTACGGGGCGGTACGGAGAATGTCGCCGGTATCGCGGCCTTCGCACAGGCGGTACGGGTATTGATGCGGGAAGGGGCGGAGGAAGCTCGGCGCTTGGGGGCATTGCGCGACAAGCTGGAAGCGGCCATACTTTCCCGGATTGAGGGGACGGTAGTGAATGGCAGCGGTGCGCCGCGACTTTCCAATACCACCAGCATCGCTTTCGAAGGTTGTCGGGCCGACTTGTTGGTGATGGCTCTGGATTTGAGGGGCATCGCGGTTTCCGCCGGTTCGGCCTGCGCCTCGGGCTCGGTTCGCCATTCGCACGTGCTTATGGCCATGGGAAGAGGCAAGGAGGCCGCGTCGTCGTCGCTGCGATTTTCCTTGGGAAGGGGAAATGAGGAGGCGGATTTAACAGTAGTGGTCGACGCCTTGGCCGAGGCGGTCGCTGCGGCCAGGGAACCCTAGGTTATCAACCTTGGGTAAGCAGACAGAGGCTGTCTTCCAGCGCCTCTACGGAATGCATGACATTCACGGGAATTTCCAATTCATGAAATTTTTCCAGAACTTGATTCTTATCGGCAGTTTTGAATCGCACCGACCCTTCCAAAACCGTTAATTTTGCCGGGAGCGGGGTCTTATGCTCCTTTAGGGTTATGCCTTTCGTAAGGCCCATGGCGATTACTTTGAAATGGTCATTCTTGTGAATGATTTTGATGATGGGAGCGGTGGCGGATTCGAGCTGTGATTTGATTTCCAACAGGGTCATGGCGATTTCCTCTTTCATGGTCTCATTTAAAAGTTGTTCCGGTAAGGTACTTACCGTCTGAAAGAAGACGAGGAAATCGCCAAATTATTTTCCCCGGTGCGCATACCAAAGGGAAAAGGTTTTCATGGCGGCCAGGAGGCCCAAGGCATTGGCAGCATGCCGCACATTTCCCAGTTTCACCCACTCCAGCGCCTTGTCCGCCGCTTGAGACGGTGAATAAGCTCCTTCCGACATCAATTCAATCATGGAGGGAATGAAATACCCGAAAGTCATTCCCCGATCCACCAGACCTATTCCTAATGCGATAAGCCACCAGGTGCGCACGGGCCGGATGGTGAACCAGGCCGCAATTAATCCCGCTATGGTGAGCAGGGTCAAGGGAATGGTGGTTACAAATACCCAGAAGCGCAGTCCGGTATCGGCTGATACAGCAGCTTCCCGGTTCCATTGGTATCCGGTGGTTTCGGATCCCGTCAACCACTGGGGCACCTCAATGCGCGATTCGTAAAGGCCCGCTCCCAAAGCGATGCCGAGGTTGATGACATAAGCCCATAGGATGAGAGTGATAATTCTGGCGGCCATCAGGTATCTCCTTGTCCAAGAAATTTTGTTGCCTGTCAAGATAGGCTTCCTCCGGAATGATTCCGAATGATATATTTTGATAATGAAAATCACTCAGAGTAATATCGCGAACCTCGACCTGAATTTGCTGCGCATTCTTCGCGCCGTACTGGAAACAGGCAGCGCCACCCAGGCGGCTCGACGGTTGCACGTAACCCAAAGCGCGATAAGCAACTCCCTCGCACGACTACGGGTTCATTTCGGCGATCCCCTGGTTATCCGCAATGGAAAGGGATTGTCGCCGACTCCTTTGGCAAAATCCTTGTTGCCGCTGCTGGCGGAATCGCTGGACCAAGTGGAGAAATCCGTTCTGTCGCATCTGGGCTTCAACCCGAAATCATCCACGCGGCGGTTCACGCTGGGTTGCACCGATGCCCATCATTTTCGTGATGTACCGATGGTAACAACGCGGTTCGCGCAAGCGCTGCCCAAGGCAGAACTGCGCATTGTTTCTCCCGACTTCATGGAATCATCCGACGGATTGGCTTCAGGTGAAATCGACGCGGCTCTTTGTCCGGCGCCGGCGGTGCCGCCCGGCCAACCGTTCCAGGAGCTATACCCCGAAGGATTCGCTTTCGTAGTGCGCCGCGATCATCCCCGGGTAAAGGAGGAGTTGACCGCCAAACTTTTCAATTCCCTACGTCATATCGACACTTTACTGGTGCAGGGAAAGGGAGGGGTGGGGCATAAAATGGCGGAGAATATTTTTTCCCGATTGAAGCTGGTCCGCGATGTGGCGCTTTCAGTGCCAAGCTTCGGGGCCGCGGCGTTGGCGGCTTCCCAATCGGATTTCGTGGCGGGTATACCAGAAAGTCTGGCCGGAAGGCTTTGTGAACTTTTGCCGTTGCGGCGGGTGCGCTCGCCATTACCGCCGTTTACTTTCCCTATGTGCCTTACTTGGCATACCAGGGCCGCGGAAGATCCGGGTTCGCTGTTTTTCAGGAATCTGGTGACTGAGGTTTTGAAGTCAGCCACGTAATTTTGTTTCGCCACCCTCTAAAGGATTTCCAAGGGTATGATTTTTTCACATAGGCTGTTAATCCCATCGTTTTTACTCCTTACCTCGTGCTACATGGGGCACCGGACGGTGGAAAGGCCTCTTAAGGTGGGAATAGTCGCCGATGCGCAATATTGCCCCTGCGATCCGAATGGTACCCGGTATCACGCGGAGTCGTTGGGAAAACTCCGCGAAGCCTTGCATTCCTTCAAGTTGGCACAACCTTCCTTTGTGGTACAAATGGGAGATCTCATCGAAAAGGACTGGATAAATTTTCCTCCTACCCTGGCGATATTCGATTCATCGGACATTCCAGTGTTCCACGTGTTGGGCAATCACGACTACGAAGTCGAAGCTCCAAAAAAAGACAGCGTCACTGCCATACTACGTCTTTCGCGCCCCTATTACGACTTTTCTCGGGAAGGTTGGCGATTTGTCGTGCTGGACGGAAACGACCTCAGCTTTTCCGCCCCCAAGGCACATCCAGCCGGAACTGCCGAGCGCGACAGCCTATATAACCGGGTTCAAACCGAGAATCGCCCGCAAGCCAAAACATGGAACGGAGGACTTGGCAAGGAACAGATGGATTGGTTGGAAAAAACCCTGGCTTCGGCGGCACGGGAACAACAGCGCGTAATCGTGTTCTGCCATTTCCCGGTTTTCCCCGGCGGATCACATAATCTGTGGAATGATATGGAGGTGCTTGCCCTGCTGAAGCGGCATCCTTCCGTCGTGGCATATTTCGCCGGCCATAATCACCTAGGGGATTACGGGAAATTTGACGGCATCCACTTCATCACCATGCAGGCCATGGTGGAAACGGAGCGGGAGAATGCCTATGCGCTCTTGAAGTTATACGCGGACAGTCTGTTGATCAAAGGCTTCGGGAGGGAACCAGAGCGCAACTTGCGGCTCATTCCTCGTTAGGAGCAAGCCGCAAGACCTGCTCTCCGATCCACGCGATTATCGCCATCGCCACCAAACCCATAAACAGCATCTCGGGAAAAGTTGTCTCTGTGAACTGGGTGGATTTCACCCGCGAGGCGATTAAATGAGCATTTGGCTTGGCCCCCAACATGCCTTGGCTGGTTTCTTCGCTCCACACCACGGGATTGCCGGTGACTTTGTCGGCAAATTTACGGTCTAGCCGCTCAAGGCGCGATTGCACCGGTTGTCCTGCGTGCTTTTCCATATAAGCGGCGTAAAAATTGACCAGCACCGCGTTTTCCATCCAGCAATGCGACCAGTTGCGATAATAGGAACCGTCGGCCGCCAGAAAATCGTTAGAGCAATAAAACTCCCGTTGGAAAAGATGGCGATCCCCTTCGTCAAGGTAAGTGGAATTCGAAATCAAAGGTTGTCCATCTGTGGTTTGGCCCGCCTCCAGTTCCGCTTGCGAAAAAGAGGAATAGAAAATCCCCGCCTTAAGGCTTTCAATACGATACCCGAAGCCGTGCACATGGGCCAGAAAACCCAGAGTTAATACAACCGATAGGGCTCCGGTCCCTTGCAGAAATCGAACCCGTTGGACAAACCGCTGTTTGAGAGGAAATTTCGCCTCGCCGGAAAATTCTTGGGCTAAGCAGATTCCCAAGAGCCCAGCAAAGGAGTTAAGCGCTGCGTCGCTTATTTCCGCGACTCGATTGGGGGAATAAAACTGTATCCACTCGTCCCCGAGTCCTGCCAAGTATGTAAACATAAGCGCCAAAAGCGAGGAGAAGGCGGGGCCGCCTCTACGAAGGGCCGCGGTGAAAACCAGGCCTCCCAAAAGGCCGTACTGCGCAAAGTGAAGCCGTTCTATGGGGTACTTGAGATGCATCATGTACCATCCGAAAATCGCCGTCGTCGCCGCTAGGATCAAGAGGGAACGTACCAGGGCTTTGCCTTTGCGGCGACGTAGCGCGGCGAACAGAACCGCCAGCAGCGGAGGAACGAAAAGCCAGAGTATCCAATCGTAAACCCCGTATCCCAAGGCCTCGACTATGGTTTTGCGCCAATAGGAAACGAAGGGCGCGGTGGCATAGATGACAGCGACATACAATCCGATTCCCACCCACCAAACCGCTTCGACGGGGATGATTCTGTGCGTTAGGGTGGGGAGACGGCGGTCCATTTCATATTATGCCATTGACACCCGTATTCGGTCAGCATTTTTTGGACGCGAATGGAAAAATCGGGAAGGTATCAAGAGGCGAAATGCGTCAGGATTTCTCCGTGAATATACGCAGAGACAGCGCCAGCAACGAACTTGTAGCCACCCAGGAGCCGATAATGCGCAGGCCGATACGTCCCAAATCTTTTTTGTTCAGTTTGCCGGCCGATACCATGGACGCGAGGAAGATGAGATACAGGGAAACGCCGGTGCCCAAATTCAATCCCGCTTTGGATTGAGCGGTTTCGGCCGCGAAATCAAGCCCCATCAATACGCAAAGCGCCACGATGGCCGCTGTCAGGACATAAATGGGTACCGGGCGGCCGATTACCAGGGTGAGGCCCAGCAGGACGGCCCCGGATAGGAGCGCACTCTCGGCTGCGAAACCCACGGAAAAAGTCGCGCAGACCAGTCCGACCACCAATGCGACCATAAAAACCCCTATCAAAAAGGGCTCGGTAGTTTCTCCCTGTCGACCAACCAGCAAGCCTAGTCCCAAAGCGATCAGCAAGTGAGGGAAGGATATGAAGGGGTGTACCAGACCGTTGATGAAGTCACGATCTTCCCCGAACATATCATGCGCTGACGCCAAATCGGGCACCAGGAAAAACAAAGCCATGCTTAGGGCGAGTCGCGTTCTCATAATGCGCCGATCAAATACCCCAGCCCGACCAGGGCGATCAAGCCTCCCAAGACACGTATCGCTAAATTTCCCTGAGGAAATCGTTCCAGAGTTCCGAAGCCGATGCCGCCCAGATGCAGCAATCCGGTGGAAAAAACGAATCCCAGGCTGTATGCCAAAGCATTTGCGGCTCCCGGCAATTCGGTTCCATGGGCATGACCATGGAATATCGCGAAAAACCCTACCAAAATCCCTGCGACGTAAAGGGGAGGGCGGGCGGCCAGGGCGACCATGGTTCCCAGGACGATTCCAGACAGCGCGATTCCGATTTCCACACCCGGCAGAGGCAACCCCGCTACTCCCAGGATACCTCCAAAGGCCATTACCAGCGGGAATATGACCGGCAAGATCCAAATGGCCGGCTGGCCCAGGAAAGCGCCCCATAATCCGACCGCTACCATCGCTACCACGTGGTCAAAGCCTGTAACCGGATGTAACAAACCGGCCGCGAACCCTCCAGCCACGCCCTCTCCGGAATGAGCGTCCGCCATGACTGCGGCGAGTAGGATGAAGCAGGTCATCTTCGACAGGAAAAGATTCAGCTGCATGAGTTTCCTTTCGAGAATGGAATTTCGCTGTTACGCGCGATTATCGATATCTTGATGGGAACGAAATATAGCAATCTCCCGGGTCATAAGCATCCCGGTGAAAACCGATGGATTTTTGATTAAGTTGAAATGGTAAAAACGTAACCATCCCCGATATCGCGGATATTACGTTAACCTTGGCCCGCGAAGCCCGATAATCGAAAGTGATAAGTGACTGAAAATTCAGGTGAATTTGGATGGAATGGAAGCATTGCTTCCACGGTTTTTTTGTTGATAATGCTCTGGTCCCCCTCTATGGTAGAATCGGCCAGAGTCGAAAGAGTGGCCTTCCAGTCAGAGCATTTCGAGTATCTCATCGACAAATCGAAGACGGAAAATATTCCTTACCTGTCCGAGTTGTTCGAAGACTCCTATGATCGGCTCGCCGAATTCTATTCCTATCACCCCGAAAAGCCTATACACGTTCTGTTTCTGGATGAGGATGATATCAGCAACGGCTACGCTTTTAGCGCTCAGGGCTGGATAGTCATCATGCTGCCTCCTGCCGATTTTGACTTGCGGGGGAAAACCCCTTGGCTTCCCAATGTCATCGCCCACGAATTGGCCCATATCATTACCCTCAGGAAGATGGGTGTGACCTCCCGATTTTTGGGATACAACCTGATGACCGCATTCGCTTTAAGGCAAAAAGGCGCCATAAGCATGAGTGCGGACGTTCGCTGGAAAAATATTCCGGCTTGGTTTGCCGAAGGACTGGCGCAAATCGGGTCACAGACATGCGGGTATGACACCACGGATGGCTTTCGGAGGATGATCTTGAAGACCGCACTTGAGCATGACGACCTGCTGTCGCTTCCGGAAATGAGCGCGTTCGGATGGGATGCCCGGAGCAATGAAATGATCTATACCCAGGGATATTTCTTCACCGCATTTCTTTATGAAAAGTATGGTCGCGAAACAATGAATCGAATCCTTGAGACGATGAAGCGCGATGGGTTCGCATCCGGTTTCACAAATGTGGTATCCAAGGCCCCGGAGGATTTGTACCGGGATTGGCTGGAGCATCTCGATAGCACGGTCACGCGAAGTTCGCCAATGATTCCGACACCAGCCTTGATTTCCCTTCCTGGAAACGTCCCTTACGTCAACCAAAACAGTCCAGTGAAGTCGGCTGACGGCATACTGGCGTACCTTTCGTCGGAGCGTAATGATTTTGGCATTACCGATTTGTATGTGAGGACGGGAGGCAGAGCTCAGCTGGTAAAGCGGCGGGCCAACGGTCCCCTCAACGTGTCTCCGGACGGAAAATTCCTTTACTTCACAGCCCAATCCGTCTCGTGGAAGTCGGGTCGAATAACCAGCGATCTCTATCGATACGATTTCATCCATGGCCTTACGAGTCGACTTACCGTTAACGGCCGGGTAACCTTTGCTGCGCCAGACCAGAATGGAACCCTTTATATTATTTCGGAAAATGCCGGGCGAACGAGTTTCAGTCGTTTGGAAGAGAACGGTTTGACCCTTATTACGCGATTCCCGGTGCACATGAAATTGTCGGGGTTGTCCCAGGGAGGGGAGCCAGGCACTTTGTTGGTGGAAGTCTCCACCGGCCGGGGTGCCGACATTTTCTCGATTGACGTTTTGAACGGCGACCTTACCCCGCTCCTGGATTCCAAAGCCGACGAAAGGGACCCGCGCTGGGATCGCGAGGAGGGCCGCCTGCTTTTCTCGGCCGATTTTACCGGTACCTACCAGATTTATTCCCTGCGGAATGACAGTATCACCCAGTGGACCCATGGGGAGAGAAATCATCTGGCGCCCATGGCGCATGGCGGCAATTTGTTCAGCCGAACCTATTCCCGGGAAGGTTTCGTGCTCGATTCCGTGCCCATGTCCGGAGGGGAAATACTGGACATTGTCAGAGATTCGATTCCGCCGAACACCCCCTTTTCTCCTCCGTCGCCAACGCAAGTCGAAAGGAAAAAATGGGGAGACGACGGCATGAAATACCTAGGATACGCAGGATTTGCGCGCATCGTCCAAATGCCCGAACGGTTCGATATGTTCCGAACAACGGACGAAACCTCTCCGCTTTACCAGGTGAACGATCCGGGAGATTATTTCAAATGGACGGCGGGAGGGGCCGGCATCTGGATGCATCCGGGACAAGAGTCGCAGGTCTATCTGGAAGCCGGAGTTTCCGATGAATTGGGTCATGACCAAAATGAATTGCCTTACCTCTCCGATGCTTTGGCTTTCTACTCGAACCACTCCTTTGGTCCTATTTTCAATGGATTCTTCCAAAGTTCCACTCATCGCATCCCTCAGGATGAGTTGAGCGACCGGGCATTCGCCTATACCTTGATGCGTTTTTCCCTGTCACTGGATTGGCGTCTCAACAATTACTTATCGCTCACCGGCTTCGGTAACTATTCGGGCATTTCGATAAGTACGGAAAGTAGTGGCTTGTTGACCGATTTTTCCGGCGGCGGAACCGTGCTGGGTAACCAACTCCAATTCGTTGTGTATCAGCCCGGAGTCAATTTCCCCAACCAGCTTCTCTTTCTGCAATCCGGGATTGGATATGCACCGGCATTCGGGGCCAGCGAAACCCTTGTGAATTGGAACAGTCTGACCCTGGCTACCAATTCCCACCGACGGGTATTCTATCAGGCCACCGCAGCCATGACATCCATTTTAACCGAAGATTTCGACACGGAATTCGAGGGCTTCGCCTCCCTATCCTTTGATTGGCATTTACCCGTCCACTTTCCGTTTGAGGGCAGCGGACTCTTCCTTACGAATATTCTCCCTTCTCTCGGGGTGGGTTTTTCTTCAACCCCTGAACCAAATGCCTCGGTGAATTCGTCTTATTCCGGCCACCGCCCAAGTCATCACCAACCGGGAGGAAATGTGGCGGCGGCCCAAGGTGAGCTCGTGAATTTATGGGAGAATGGTCGAATGGACATGGTGGTTTCCACTACCTTGAAAATGGTATCTCCTTTGAAAAATGTGATACATTGGAATTTTTTCTATGCTTTTCCCATTCAAGCCAATTCCCGCAATGCCTATTTAGGGATTAACTTGAGTCTTTAGCCGTGTTCAAAGTTTTCATTTTATAGGAGTGCTCATGTTTCGGATATTGGTTGCCTGTCTTATTCTTCCTTGCCTTGGATTCGGCAAGATAAACGACCAATTGGAGCTGCTTTTCGAAATCCAAGGCGGGGACTCGGTCATTTCCATCACGCAAACCGGCTCCGGAAAAATTTCAGTGCTGGTCGTAGACAGCACCGGAACTCAAGAGCGTACGCTCGAAAGTGAGGTTCCGTCCCACATGCTTGGAAAACTCAAGGAAAGCGCAGAATCCGAATCCATTCCTTGGAAGGTTACCGACTTTCAGCTCGCGCCGGCACCCGTCCCCGCCGCTGCCCCTGAAAACCAAGATGCCCTGGGGAAGAACAAGTTTAGGTACGTCTCCACTCAGACCACCTTTTCCACATACATATACGGCTTTGCCCTGCCTATCGCTTTGGAAGCTCCCGATAAGGCGGCCGCCATGACTCTACTTGCACTCCCCATCTCCTTCGGGGCGCATTACTACGTCGCCTGGAACAAGGACTATCATGACTCCCACCTGCTTGCCACCAGCTATTTCGCGTCCAACTCCCTAATCTTTTCCTATGCCTTACCCTTCATGGTCCTCGGACCGGACTATAACGCCTTTCGCATCGGGAACTTTGCCGCATTGGCGGCCTACCCGCTGGGTCTGCATTATGGTTACAAGCATGGTACGCGTTTCCAGGACGAACCCGGTCGCATTTCCTTGCAATCCTCTTTCGCCTCCACCATGGGTATCATGGGTTTTTTCGGAGTTTCCCTCTGGGCAAATATGATTGAATCCGGGGAAATTGGAACCCGATTGTTAGTGGCGCAAACGCTCGGCGCGGCCGTCGGAGGGCATTACCTGTCTTACAAATACCGTACCCATGAAAGAGTACCGGGGGGTATCGGGCCGGGTATAAGCACTTTTTCCCTACTCGGCGGCATGGTGGCCGGCTCCTTGGTTGCGTCGATCGAGCCGGAATCAGGACCGGCTTTCGGGAGCATCATGTTGGCGGGAATCGGAGCGGGATTCTGGAGTGGACAAAAGTTTTTCCAGGACAAATACGACACCTTCGAAAGGGCCGGCTACAACACCCTGGGGCTTTCCGCCGGCGCACTGACCCCCTTGGGACTTATGCTTTTGACCGAATCCTTCCCTGATGGCCCCGCCCCACTTTTCTGGACCGTGACCAGTGGAGCCTTTGCCGGTTATTTTCTGACCAGGGCCATCACGAGCTCCCTGGTAGAAGAGCCGCGCAGGATCGGTTCGCAAAAGGGTTTCATCAAAAATTTCGCTTTCAATCCCATACCCATGCCCGTAATGGAAACCCGGGATGGCAGGCGTTCCGTCAATTTCGTGGCGCAGGTTTTTTCAGCGACTTTTTGAAGGAACAGGCATTGCCATTCGGCACTGGCGAGCCTAGGAATCATTCGATACGGATCAAGCGGCCTTTTCGCTAGACGATATTTTTATAGTCCCACTGGATCTCCCGGGACTTTTTCAGCCAGCGTTTAAGATCCTTCCGATTGATTTGATCCGCAGAGGTGTATCGAACCGAGGCGTCTTTGAATTTTCCGGTGTTGATTTGCAATTGGTCTTCTTCAAAATCGGCGCCGCTCCAGAATAATAGGCGAAGGCAATCTTTCATTTTGCTGTAACCGACGATAGGGTTTCCTTCCAAAAACCAGACGGGGTGAGCGTGCCAGATTTTCTTTTCCGCATCGGGGAGATGGCGGTTTATTTCCGTCGCTAGAATTTCGCAGATTTTTCTTTCTTCGCTCGATTGCTTGTCGTTGTAGGCTTGGAACGCTTCGTTCATTTGATTTCCATCGATGAAAAGGTTACGCCACCGGCCCTGCGAAATTAAATTTAAATCCGACTTCGTCCCATTATAGGAGTATGCCCATGAAACA
>CAYNXV010000075.1:0-3415 GCA_964401245.1 uncultured Bifidobacteriales bacterium | reverse complement strand
CTATCTTAACTTCAATGGAAACACCGAAGAGGCCTTCCACCATTACAAATCCGTTTTCGGGGGGGAGTACCTTGGCCTGCTCCGATTCAAGGATTTCGGCGGCGAATCCATGAACGTGCCGGAAGCGGAGCTCGGAAAAATCGCCCATATCGCCCTATCTTTCGGAAAGGACAATATGCTCATGGGAACCGACATCCTGGAATCCCAAGGGCAAAGTCTAACAATGGGAAACAACTTGTATATCCATGTCGAAGCGGACACCGGTATCGAGGCGGACAGGGTTTTCGCGGGTTTATCCTCCGGAGGCGAGGTTGAAATGCCCATGGCCAAAACCGAATGGGCTGAGAAGTATGGCGTCTGCGCCGACAGGTTCGGCGTGAAATGGATGGTGAGCTTTACAGGAAGCGTGAAATTCGAACTTTGATTGCAACCATACCACCCCATGTTCATGGGATGGTTCTTGAACCTGTACTTTTCAATAATTGGGCGATGCAGTCGGCGCGGTCCTCATCCCTCCACGGTGATCCGCTGTTTAAAAAAGGATATACTGATGAAGTTCGGTATCACTCACAACGGAGGAATAATGGCCCTGAAAATGAAAACCCCAGCCCGTGCACAGACTTGGGTCGTAGCATCCCTGCTTATCGCGTGGTTGACCGCACCCGCAATTGCCGAGAAAATCAATGCGGGACCCGTATGGGAATTGGGATTGGGAGTGGAGCATGTGAGCGTGAGTTTCGATCCGGCGGATGAGGCTGAAGGATCGGGATGGGGTGGCCAACCCGTATTCATGCGCGGGTCATGGATAGGATCGATGACCCGGAGCGCGTCGGATGGGCGATGGATGTTGGGTGAATATTTGGCTCTGGGGATCGGGGGGTGGTACGGAGATCAGGGATATATACGTGTCCCTCTGGATTTGGGTATTCAAGGCGGGATGGTTATTGCAAGCGAGTATCAGGTCGTCGCAAGAGCCGGAGTCATGGGAGTCGGGACGGGTGGCGGCAATGGTGCAGGTGGATTCGGTACCTACTTCTATAGCCTCAGAGGTAAATGGCAGGATTTCGCGCTTGAAGGCGGATTTGGATTGAGAAAGGATACCGAAGAAGGCGGCGCGGCTGGGACACAATTCCTTGTAGGGCGCTGGTATATCTCCGATATCAATCTGGGCGTCCGTTTCACGAATGCGACTCGGAGAATCGATCCGCCTTCCAAGAATACCCTGACAGATCGAACCATTTTGATGTTCGCAAGCATCGAGATCTGAATTTCTGCCACCAAAACAGGAAAAACAGGTATTATTGGATGCGATTCGCTAGGAATTGGGTGTAATTGGGTGTATAATTGGGTGTATGTTCCGTACGGACTCTCTCCACATCACCACGGAAATCCTGGGTTTAATCGCCGGAATCGATGAATTCAAAGGAGCTTGGCGAGCTTTGGGAATCCTTGCACCCGAACGCCTTTCCGCTTTGCGGCATGTGGCCACCATTGAAAGTATCGGTTCTTCCACACGTATAGAAGGCAGTAAACTTTCTGATAGAGAGGTGGAGCAACTCCTCGCGAAACTGGATATCCGCTCATTCGCCACTCGTGATGAGCAGGAGGTAGCAGGTTACGCTGAGTTGATGGATCTGGTATTCTCATCCTGGCAGGATATTCCCTTCAACGAAAATCACACCAAACAATTACATCAGATATTGCTTCGTTATAGTGAAAAGGATGTTTGGCATCGCGGAGTCTATAAAACCCACACGAATAGCGTTTCCGCTTTTGATGAAAAGGGTTTGCAAATCGGCGTCGTATTCCAAACCGCATCTCCCTTCGATACCCCTCGCTTGATGACGGAATTATTCGACTGGGTTGCCGCGGAGCGCGAACAGGCTCGCCTGCATCCGCTATTGATAACCGCGCTGTTCGTAGTCGTGTTTCTGGAAATCCACCCGTTCCAGGATGGTAATGGGCGGTTGAGCCGGGTCTTGACCACTTTGCTGCTTCTGCAGTCCGGATATCTTTATGTACCCTATAGCTCGTTGGAAAGCGTAATCGAGCAGAACAAGGAAGCCTATTACTTGGCGCTTCGCCAGACTCAGGGAACGATCCGTACCGCTGAACCGAATTGGCAGCCGTGGCTGCTTTTTTTTCTGCGTTCCCTGTCCGAACAGGTTCGGCGGCTGGAAAAGAAAATCGAGCGCGAAACGTTGGTGCTCGCCACTTTGCCCGAAATTTCACTGCGCATAGTAGAGTTCGCCCGGGAACAAGGTCGCATCACCATGGCACAGGCAATAAAGCTAACCGGAGTCAGCCGCAACACTCTGAAAGAGCATCTCCGGGCTTTGGTCAAGACCGGGCGGCTGAACCTCAGAGGGCAAGGCCGCGGGGTCTGGTATGAGTTGCGTTGACAAAATGGAGTCGTTTAATTCCAATTGTAATACTATTATCGTTATTCTTCTAAAAAACTCCCAAATCAGTCAACAAGGAAAAAGTCATGCCGTACCTTGGACTTGCAAGTGGAATAGTGTTTTTCGCATTCATTTTCATGGGATGCGCTCCCAACCTACACCACGTCAATGAGAAATACAAGAATGCGAAAATTAATGGAGAGGAACTTTTCGTGTTTCCTGTTCAAAGCGCCGATATTCAAATCAAGATCCCGGAGCATTTCAAGGATGACTTCGATCCACCCTCCGATTTCAGCTACGAGGCGATTATGGCCGATACCCTGAATGTATTGTTACCCAAGGTGGTCCAAAGTGCGGCCAAGCGATCGAAAGTCTTGTCAAAAAGCATCGACATCCAAGACGAATATTTCGACTTCAAACCGGTTTTGAATCCCGGAACCAAACATATGCAAACGTTGCCATTCAATGTTCCCAAGCGGGAAATACTTCAAGCCAACGGAATTTCCTCCCAATATGTTCTCGTCGTCAACAAGATTGAATTCGGAACCGAAGTTTCGTCCGGAATGGTTATGAACTCATCGGGAGGAATGTCTTCTACCAGCAGCAAAAAAATAGCGCTAAGCCTCCACTACCTCCTTTGGGATTATGCAGCCTCCGATGCTGTCGCATTCGGGAAAGCTTCGGGAGGTGCAAGCGCCAACTGGTTCATCACAAAAAAGGACTGGATTACCATCATCCAAAGAGCCGGAGAAGGGACCATCGCAAAATCTCCATTTTACGTGAAACCTAGGTCCACCACGTCTACAAATGGTCTATAAACCGTCCATGAACGATTATCGAAAATAAACATTGCTGAATTGGGTTAAAGCAGGCGGCGGCACTGGATTGAAATCGTCTGCCTGGGATTATTCGCTACTATTTTCGATATTCCCGGCATGCTCGACCTGCTCGTCTTGGTGTACGTTTGTAGCGGGGTAGCCCTGAGCCTTTATCTGGTGGTGAAAGCCCCCTCG
>CAYNXV010000074.1:13024-16070 GCA_964401245.1 uncultured Bifidobacteriales bacterium | reverse complement strand
AATGACAGTGGAAATTAGATTATCCGATATTCAGCGACAAGTATTTTTATGAAAAATAATCGTTACCCTTGTGCCAGAATCCCATTCGTGTGAAAAAACACAAATGCGTTCCAACCTCTACCAAGACAGGTAAACCTGCGTAATACTTTAACTACCAATGACTTATCGGGTTAAAAATGCTAGCGTGACTGAAAAACCGCTTGGGAAGGACCAATCAGATTGGTACATGTCACGATTCCATGAAATGTATTATCCGGCAGGATTGATAACAAATGTCTCATATCTGACCGAACCTCTGACTTTCTCAGACTTTCTGAAGCACTCCTATATTTAGGATTCAATCAGGAAAGTCGCCCGAGCGCACCGCTTCGCAATAATTCCGGGCGCCCTGGAGGCCGGCAGGGCGCAAATCCGCGAAGGCCCGCGCGAAAGGCGGCGGCGGTCTTTTATTCAGCCCGAGAAAATCGTGCAGCACCAACACCTGTCCGTTAACATACTTGCCCGCGCCGATGCCGATGGTGGGTATCCGCAGGGCCTGGGTAATCTTCGCCGCCGATTCGGAGTCCATATGTTCGAGAACCAGGGCGCTCGCTCCCGCCCGCTCCAACTCCAAGGCGGCCCCCACCAGGTTTTCGCGTTCTTCTTCTCCATGGCCCACTTGTTTGAAGGATACCGCGGTTTGGGGCAGGAGTCCCAGATGCCCGATAACGGGAATGCCTTCGGAAACCACGGCTTGGACCTGTTCCGTTTTCAACCCTTCGAGTTTCACCGAATGGGCGCCCAGCGACGCGAAACGCTTGGCGTTGGCTACGGCCTTGGCGGGGGTTTCGTCGGATAAATAGGGCATGTCGGCCGTGACATGCGTATGGGGAGCACCTCTTACGACGGCGGCCACGAAGACCGACATCACCTCCATGTCCACTCCCCGCGTGGTGGGAAGCCCGAGCATGACGTTGGCCAGAGAATCGCCTACGAGTATGATGTCGACTCCCGCTTCTTCCAGAATGCCGGCGAAGCAAAAGTCATAGCCGGTAGCCATGACCAAGGGGGTGGTTTTGAAGCGGGTGAAATCGTGGGCGGCGAGCATGGCTTAAATGGTAATTATTCTGCTTCCAGGTGCGCCAAGAGATCGTTGAAGGGCAGGTTTTGCCGGGGAATATGCGAAGGGTTAAAGGCGGAGAGGATTTGGGCGGCCGAGGATTCTTTCCCGGAAATCGGGATTCCCAGCCGGGAAGCGAACCAACCCAGCAGCCGTGAGGACGAGGCGCCTTGGGTACGCCATTCGCAAAGGGCGCGGCTGTCGGCCGACTTGGAGAGCTTTCCCCCGGTCTCTTCGCATAGCAAACCGTGATGGACGAAAACGGCGGCGGGAAAGGCGTTCAGGGAAAGCCGCCGGGCAAGGAGTAATTGCGCGGCGGTGGAAGGGAGCAGGTCGCTGCCGCGCACAATGCAATTCATACGCAGGAACTCGTCGTCCACCAGGGAACACAGGTGATACCCCGGTTGGCCATCCCTTTGCCGGACCACGAAATCGCCCGCGACGACGTGAACTTCCGCTTGCTTATATCCCTCTTCCCACTCCAGGTAACGCACGGTTTCTCCCGGGGGGCTATGCAGGCGCCATGCGACTCCGACGGCATCCAAATCATGCCCCTCGCTGCGGCATGGGCATTTTCCTCCCTGTTCCCGCATTTGTTTGCGGCTGCAAACACAGGCGTATACCGCCGGCAATCCGTCCACCTTGACCCGCCTCAAGGCGCTTAAAGCGTCTTGATAGCGCGGAAGACGGCTTGCGAATCCGTAACCTGCATGGAATTCTTGGGGCCCGTCGGGACCTTCGTCGTAATCCAGGCCCAGCCAGCCCAGGGACGCGAAAATGTCTTCGAGGTAGCTTTCACGATACCGGGGGAGGTCGATATCGTCGATGCGCAGGGCGATGCGGCCATGGAGTTTGCGCGCCAGGCACCAGGCCAGGAGAAAGGCCCAGGCATTGCCCGAGTGCAGATAACCGCCGGGAGTGGGCGCGAATCGGGTGCGCAGGCCGCCGGGGAAATCCGTGGGCCCGCTTGTCATCCCGACCTCACCTGATCCAGGAACTCGAGGCTTTTGATGCGTTTTTCCCCGCCGCTATGACGCCCGAGATATGCCAACAAAAAGGCAAAGCCCTGGCGCATGCCGCCGGAGTGCAGGGACTTTTCCGAACCTTCGCTCGCGGCCCCTCCCCACAGTGAATCCAACCACCGTATAATCTCTCCGCTCAACTCGGGATGCCGGCTTAAGCCCCGACTGACGCCATCATCCCCGCAGGCCCCGCATAAAGGCCCACCCTGTTCCACGTCGAAGGCCAGGCGGCCTGAGGGTAGTCCCCCGCCGCAACGGATGCAAAGGGAGAAATGGGGATTATAGCCCGAAGCGCGGCTGAACTCGAGGGCAAACCGGGCCAGGCTGGGCCATATTTCCTCTCCATCCGGCGCCTCGTCAAGGCTATGCAAACCCTGCAACAGGGATTGGTATAGAAGCAGCGAACGTTCCTGTCCGTGCAGATAACGCAGGAAGATTTCCAGGAGCACATGTCCACCCGCCTGCTTAACCAAATCGGTTTTGAGGCGGGGAAAATCACTGAGAAAGTGGGCATCGGATAATGTGACTATTTCGGACCGGGCTTTGTCGGGATAAACGAATTGCAGCAGATTGAAAGAATCGATGACGCCGCGGAATTTGGATTTGGGTCGCTTGGCTCCCTTCGCTATGAAGGTGATGAGCCCCGATTCACGCGTAAAGGCTTTCAGGATGAAGCTGGATTCGGAGTAAGGGGTTTTGCGCAGGATAAGCCCCGGCGACTTGAGAGCAGGCATGAGAATAAAATACCTGTTTAAAAACGATAGGTCAGCGACCAGACTTCTTCGCGCCCCGGGTGCAAGGTGGTATGCAGAAAAGGTTCCATCGAAACCGTATTGGCATTGCACCATACCGGCAAGGCGGAAAGAGGAAAACCGCATTTCATTTCCACGCGCCCGAGTCGGGGATGCCGCACCGTCAAGTCCAA
>CAYNXV010000074.1:0-12924 GCA_964401245.1 uncultured Bifidobacteriales bacterium | reverse complement strand
CGGAATCCTTCACCTGCCAGATATACCCACCGATGCAAAAACGGGATCCCAGCTTGGAACGGTCCTTTACGGGATCGAGGATTTCCACGGTGAGAGCGTCATTGGCCAGCGAATACATGCCTGCAATATTAGCATTTTACGGAGAAAGGGATTTGCGTACCAGCCCACGTAAAAACTCCAATTCGCGGAATCCGGGATTCAATCTTTGCCAGAGCAGACGCAAGTGGGCCAGATTGCGGCTGCGATTTCCATCTTTGATAAAGCCTTTATGCTCCAGGAATCCGATAAGGTCGCCGTATATTTTTTCCCGTTGCTCCAAGTGCGGATGCGGTTCTTTATCTTCGAGGCCAGACGAATCCGGACTTTCGGCATCCAGCAATCCCTGACGATGACATTCCCGCAAGGCGATGGCCACTGCATGCGAAAGATTCAGACTGATGCCGGGAACGGGCAAATCCAGGCGGGCCAAATGGGTCATTTGCAAAGATTCCTCGCGGGAAAGGCCCTGGCTTTCTCTGCCGAAAACCAGGGCGATGCGCAAGTCCCCTCCCTCGGCGCCTTCCCGGAGGCGGCCTGGAAAATCCAACTCCCGCCATAAATCCTCGACTTCGGGAACCACCTGTCCGGGCAGCCGGGGACGCCGGGTAAAGCCCACGGCGAAATGGCAATCCTTGAGCAAATCCTGCAAGTCCATCGCCCGGCGCGCGGAATGGATAATACCTTCGGCTCCCGATGCGGTTTTGAAGGCCCGCGGGGACATGGCTGCGACGGACCCGGAAAGCCGCAAATCATCCAATCCATAACAGGCCATGCTGCGGGCGGTAAACCCGATATTTTCGGGAATTTCCGGCTCCGCCAAAACCACGGCCCAACGTAGTCGTGTGGTGCCGGAAGATATTTTCTCCATAAACCTCTCCTGATAAGGAAAGGTAGCGTCTCACGGTCGACAAAACAAATCGCCTGTTTTTTTCGAAACGTTTCTTATTACTTTTGGACGCCTACCGGGAGAAATCACTACGGCAAACACAACCGCAAAGTTACCCGAAAGCGTACAATCTCCGCTATCGAGCAACGAGATACTCAAGCGCATTTACGGCGCGCAGCTATTGAAATTACCCAATCCTTGGATTCGGGCTTTTTGGCAGGCCCACCCATTGCGACTCCCTTCGCGCACCTTATCGGGATCCGATTTATTCAAGCATCTTTGGGAGGATACCGAAGGTGTCCCCCTCACCTATATTCTGGAAGTCCTGCAAGATTTGGAACCCTTCCTCCTATCGAAACAATCCGATCCGGCCGAATTTTTCCGATTCCTGGCATTGGATTTCAATCGCGGGTCCTTTTTTTCCGCGAAATTCCTGCTGCTTCTGCTCCACCCCGTACTGGAAAATTTTTTCAGCAGCAGGGATCCCCGGTTGGAATTGATGAATGCCATGCCTCTTATTTTCAAAAAAGCGTTTCCGGACTTGGATTTCAGCATCGTCAGCCGGTCGGAGGAAGGAGATTTCCGGCTGGTCTCGATTTGTATCCGATTTCCGATACCTCCCTCCGCATGCGGCAAATTGGACATGGAAGGCCTGGTGGATATCGGCTTGAGGTATCTTCCGCGATTTTTCGGCATGCCGGAATTCGAAAAGGCCGAAGTGCTCTGCTCCGTACTTCATCCTTCCTTTATTATCGAGGGAGAATATCCCGGAACGGATGAAACGGGAATTTTTCATCGGGGAAATATAAAGGGAGGTTTTCGCTCCTTCGCCGATTTGTGCGAATCCTGGGGAATCAAGGAAATATTGCGGGAGTCCGATCGCCTGCAAGTGCCGGTAATATCGGAAGATTACCATTGCCCCTTGCGCAAACGCGTGGCCTTGAGTCGCGGGGTGGCTTATGCCGCTCCGGTTACCCTGGTTCGCTTCCGGTTCCAAAAAAACCTTCCCCGACCGAAAATTTTTCTCCAGAATTTCATCGCCTCCGCCGTGGAAAACCGCGATGTGTATTTGGAGGAAGCCGGAAAAAAGCACCGCGAAATGCTGGATTCCCTTTCCGAGAAAATGCAGATTCATTACGATGTCGCTACCCGTCGGCTTTTCGTAAATGGGCGGTTGGTGGCGAAAAGCCTCCCAGGAGCCATTCTGGCCAAAATCCTGGATCAATGCCTCAAAGAACAGCGGTTTGAATTCGAATATAGGGAGTTTGTTCTGGATCCCAACCTGGGATTGAACCCCCTCAATCCGAACTTCGTGCTGCGACTCAACCGCTTGAGCGCCACCTTGCGCAAAAAATGCCCAGAAATGGGGATTGAGACGGTCCGGCGCGGCTCCTTCCGCTTTTTCTGCACCCAGGGTTTCCTTTTTATCCAATCCTGAGTCTAAACCGATACCGATGGAATGGGGTCCTTTCCGGTATCGACATTCATCTCCTTATGAGATTACGGAATAAAAAAAACACTCCTCCGCGAGTACGCTCAGAAGTGCTTAAAAGCCTATACGTAGCCATGTTACTGCATTTTCCCCTGGAATGGGTGGTGGAATTCTGGAGCCAGCACCCCTACCCCTGTGACGAGGGGAACGCGGAAGGAAGTCGGCTTTTCGAGTGCCTTTGGACCGAGAAGAAGCTGCTTCCGATAGCGTATGTGACTTCGGTTTTCAATAGCCTGGAACCCTTTCTCGTCGCCCGGCAGCGTTGCGTGCTCGATTTCCTGGAATTTTATTATGTGGGAATCAACAGTGGCATCTTCATCCCCGCCAAATTCGCTCTGGGAATCCTCAACCCTTTTCTGGGCAGGTTTTTTTCCAGCCGTGATTTACGCTATTACCTTCTTTCCCTCTCCCACCATATTGCGTCGAAAGTATTTCCGGGGTTGAAATTATCCACCGTTTCCGTGGATTCCCACCCGGATTGGCGACAGGTAATCCGGGCCGTCGATGTGCGCTTGACCGAATTTCCGAATTCTCCCATCCTCGATCTTCATCTTTATTACGGCGAGTCGTTGAAGCATTATCCGCTGGTGCTCAGCCTTCCCTCCTTCGAAGATGTTTCGGCCTTGGCCGATTGCCGGTTACCCCAACAAATTGCTCCCGAGGTACAAATCAAAGGCAGGGAGGTGGAATTCCATGCCTTTTGCCTGGAAGCCGGTCTCGATCCAGTCAAGGTGGGCTGGCCGAATACCCGGGTTTGGCTGGCGGAAGAAGACTACTTATGCCCCCTGCGTCAACGCACCGTTTTGCGAAGGGGATGCGTATACGGAGCGCCGGTATTTTTGTTGAAACTGCGTTTTCTTAAAAACATCCAACGGCCGCCGAACTTTCTCAAGAATTTCGTGGCTTCGGTTCTGGATTCCGAGGAGTCGCCCCAAATCAAGGCGGAAAAACTCCACCGCAAACTGATTCGGGAAACCGATCGGAATCTCGACGTGGTTTTCCACTCACAGGATATCCGCATAACCGTCAACGGCCGGCACCTGGTGAGCAGCGCTCCAGCCCGGATTTTGGAAAGACTAATCAAGGAGCATTTGGCTACCGGACGAAGCGAATTCCAGCATTTGGAATTCATTCACGACGAAAGCGTCATCTCGCATCAGTCCAATCCCAATTTCATTATCCGGCTCAATCGGCTGGAGAAAACCCTGGCGAAAAAATGTCCCGACATCAAAATCGCCAAAAGCGGCCGGGGTCTTATCAGCTTTAAATGCCGGCGAAAAATGACTTTCCGGGAAATTTAAAATGTACCCAAAATGTAAGTTTGACCGGAAGCCGGACCCGATTAGTTTGTTTAAAAATAAAGAGCGGTGGAGGAAAGTCCGGATTTTTTCCGGATCTATCAGGGGAGCTCAATCACCGGAAGTTCCGATATGCTTATCTACTCGACCTTAGTGGCTTGGGAAGATATCCTGAACGGGCAGCAATGTCCTTCGGGGTTTCCGGGTCCCGAAAGGATTCGGGTCACGGTAAAGAATACGGTGCAACCGGGGCATGGGCCCGGTTAAACGAAGGGCTTTCTTCCCCGCTCGCTCCTCCCTACCCCCGGCAGGTCAAGCCGCCTCTTGTGGTTGCGCTTCGCGCCAACGGCCATGCTCGCGAATGAGTTCTACCAGGGCTTCGGGGGCATCCGCTTCGGGAATATTCTTCTTCACGCATTCGCGCCCCACGTAAAGGTTCACCTTGTTGGGCGCGCCTCCCACGTAACCGAAATCGGCGTCGGCCATTTCTCCGGGTCCGTTGACGATGCATCCCATGATGGCGATGGAAATATCCTTCAAATGCGCCGTGCGGGCGCGGATTTTCTGGGTGGTGGTTTCCAGGTCGAACAGGGTGCGTCCGCAACTGGGACAGGACACGTATTCGGGTTTGCTTTTCCGTACGCCGGCCGCCTGCAATATGTCATAACCCAGGTTCATGGCGGCGCGCGCGCCCGCCGGTCCGGTGATATGGAGCATGTCGCCTATGCCGTCGACCAGCAGGGAACCCACCCGCGCGGCCAAAGCCATGTTGTCATTCGCATCGCCGCTGCTCACCCCTCGCAGAATAATGGGGTCGGGCCGCTGTTTTGCCGCCAGCCACGCGGCCAGATAACGGTAATGCGCCACCAAGTCGGGTGAAGGCGAAACGGACCAGAACAAGGTCGTGCCTTCCAAAATATCGGAAGGCAGCTTATCGAGATGCTCCGGTTTTTCGACCACTATTTCGACGGCGGGCGGAAAATCGGTGGTCGTATCCACCAGTTGCGAACTGCGCAGGCTGATAAGCTCGAAAGGGGCGCTGACGGCGAACTTCACCGCCTTCGGTTCCCACACCAACGGCAAAGCGGCATGGCGGCTTTGGGAATCATGAGTGGTTAGCCATTCCACCTGGCGCTCGCCCTTGGGAAGGGTTTCCGCGCCCGGATCGGAACAACCCACCGCGATTTTTTCGCGCCCGCCAATCGGCAAACCTTTCAATTCACAAGGCGCGGATTCGCGTCGCTGATAGGCGTAGAAATCAACTTCTTCTTCCAGGGGCGAAACCTGCGTGAGGGGGTTCAGAGCCGATACGTCGCAAACCTCGATGAGACTGTGCGCCACCGGCACTTCGCGGCGCGGATCCTCCGTAAGCGAAACCCGGACGGTATCTCCCAGTCCGTCCAGCAGCAGGGCTCCGATGCCTACGGCGGATTTGAGCCGGCCGTCTTCGCCGTCTCCCGCCTCGGTGACGCCTACGTGAAAGGGATAAGGTTTATGCGCCTTATCCAAACGCATGGCGAGCATTCGATAAGCCTGCACGGCTACGCGGGGATTGGAGGACTTCATGGAGAAGACGATTTGGTCGAAATTTTCGGCCTCGCACACCCGCAGATATTCCAGCGCCGACTCGACCATGCCTTCGATGGTGTCTCCGAAGCGCCACATGATTCGATCGGAAAGCGAGCCGTGATTGGTGCCGATGCGCAGACAAACGCCGCGGCTCTTGGCTTCGCGTACCAGAGGGGCGAAGGTATCGTATACTTTTTGCTCGCCCGCAGCGAAGCCCGCATCGTCATATTGGCGCATAGTGGCGCCCTTTGAATCGACGAAGTTTCCGGGATTGATACGCACCTTGTCCACCCACTTGATGGCTTCGAAGGCCGCGCGAGGTTGAAAGTGAATGTCGGCGGAAATGGGCACTTCGCAACCGGCGGCCCGCACCTTTTGTACGATGTCGCGCAAGCACTCCGCATCTTTGGCGGTGGGGGCGGTGATTCGCACCAATTCGCAGCCGGACTCGTATAATCCGAGCACTTGGGCGACGGTGGAGTCGATGTCCTTGGTATTGGTGGTGGTCATGGACTGGACCAAAATGGGGGCGTCGCCGCCCATCACCCGATTTCGCACCCGGACTTCGAGAGTTTTGCGCCGACGGGGCGCCAGTCTGTTTTCCATGTAGCCGATTTGCATAAAGCCCGCTCTTTTCCCGCTATTTAAGGGAAAATATAGCTAATCCGGCCGAAGCGAGGCAGGGGGTTCGTCTCCTTGGGGATAGGTAAAAAAGGCCGCCTTTCGCCAAAGGGGCCAGGAATCGGCAACCGCCTCGGCCTCCGCGAAGGTCATTTCCGGAGTATCCCGGACCAGGGCCTCCCAAGCGGAGAAAAACTCTACCAAGTCCGGCGATTCCCAAGGTTCTTGAGATAGGTATTCGAGATAACGGACTTGTAATTCATTCAACGCCGCGAAGGTTCGGCGGGATTCCAAGGTGTCTCCGAAAGCCCGATGATGCAAGGTGAGGAATTCGGCCGCCTTCAATTGCAACACGTATCCTAAAGTGATGCGCTCATAGCCTTGACTGAAAAGGGTGGGAAGGCCCTCGGCGCGCGTACGCAGCCGATATCCCAGATTGTACAGCTCCACCGCCGCGTCGCGTCCCCGCAAACGGATGTCGTAAGGTCTTTGTTCCAGCGGTTCCAGGAAAATCGTATAGAGCACGTCCATCAGGGATTCGAAAGGCGGGAGGGGTACCGAGCGATACAGCTCCGCCATTTCCATCAAGGTATAGGGGTTGAACCGACCCGCGCGGTCATAAAGGCCCACGAGGATTTCCTCCAACCGCGCGAAACAAAAACCCTCTCCCAGATCCGAAACATTCAGGGCCAGGCGGGCCTGCGGAATCTCCCCCACGCGCGCCATCAGGTAATAATTGAGAAGATGCAAAGCGGCATGCCGGGGATGGCGGGCCGCTCCGGCTTGCGCCTGTTTCGAAGCTTCCACCCATAATTTTTTCTTTTCTTCACCGTCTTCGTCTTCAGCTTCGGCGGCCTCGAGAGTTGCCAATACCAGCATGTAATCAATGCAAGGTTCCTGGGGCCGCAAACTGTCCGCCCGCCGTAAATGTGCTACTTTTTCAGGATAGTGCGCCGCCGAAACTCCGAGAAGATAATGTGTCCTCCAATCGAAGGGATGCCACTCCGCTATATGCGCCAGCGCAGGAGGGGGAACTTCTCCGCCCAAGGTGAGCCCGGCTGCCGAAGGCGGCAAAGGTGAGGGAGCCGGCTGGGTTCGGGATTGGCAACCCGCCAACCCTGCCGTCAGCAAAATTCCCGACAATAGCATCCAAACGGACGGAACCGGTTTACGATTCCTCTGGAATTGACTCATGATTTCATTTTACCTTCATAGACATGCAGAATACCGCTAGGATTGTAGGCTATTCCGCGGCCGGAACGCTGCTGCTGGGTATTTTGACTTTGCTGTGGTATTTGCAATTCCGCGGACCGGGCCGTTCCATCAAGGTTGAGGTGCATTTTCCCGCTTTGGGCGTTTTGCTGGAAGACGACGCCGTAACCCGCAAGGGCGTGGAAATCGGAAAGGTGCGCAACATCCGATTGCGGAACGATTCCGCTCTGGTTACTCTCGAATTCTACCGCTCTTTTTTCATTCCGGGCGATTCCCGTTTCATCAACTTCAATTACAGCCTTATGGGAGAACGGATGGTGCTTTTCGTGCCGGGAAATTCTTCCGAACCCATGGACCTGAAAAGCCCACAACCCGGGCTTTATAGCGAGGGTGTGTCCGAGATGATTCATAAGGTCGACGAATTGCTGGCCATGGTGCAGGACATTACGCGTCTGGCTGGAGTAATGGATACGGGATCCGATTCGGTGCCGGCGTTGAAAACCACTCTTCGCAACCGGATATATCCCGTAGCGGAGAATTGGTCGGCTTTTATACGGGAGTTTTCGGAGCTGGAGGAAAGTCTTACCGGCAACCTGGAAACCGTGGCCGGTCTTTCGGTTGAGATAGCCAATACCCTTCCCGAAGCGGGCAAAGACCTGGACAAATTCGTAAAAACCACTTCCAAAACCATTGCAACCGTCGATTCCCTTATGATCCGCGCCTTGCCCCTGCTCGAAAAAACCGAAGCGTTGCTGGCGGCGGCGCAGGACCCCGATTCCCCCATGCATTCCCTGCTATCCGACCCTACCTTATATCGGATGCTGAAACGCGTCAATGATGAATTATCGAATCTGCTCGACCTGGTCCGGCGCGACGGAGCCCGGGATTTAATCCATTGGCGAAACCTTCGCCTGTGGAGGAATTGAAAATGAACCGATTCATCAACCTGGCCATGGCGCCCATCTACTCCGTGTTCTTGTTCGCATTGGGGGCTTGCAATGCCCAAGCCACCCTCCCCTCCGTTAATGAAGCGGATGCCCTTGCCATCCAAGGGGAATATCGCGGAGCGTGGAAGGAAAGCGGAAATAAATTGGCGGTACAGGTGGTGGCCCGCGCGGAATCGGAATTTCGCATCCTTTTTTTCGACAAGGGTTTGCCGGGCGACAGTTCCGGGTTCGAAGTACTTGCCGAATTGGGAGGAGCCGCCGCGAATGATGCGGTCGCCTTTACCGGCGAGGGTTTCTCGGCCTCGCGTCCATTCGCGGAGGAAAAAATCACGGGGACACATACCCAGCGCGGGGAATTCACCTTGGAAAAAATCCATCGGCTCAGCGGCACTGCCGGTAAGGCTCCGCCTGCGGAAGCCTTGGTGCTGTTCGACGGGACCGGTGCCGCCGAATGGGTGAACGGACAACTGGACGCCGATGGTCATTTGCTGCCCGGGGCCACTTCGCTGAAAAAATTCCGGGACTTCTTTTTGCACCTGGAATTCCGTACACCCTTTCAACCCCAAGCCTTCGGGCAAAACCGCGGTAATAGCGGAATTTTTCTCCAGCAACGGTACGAATTGCAGATTCTCGATTCTTTCGGATTGAATCCCTTCACCTCGCCCGACACGCTGGAACCCAAGCGCCATTGCGGGGCGATATGGGAGCAATTCGCGCCCGCTCTCAATGCCTGCTTTCCACCGGGTACCTGGCAAACCTACGACATCGAGTTTCGCGCCGCGCGCTTTGACAGCACGTCGACCGGATGGGTGAAAACCGAAGCCGCTCGACTCACCGTGCGCCTGAACGGCATTCTCATCCACGACGATATCGGTTTGATTAACAGTACTTTGTTGGGTCAGCCGGAAAGCGCCGCCCCCGGTCCCCTCTTTCTGCAAAAGCATGGGCAAGGCGTGGTTTTCCGGAATATCTGGATAGTGGAGAATCCGGAAACGGCTTCATTGCTGAAACCGGGTTATCGAAGCGCGGATGGCAATCGGAACGCAAACGGAATTGGAGAGAAATTCGGGCTGACGGGATACTATTCCTCGACTCTTCCGGGAGTGGCGGAAGCGGCCGGGCCCCTGCGCGATTTATCCGGTCGTATGATACCGGAACGCTAGAAATCAACTTGAATTCCCGCCATAAAAGGCGGTTATATTAAACCGGGGTTAAAAACTCTTCCCCACTCAGGAATTAATCGAAATCATGGCCCAGCCCATCGAAATGATCAGCCACGTGGCGCGGCAGTTGATTCTGCTGGAAACCCGGTTTGCGCAGGCGCCACTCGAGGCCAGACGCGAAGGTTCGAGACTTTTCCTGGAAATCGCGAAATGTTTGCGGAATCTCGAAACCGAATTGGAAGGGGAACAGCCGCCTTTCGCCTCTTGCCGCCAGCTGACCTATTTGGCCGCGCGTCTGACCATGACCATCCCCGCGGGACAGGGACAAGCCACGCTGGAAAAACTGGCCGGAGCATTGTCCGAATCATGTAGTCCGGAAAAGCTGGTGCGGCAGATCCAGGACTCGAAGGATAGGAATGTTGATTTTTCCGAACTGAGCAAAGCCTACATTCTCATCGGCGCCTTGGCCGACGGGCTGTATCTGGAAAGCCGGTAGATCACCTGATTGAGCCACCTGCGAAGGAGGCCCTTCCCGGTTTATAATCTTGAAAGCAGCAATTCGCGCTGATAAATCAACTCCTTGGGAAGCCTGTCATGCAATTGCACGAACAGCTCATCCTGGGAGACGGCTTCGGCTCTCCATGCCTGGGCGTCGACGCTTTGCGCGGCCTCGAAGCGTTCTTCGGTGAATCCCAGCAAATCGGAGACGGCAAAATCCTCGAACAGGGGCATCCACCCCAGCGCAGACTCCCTGGCAACCACGCGGCCCCGGCAGCGATCCGAAATCCATTTCAGCACGCGCAGGTTTTCCCCGAATCCGGGCCAAAGGTAGGCGCCGGACGCATCTTTGCGGAACCAGTTGACGTGAAAAATAGCCGGAGGATATTTGACGCTCCGGCGCATCGAGAGCCAATGGGAGAAGTAATCGCCCATGTGATAGCCGCAAAAAGGCAGCATGGCCATGGGATCGCGCCTGACCTTTCCCGTTTGCCCGTCGGCCGCGGCCGTGGTTTCGGATCCCATGGTGGCTCCCAGGTAAACCCCGTGCATCCAATCGAAGGATTGCAATACCAGGGGAACGGTTCCGGGGCGGCGGCCACCAAATAAAATGGCGGTAAGGGGAACCCCCCGCGGGTCCTGCCAGGCCGAATCGACCGAAGGACATTGCTCCAGGGGCGAAGTAAAGCGGGCGTTGGGATGGGCCGCGGGCTTGCCGGAAGCGGGCGACCAGGGACGGCCCTGCCAATCCGTCAGGTTTTCCGGAGGCGAGTCGGTCATGCCCTCCCACCACACGTCTCCATCATCCGTCAAGGCCACGTTGGTGAAAATGGTATGGGAGCGCATGGCCGCCATGGCGTTGGGATTGGAGCTTTCCGAGGTTCCCGGCGCCACCCCGAAAAATCCGGCTTCGGGGTTGATGGCGCGCAGTCTGCCGTCGGAACCGGGATAGATCCAGGCGATGTCGTCTCCCACCGTGGTAACCTTCCAATCGCTGAAGGTGGGAGGCGGCACGAGCATGGCCAGATTGGTTTTGCCGCATTGGCTGGGAAACGCCGCCGTTACGTAGATCTTGCGGTTTTTCTCCGGTCCATCCGGCGCTTCCAGTCCCATTATCAGCATATGCTCGGCCATCCAACCTTCATCCCGCGCCATGTTGGAGGCTATGCGCAGGGCGAAGCATTTTTTCCCCAGCAGGGCGTTGCCGCCATAGCCGCTGCCGAAAGACCAGATGCTGCGCTCTTCGGGATAATGGACGATATAGCGATTGTCGGGATTGCAGGGCCAGGCCGTGTCCTTGTCGCCTTCCGCCAAAGGTTGGCCCACCGAATGCACGCAGGGTATGAAGTCGCCTTCGCCCATGGCCAAGAGCGCCTTCTCGCCCATCCGCGTCATGATGCGCATGCTCACCACCACATAGGGCGAATCCGTCACCTGAACTCCGAATTTGCTCATCGGCGATCCGATGGGTCCCATGCTGAAAGGCACGACGTAAAGGGTGCGGCCGCGCATGCAGCCGGTGAAAAGCTTTTGCAGGGTGGCCCGCATGGAATCGGGATGCACCCAATGGTTGGTAGGCCCCGCATCCTGGGGTTTTTGCGAGCAGATGAAGGTGCGCTCTTCGACCCGGGCCACGTCTTCGGGAGCGGAGCGGGCGTAAAAACTATGGGGACGTTTGGCCGGATTGAGGGGAATGAAGGTACCCTTGCGAACCAGTTCCTCGCAAAGTCCGTCGTATTCGCTTTGCGACCCGTCGCACCAATGTATCGAGTCGGGGAGGCATAGCGCGGCCATTTCCCCCACCCAGCGACGGATTTTTTCGGGCACCCTCAAATCCATTTCCATTCGGCCTCCTATCGGCGAATGGAAAAAATATCCTATGCCCTACCGCCGGGCATCCTGCCCGAGCTGCACATGAATCTTTTCCAACACGCCGTTCTCATCAATGATAAAATTCGCCGGCAGGCCCCGGGTAGCATAATCGGTTATCACTTTGTCATCGACCAGACCCAACATCCAATTGACGCCATGCCTTCTTGCGGCGACTTCGGCCAAATCCCTGGCGGGTTCCGAGGTAAGGCTGATGACCTGCCAGCCCCGCTTGGAAAAGACGTCGTTGAACTCCCGTAACTTGGCGAATTCCTCCAAGGAGGCTTGCTCCTTGAACGTCCAGAAATTGAGCAGCACCTTCCGTCCCCGGAAATTCGAAAGCCGGGTGCTGTCGTCCTCCATAGGTAGAAAATCGAAGTCGGGCGCGGCCCTGCCCGGCACCGGTTTCCGGATTTCGTATTCGGCACGATAACCCGGCATAGGCTTGAATTGAACGGCCTTTCCCCCGCCCACTATTCGTCGAAAGGCGAAGGTGCTTCCCCCCACCGAAAAGAGGAATTCCTTTCCCGGCTCCAGGGTGAATCCGTCGATATCGTTTGACTTGCTCAATTCCCCGTCGCCGTCCCAATCGATAAGCAGGAGATCGGGACCGGGAATGACGATGCTCCCGTCGCCATCGGCATCCGCCACGCCGATTTTCACCTTTTCTTTTTTGGTAGGCAATTCTCCCATGGCGATATCGTTGATTTGCACTTCGTAAAATCCTTCCGTGCACACAGCCCACGTCAACCGGGACTTATTGTCTTCGCAAAGGCTGCGCAGATGCGCCTGGTCGGGCAGCCGGCACAAACGGAAACCCGGCCGGAACGGTTCCTTTGAGGCGCCGCTTAATTCCAGACATTTTTGATCGGCGGGCCAGGCAAGCGCCGGCCCCTCGTCCAACTTTCCGTTTTGGTCGAAATCGACATTCACCAGTACCGCGCCGTCGCGCTTTTCCAGGCCTACGGTGGTGGAATGGCGCGCACCTCGCGACTGATAAGGGGTAATGGAGAGGAAAAGAAAATCGTCGCGCGACCCGCCCACCGGAATGTCGATGGGATGATGCGGTTCAACCAGGGTTACCAGAACCGAAGAGCAGGCTTCGTGAACACCGCAAGGCTTGATGTCGCCTTTCGGCGGAGCCAGGGGATCGGACGTCATGCGGTTGAGGGGTATTTCCAATGCCTGCCCAATACCAAGCAGAATCATCAGGGCCAGCGCGCATCTTTCGGAGTTGCTCCCTACGAAATACCCGATCGACATGCGCATTCCTCAACGTTGTACGGGCTGGGCGCCCAGAATTCTACGCACCACATGCAATAATTCCGTC
>CAYNXV010000073.1:0-16228 GCA_964401245.1 uncultured Bifidobacteriales bacterium | reverse complement strand
GGCGTACACGGTTTTGGAAGTCACTTTCATAGTTATAAATATACCATATCAAACCTATCGGCTCAATATGGTAAAGGGCGGCTGAATGTTAAATCCCGGAGTGGAATGGGGATGAGATTATTTGCTTATTTTGGAATATTGTGTTTTTGTTCAGCGCGCTCCTTTTGGATTGCCTGGAATCCCGGCACGAGCTATCCTTTTGCCCCATGAATTCCTCAACCATAACCATTCTCCCCGATGCCACCGTACATAAAATCGCGGCGGGAGAGGTCATTGAACGTCCGGCCAATGCCGTAAAGGAATTGGTGGAAAACTCTCTCGACGCCGGAGCGAGGAAAATCACCATAGTTCTCGAGGACGGGGGGAAAGAGTTGCTCCGCGTAATCGACGACGGTTCGGGCATGACTCGCGAAGAAGTGCAATTGGCCTGGCTGCCGCATAGCACCAGCAAAATCCGGGGGGAGGATGATTTGTTCCGCATCCACTCCTACGGGTTTCGGGGCGAAGCCCTCAGCAGCATCGGCGCGGTGGCGGAGATGACCCTGGAGACCCGTCATGCCGACGACCAGACGGGGTCTGCCCTTACCGTAGTCGATTCGGTGGCGGGGGAGGTGCGGGAGATTTCGCGCAGCCGGGGAACCACGGTTACCGTCAAGAATCTTTTCGCCCACAGCCCGGTGCGCCGCAAATTCATGGGAACCGGCAAGGCCGAAACCTTGAAGATATTGAACACGGTAACGCGGGTGGCTTTCGCTCATCCCGGGGCCAGCTTTCGCGTCACGGAAAAAGGCCGCGATTTACTGCGCTTCACCGAAGGAACCTTGCGCCATCGCGCGGGCGAAGTGCTTGGTTTCAATATCACCAACGATCTGGTTCCGGTTGATTGGAGCGACGGACGCATTCATATCGAAGGGTTCATCTCGACGCTTCAACAGGCGCGTTCCCGGCACAGCCACCAATACCTCTACGTCAATCTCCGCTCGGTGCAAAGCCCCCTGGTGAGCCGCGCCTGGGCGCAGGGATACGACGTTCTCCCGCCGGGAAGGTTTCCCATGGGAGTGCTGTTTCTGACTTTCCCGCCCGACGAGGTGGACGTTAATGTGCATCCTACGAAGAAAGAGGTGCGTTTTCTCAAGGATAACCAGATCTACTGGGCGGTTAGTCAGGCCGTGCGCCAGGCCTTGCGGAAAACCGTCGAGTCGCCGTCGTTGAGGCTGGACGATAGAAAGGAATTTTCTGGGGTGGACGCAGCCAACGAGCGCGGGTCATCCGAAGCCACTGAAAATTCCGAAGCCTCCGAAGAGCGCGCACCGGTCTTCGAATTTATTCCCGGCGAAGCGCCGAACCGTCCCGGGCCCAAACAGGACGCGGGCAATCTGCTTTTCGGATCGCCGGGATTTTCCGCTGGAATAGCGACGGGCGGGCTTTCCCTCAAGGAGAAACCTGGAGGTTACCCCTTCCGACCCTCCGATTCGACGCCACGCGGTCCCGAATGGGGGGCTTTTTCCGCGGTGCCTTTTTTACAGGTGCATAACGGTTTCATCTGCTTCGCGGTGCAAAGCGGACTCATGCTGGTCAATCAGCAGGCCGCGCACGAAAGGGTCATTTACGAACGTTCGCTCGAAGCCTTGCGCAAGCCGGGACGGTTTTCGTCGCAGCAATTGCTTTTTCCCGAAGTAATGGAGTTCGCGCCCGATGAGAGCCGGTTCCTGGAGGAGCATCTCCGGCATTTCCAGTCCCTGGCCTTCGATTTGGAATCGTTCGGAGGCAATACCTTCCAATTGCGCGGATTACCCATGGAAATCAATCCCAGCCGCGCCCGCAAGGTCATCCATCACATGGTTTCCGAATTGATGGCGGACCGTCGGGGCGGGGGAAGCGAAGAAGGATGGTTAGGGCGCTTGGCGCAGGCTTATGCGCGCATGGCGGGCGTCAAACTGGGCGATCCGATGGACCATGCCCAGATCACCGCCCTGGTCGACAGTCTCTTCGCCACCCAGAATCCCTACGTTTCCCCTTCGGGAGCCACCATCGTTTTGCGGTATACCTTGGAAGAGATCATGCGCCGCTTCGGAATCCGCGAATTCCGCGTCTAGGCCGAATTTCCTGCCCTTCTTCATCGGCCTCCGCGCCATGTTCCCACTCAAGCACCTTCCCTTGGATGCGAAAATACGCGATACTTACCCTGTGCCTCATACCAGACCCACCTCTATTTCCTTCCTAGTCGCATTGCTATGCGCCCTCTCCGCGCATTCCGCATCGCTGGTATTTCTCGGCGTGGAACATGACGGAGAACCTTTACTCGGCAAAGCCTTGACCGAGGAAATCCATTGGCACTTGTCCGGCGACACCACTTTGCAATTGGAACCCATGAATGAGGTCGATGCCCTCATTTCGCGCCGGGTGCTGAAGGGTCCCCTGCCCGATGTCTATGAATTGCGGGATTTGCAAAAACGGCTCAACCGGCAATATGCGGCCTACGGTCGCTTGCGGCCCGTGGGCATCGAAAGCAAGCGGGTGTTGTGGATGCCCTGGCACATGAAGGTTACGTTCCATCAGACTTTGGAATTGCGGGTGTCTGATATGACCAACAATGAGACGTTGTTGAACCGCGAAGTACGGGCCGAAACGGTGAAGGGCGAAAACGGGTTGTGGGGTTTCACTCCCTGGGCTGAGAGAAGTCCCTTGGAACGAAATCGGATATTGGAAGAGTTGAAAAAAAATCTGGCGCAAGAAACCGCGCGGGCCGTTGGTGAAGCGCTTAAGCCTCCGGCAGCCGAAGCTCCGGCGGCCGAGGCCGCGCCGCCATAAGCGTCGGCGGGAACCCCTATGCGGATTCTGATAGTCGATAAACTCGACCCCATGGCCCTGCGGAATTTGCGGGAGGCGGGGTTCGATGTGCTGGAAAGCCGGGGATTGGCGGTTTCGGATCTGCCGCCCGGCGGAAAAGATGCGGAAATCCTGGTGGTACGCTCCACCCGCGTGGAAATGCAAAATCTCGCCGAGCTACCGAAACTGAAATTGATTATCCGCGCCGGATCCGGAACCGACACCATAGATGTAAATGCCGCTAAGGCCCGAAAAATCGCGGTCAGCAATTGTCCCGGCATGAATGCCGATGCCGTCGCCGAGATGGCCTTGGCGCTCCTATTGGCTGTAGATAGGCAAATCGTGCCGGCGACCCTTTCCCTGCGACAAGGGTTATGGAAAAAGGGTCGATTGTCGACCGGTGCCGTGGGGCTCAAAGGAAGGTCGTTGGGCATAATCGGGTTTGGACGGGTGGGACAGGCAATGGCAAGCCGGGCCTTGGCCTTGGGAATGAATGTTACCGTTTATTCGCGAAGTCTGACGCCGGAACTCGCCGGAGCAGCGGGCGTAGGCTTCGCCGCGTCGTTGGATGAATTGGTCGCGGGCGCGGATGCCGTAAGCATGCATGCGGCCTTGACTCCCGATACCCGGGATTTGCTGGATGAGAAATTCTTCTCCCGGATGAAAGACGGAGCGATTTTCATCAATACTTCGCGGGGTGAAACCGTCGATAGCGCGGCCCTGGAAAGAGCAATCCAAACGAAGGGACTGCGGGTAGGTCTGGATGTTTTCGCGGGGGAACCGCAGGTTTCCGACGGGGTGTTCGGGGGTGGCGGAGACGGCGGGCTGGCCGCTTTGGCAACCTGCACGCCTCATCTGGGAGCGTCCACCCAGCAGGCGACCGAAGCCGTCGCCGCCGAAGTGGTGCGCATCGCTTCGGTATTCAGGGATACCGGCGAAGCCCTCAATGCCGTAAAGTGAGAACTAGGGTAGGGGGCTCGTTTCGAGAACCCACTCTTCTTGCCAAACCAGAATGGCTCCGCAACTTTCGCAGGTAATCAGGGAGTTCTGCTTGCTGATTTCGATAAGGCGCTGGGGAGTTTGCGTGCGGTTGCAGATGCCGCAGAATTTTTTGCCGCGGCTGAGGGCGGAAATGACATTGGGCGTTTCGCGGCGCTGCCTCACCCGGTCATAGACGGAAAGGATACGTTTGCTGATCCGGGCGCGCGGCGCTTCGGCCAATTTGCGCTGCTCAGCGATGCGGTCTTCGATTCCGCTCAGCTCGGTTTCCAATTTTTCCAATTCGGGTTCGTTGGTTTCGAGAGTCCGTTTGTATTCCGTTTCGATGGCTTCATAGTCTTTTTCGAGGTTTTCCAGGGTTTGCTGGAAATGCAGGACATTCGCATTGGCCGTATCGATGTTTTTTCTGTGGACGGCGATTTCGGTATGTACCGCATCGTATTCCCGATTGGTGCTGATGCTTTCCAGTCGCCCGTTGCTGTCGTCCAGGGCGGTTTGCTCCTGCACGGCCAAATCCTTGTTTTCCTGGATCTTGGCTTTGGCATCGGATACGGCATGGGTAATCTGATCCAGCTTGGCTTTTTCCTGGGAGATTTCGGCCTTGAGTTGGGCTATGCGGGAAGGCAAATCCTTTTTGGTCAGCTGCAGCTCATGGGCCTTCTTTTCCAGCTGATTCATTTCCAGGAGAAGGGTTAAATCCTCGATCATGATTCTGTCCTATTCGTTTCGAGCCCGTTTGATTCGTTCAGTTATGGAGGAAAGGTAGCAATTTGCAGAGCTACTGCGATTTGGGCGGATTTTATTGTCTGGAATGAAGGGGGCGGCCTCCAAGCCCAATCCCACTTCCGATTGCAGTCCGGGATAAAATAACACAGGTACGACCCGAAGGCAAGCCGGGTCCTTCCCGCGGGCTTGCTGCCGGGGTTTGCAGGCCGGTCTTCGGGTCTCAGGGAAGACGACGATTGAACCGGGAGGCGGCGGCTTCCCATCCCTGCGAGAGGCCCAAGCGGGCCGCATCCAGGAAATACTCCCCCAAATCCTTCAATATTTCGCCCTCGGTGCGGCTGAAATTTTGCAATACGAAGTTACTCAGATCACATCCGGGAGGGCAGGGGCCTACGCCGATGCGGATTCGCGCGAATTCGGTTCCGCAATGCTGGATGATGCTCTTGATGCCGTTATGCCCGCCGGCGCTTCCCTGGCTGCGGATACGCACGGCGCCGAGATCCAGGTAGACATCGTCGAAAACCACCGTGAGCTTTTCGGGGGGCAGCTTATAAAAGGCGAGCAGGGCGCGGGCCGACTCTCCGCTCAGATTCATGAAGGTTTGCGGCTTGGCCAGGAGCACCGGCTCGCCTGCGACGTTCACCTTGCGGGTCAACGCCTTGCATTCCTGTTTCCAGGTTCCCGGGTCTCCCCAGGCGGCGGCGGCATAGTCGACCAGTTCGAAGCCGATATTGTGACGCGTACCCGCATAGCGCGGCCCGGGATTACCCAGGCCCATGAGGATATGCATCGCTTAAACGACCTCCCGGCCTACTTGGCGGCCGCGGGGGCGCCGGCGGCAGGTTCGGCCTTGCGTCCGGAAGAGACGCCGTAAAGCGCGGTCTTGGCCGGAGTCATGATACGGCCTTTTTCGAATACCAGGTCGCGCACGTAGAAGATTTTATCCGACGACATTTCGCTCACGTCGTTCAGGAATTTTTCGGGAATGTCTTTTACCCGGGCCCGCAAGGTGACGAATTTCTTCATCACCGAGAAAACGCCGCCTTCGGTTTTCACGCCTACGGGAACGCCCGTGGTTTCGACGGGGACGTTCACGATGACCTGGCTGGAATCATCCACTCTCAGAAAGTCGATGTGGAGAACGGTTTTCTTGATGGCCTCTTTATCAACGGCCTTGATGAGCACGTCCTGCTTCGTCCCTTCGATATTCAGGGCGATGGGTTTATTGCGCTCGTTCAGCATGGTGCGAATGTCGACATAGCTGACTTCGACCAATTCGGGTTCTTTGCCGAGGCCGTAGATTACGGCGGGGATACGTCCTTCGCGGCGGATTTTGTTCAGGTATCCGCGGCTGGACGGGGTTCTTTTGGTGGCGGGCAATGCGGTGGTCTGCATGGTATTTCCTTAAGTTCCTGGTACTCGCCTTCTCCAGCGGAAAGGCGCCATCCCAAGCGTTTTGGGAACAAAACGTTCCCGGATTGAACTGGATGCAGCGTGGTTGGGGCGGTAGGATTCGAACCTACGATAGACGGTTCCAAAAACCGTTGTCTTACCACTTGACGACGCCCCACCGGCGCTTTTTGAGCGGTGAATAATATAAAACATGGGTATGGTATTTCAACGGGGCCCTCTTTTGCGTTTTTTTACGGCGCTGCCGTTATTCCAGAAAAGCGGTAACGCAGGAGAACCGGCACAAGGGGGAAAGGGCCTCCCGGCAGCGGCCGGCGGCTTCCGGGTCGTCGAACAAGGCGAATACGCTCGCTCCACTGCCCGCCAGTAGGGTTTTACGGGGCTTGTGGTCCGCGAAGATCCGGAATAGGGCCTCGATTTCGGGGTGCCGACCGCGCATGGGGGTTTCGAAATCATTGTGAAGCATGCGGTAAAAGCCCGGATCGTCGCTATGGGTCATGTAAAGGGCCTTGAATCGCGGCCAGAGAAAATCGGTTTTCGGTGTCAGTTGCCGATAGGCCCAGGCGGTTTCCACGCTGCAAAAGGGGGTGCCGACCACAATGTGGAAAGGAAAGGGTTCGGGAGCGGGTTTCAAAACCTCTCCCTTGCCTTCCCCGAAAAAGCAACCTTCCTTCAGGAAAAAGGGCACGTCGGAGCCCAGGGCCGCGGCCAGGGGAAGCAGGTCCTCGTCTTTCAGCCGGAGTTCCCATAAGGTGTTGCACAGGCGGAGAGCGGCGGCGGCATTCGAGCTTCCGCCTCCCAGGCCGGCGCCCATGGGAAGGCGCTTGGTGAGCCGGAAGTGGACACCCGCGCCGGAAGGAAGGCGGGCCGCATAGGTTTTTTGCAGCAGCCGTGCGGCGCGCATCACCAGATTATCGTCGGGATTGGCGGTGATGAGGGCGTTGCTTTCCAACGTGATTTCATCCGCGGGTTCCGCCGTCAGCTCATCGCCTATTTCCAAAGTCTGAAACAGGGTTCCCAGATTGTGGAAACCGTCCTGTCTTTTATCCTGGACCTCCAGGAAAAGATTTATTTTGGCGGGGCAATGGGCCTTTAGCATCAACCTTCGAATTTAGCATTTAATAATGCCGGGATTATAGCTACTCTTACCTAATTATCCGGAACAGCGACGGGACGGCCATCCGTTATGCCGAATTCAACTCCAAAACACCTTGTCACCTTGATGGAAATGGATGCTCCCGGCATCCTGAATCTGCTGCATTCGGCGGTGAAGGTGAAATCGCGCTTTAAAAGCGAGGGTCCTTCGCAAGAATTGAAAGGGCGCTCAGCCGCCCTGATTTTTGAAAAACCCAGCCTCAGAACCCGGGTGACTTTCGAAGTGGCCATGGTCCAATTGGGCGGCGCGGCCATCTATCTATCGCCCACGCAAATCGCGCTGGGAAAACGCGAAACGGTCGCCGATGCGGCCCATGCCCTTTCCCGCTGGGTGGACGTCATCGTAGCCCGCACCTTCTCCCATAAAATGGTGGAAGACCTGGCCCGCTATTCCTCCGTGCCCGTCATCAACGCCCTGACCGATTTATACCATCCCTGCCAAGCCCTGGCCCTGGGTCAAACCCTGTTGGAACATAAGGGTCGCCTCGAAGGTTTGAACCTGGTTTTCGTGGGAGACGGCAACAATGTCGCCAATTCCATCGCGGCCATGGCGGGACATCTGGGAATGAATTTCACCTTGGCCTGTCCGCGGGGCTATGAACAGCCCGAAGCGGTGCAAAAAGACATCGCGGCCCTCTTCAGTAAAAAGGGAACATCGTTCCGCACCGTGCATGAACCGGTCTCGGCCGTCGCCGACGCCGATCTCATCTATACCGACGTATGGGTAAGCATGGGCGAAGAAGAGAAGGAGGCGGAGAAAAAACGCCACTTCCAGGCCTTCCAGGTCAACGAGGAATTGCTTGCGAAGGCGCCCAAGGGCTGCCTGGTTTCGCATTGCCTGCCCGCGCACCGGGGCGAGGAAATCACGGACGGGGTAATGGAATCGGCCGCCTGCGTCTGTTTTGACGAAGCCGAGAATCGCCTCCATGCCCAAAAGGCGGTTTTGCTCGAATTGTTGGTGAAACGATAAAGCAGGCGATGAAGAAGGTGAATTCGCTCCCGCGACCTTGCCTTCGGCGATAACAAGGATGGAATCGGCCCGCGAATTATCCGACAATGGAGCGGACCTTAAACAGGAAGGCACATGCTAGAAAGAAGTCCCTTCGGTATTCCGGTACTGGACAAAATGATAGACGGAGGCGTCGTTCGCGGCAGTGCCACCGTCATTGAAGGCGCTCCCGGCACGGGCAAGACCACGCTGGGAATCCAATTCATCGTGAACGGAATCGAGAGGTTTCAGGAGCCCGGCCTCATCATCACCTTCGAGGAATTTCCCAGCCAATATTACCACGACGCCCTCAACTTCGGATGGGATCTCCGCAAGTACGAAGAGCAGGGCATGTTGAAAATCATTTTTTCCGATCCCGAAGGCGTGGCGCGCGAGGTGGAGGAATTGGGCGGTTCGCTCGAAACCCTTATCGATGAAATGGGCATCAAGCGCTGCCTGGTCGATTCGCTGACCCATTTCGAATACGCGGCCGAAGAGCAGTCCGAACTCAGGGAAATGGAATACAATTTCATCAACAGCCTGAAGCGCGAAGACATCACGGCGATATTCCTGCGCGAGAACAACAATTTGCTGGGAGACACCTCCAGCCTGTCGCAAGCCCCTTTCATCGCCGATAATTTCTTCATTCTCCGCTATGTGGAAATCGACAGCTCCATCTCCAAGGCCATTCTGGTGCTCAAGATGCGCGGAAGCCAACATGCCAAGGATATCCGTCAATTCCACATCACCTCCAAGGGCATCGAAATCATGGATAAGTTCGTCGGCCGCCAGGGTGTGATGAGCGGCTCCCCGGTAAAAACCGATGCCGACGCCTTTCTCGAAGTTTTCGCGCCCGGCGCCAAGAAAAAGGGGAAGTGATCCGAAAATGGCCTGGTTCGACTCCCTGGGAATTATTTTTTCGGCGGCCTTGTTCGGAGGCGTGGGGCGGTATCTGTGCCTTATCGCCAAATTTTACCGGATGAAATTCAAAAAGGGTCCCGACAACCGGATTATGACCGCAGGCCTGGCATTCCTGTTGGCGGGGCTGGTATTGCAAAGCGGCTTTTTCGCCGGTCTCCCGGTCTTTATTCCCGCGGCCCTGATATGCGCGGGAGGCATCACTTTTTCGGTTTTCGCCTTTCAATTGTACCGGACCATGATGAGCATAGGGTAGGGCGACGCGGTCATGATATCCATTACGGTAGTCACATTGGTGGTTTGGCACCTGACTTTCATAACCACGTTCATGGTCCTGGGTTCGCTCAGCCGGATTTTCGGCATGGCCAAGAAGAAAAAACCCGTTTACCGGTTTTATTACGTTTCCTGCGCATTATTGGCGGTGTCGTTGGTATTCAATCTGGCAGGTATGGAGCTGGATATACCGTATTTGGGCGAATTCGCCCTCGCATTGAATTTGACGGCGTTGGCGGCGGGATTCGGGGTGACGATGTACTACTGGGAGTGGCTGCCTCGCGAATTGAGAAAGGGCTGAATCATGGCGAAGGTATTGGTCATTGACGATGAAAAAGACATGGCCGAACTGGTCAAGCTGGTATTGGGCATCGGAAACCACGAGGTGACCGTGGTTACGGAGCCCGATTCGGCCGTTTCCACGGCGTTGGCGCTGGATCCCGACCTGATTCTGTTGGACGTGGTCATGCCCAACGTCGACGGCTTCGACGTTTTCCGGGAGCTACGCGAGCAACCCGCCTTGGCGAAAACGCCCATCGCTTTTTTGACGAGCAACAACAAATCGGTCGATTTGATGGTGGGGCTGCACGTGATGAAGGCCGAAGACTACATCACCAAGCCATTCGGAAAAGAGGAATTGCTGGCGCGGGTAAGCGCGCTATTGCAGAAACACGGTAAACAGTAAGCCTACCGCGTTACCACTCCGGCTTGTCCTGCTCCTGCTCCTTCGCTCGAACCGTTTCCAATTCCGCTTCCACGTTTTTCACCGCGGTGACATAGTCCGGGTTGCGAGGCTGTTTGGCATGGAAATGCTCCAGGATTTGCTGGAGCCTCTCCTCCGAAAAGGTAAGCTTCATCTGCTTGGTGATCTTGCCCTTGTATCCCCAGCCCTTCATGAGGTCTTCGCTCAACTCGAAGGAATCCTGCGGCGAGTAGAAATTCATCTCTTCGCTGTAGAAGGCGTAACACTCTTCCATTTCGAGCCATTCCGGGCTTTTGGATCCGGCCGCCTGTTCCACCCACCGATGTGAATAGCGTTTGCGTACCTCCAGCGACTTGTCGAGCCGCATATAGCCGATAATGAGAAAGCGGCCCCGGAATTCCTCCACCGTGCCCTGGTAGCGCGTGCCGAAAAGCAGATAGCGGCGGCGATTGCGGAAGGTGGACAGCAGCGTCTTGGCGTTGACGCATTGCATGAATCCGTAGGTTCCGGTTTCGTAATTGGGTTCGAGCACCGGATTGCCTTCGGCATCGAGCGGCTCCCGGATGGGCAATTCGTGCATTTTGGTGGTATCCAGATGGATGAGCACCCCTTCGCCCTTGCCGCGGTAATCCTGCCAGTTTTCGGTGTTGAACATATCGTACCTCTTTATGATTCCAAAACTAGATGCGCGGCATAAGCAGCCGCGAATTTTCTTCTTTCCACAGTCGCCTGGGGAGGCTGTTCAGGTTTTTTCGGAGGAAGGAGAGTTCATCGGGCCCCGGAGAGGCGATGGACTATCCGAAAAAAAGCTTATTTGCCGAGATTCACTAATCTTTCAATATAGGGAACCGGCCGGACGAAGTCAAGCGAAAGGGAGATTGCAAGGGATGTTTTCGAACCGCAATACGCAAGTTACAACGCTATTTTTTCGGAAATCACGCTATGGCCGAGAAAGGCTTCGGCCAGTCTATCGAAGCCTTCCGTTCTGTCGGTGGTGAGAAAGGCGCGGGTTCCCCCCCGGGTAAGGCCGCTTTCGATTTCGGGGTGGCGCTTCAGATAATCCGCGAGACTGGGGGCGACGAATTCTCCTTGCATGAGAATCTTTACTTCGGGAGGAACGACCAGCCGTATGATAGGATAGAGCAGGGGATAATGCGTGCAGGCCAACAGCAGGGTATCGATGCGGGGATTGAGATCGTACGTTTCCTTCCAATACCGTTGGACGAAGAATTCCGCCCCCTGGCCCGAAAGCTCCCCGGCTTCGACCAGAGGCACGAGCATGGGACAGGCCCATTGGTAGAGCTTGATATGCGGCGCCGATTTCTCCAGTTCCAACACGAAGCTTTCGGATTTGACCGTGCCCTCGGTGGCCCACAGGGCCGCCACGCGGGTTGTGGATTGTCGGGCCAATTCCTCTACGGAAGGGCGGATGACGCCCAGCACGTTCCTTCCGGGATAGGCGCCGGGAAGCACCTGTTGTTGGATGCGTCGCAACGCCTTGGCGGAAGAGGTGTTGCAGGCGATGATAATCAGTTTGCAATCGCGCCCGAAAAGAAATTCCACGCCTTCGCGGGTGAAGCGGTAAATGGTATCGAACGATCGGTTTCCGTAGGGCGTGCGCGCATTATCGCCGAGATAGACGTAATCGTATTCCGGCAGCCGCGCCTCCAGCGCCTTGAAAATGGTGAGTCCCCCGAACCCCGAGTCGAATATTCCGATGCGCATACGGCGGAAAATCTAGGAAAATCAGAGGACAGGGAAAATTGGTATCTTGGCCACCGATTATCCGGCCTATCTCGGCGACCGGTTTTCAGGGTGACCAAGGGGAAGGTGGAAATATGCGCCATCGGGAAATTTCGGGGATGAGACTCGGTATACTAGGCGTTTTCGGCTGCCTGGCCTTTCTTTCCGCCTCGCCCCTGGACACTTTGAATCACTTTGTGCTGCGCCCCAACGGTATCGGTCCGGCCGATTTGGATTTGCGGCTGTCGGAGGAAAAACCGGACGCCTTCCGGCTTTCGCGCGTGCAAGCCCTTTTGGAAAATCCCTTGCGGGCCGCGGAAATAATCAGCGAAGTGAAGGCTTTGCGCCCTCCCGTAAAGGAAGATACGCTATCTCTTCCCACCTCTCCCGCGGGTTTGTGGAAACTATTGGATATCCATGCGGGAGAAAAGGCGCCGGCCGATAGCCTGCGCGCCTCCTCCGACAGCTCCCAAATTACCGTGGAAATCCTGCTCCGTGAGCTGGAGGCGATTCGACGGGAGATGCAGGCCTTTATCGCGCCCCTGAAACCCAAAGAGCGGGATTCCCTTTTGGCGCGCGCCGCCGAATTGTTTCTCATGGATGAATCCGATACCTCCCGATCGCCTATCGAAGCGGAGCTGGACAGGTTGCGTCTGGAAAACCGGCGGCAATGGGTGTTCGCCGTCGCCGGGAGACTGGATTTCAGAACTCTCGCCCGGGCGGGGCAAAGGGCTTACGAATTGCAAGGACGATTGGGTGAGAAGGTGCGGCGTGACGGAATACAATGGCTGAAAGGCGTCAAGGAAACGCCCATCGGCCCGCTCACCCTCGGCGATGACGGCCCGAACCGGCATGTCGTCGGCAGGGGGATATTCATAGACACCGGCGGCGACGACGAATACCTGTTTTCGGGCGAAAGCGGACCCGGCGACGTCACCTTGCTCATCGACTTGCGCGGGCGCGATAGGTATATAAGCGACGACAGCCTGCCGCAAGGCCCGGGCCATCTGGGGATTTTTCTGTCACATGACATGCAAGGAGACGACACTTATCTGGGACGCAACTTCGCCTGGGGCTCGGCGCTGTTCGGGTATTCGCATCTCCACGACGTGGCGGGAAACGATCAATACATCGCCCGGTTGGGAGCGCAGGGATTCGGTTTCTTCGGCTTGGGAATGCTGGAGGATGAAGCCGGCAATGACCTTTATTCCGCGGGCCTCTTCAGCCAGGGCGCCTCTTCTTCGGGAGGCATGGGATTCTTGCGCGACGGAAGTGGACAGGATCAATACATAGCCCGCCCCGCCTTTTTGGATGATTTGCGCTACCGCGACAGAAATCTCAGCATGTCGCAGGGATTTTCCACGGGATTCCGCCCGCATCATTCGGGAGGCGTGGCCGTATTATGGGACCGTCAGGGAAACGACGTCTACGTGAGCGATATCTATGGACAGGGGGCGGCGTATTGGTATTCGTTGGGAGTACTGCTGGACGAAGCGGGCAATGATAGGTATCAGGCCTTCCAATACGCCCAGGGAGCCGGAGTACATATGGCCGTGGGGATAGCGTGGGACGAAACGGGAGACGATCATCGGTTCTCCAAAGGGGTGAGCCAGGGTTGCGGGCACGATTTGGGTTTGGGAGTCCTGTACGACGGCGAAGGCGACGACAGTTATGTAGCCACCGATATGAGCATGGGAGCGGGCAGCGCCAACGGCATCGGCATCCTGTTCGACGGAACGGGCAAGGACGCTTATTTGGGGCTCAACCCTACCATGACCTTGGGGCATGCCGATTGGCGACGCGATAAGGGGAGCTTCGGTTTTTTCTTCGACGGGGAGGGAGACGACCATTACTCTTCCTCGCTTCCCAACGGGCGCGGCTGGCGTGTTTTCGGCGGCAAGGTCAAAGGCAACGGTTTGGGGTTGGACCGGGCCGGACGCAGGAAAAGCGCCGCCGGTTCGGATAATTAGCGGGAGGAGGACACGCATGGCGGTCACGTTTATTTCATTCATTTTCGGCGCCACGTTGCTATTGCTCGCTCCTTCTTCCGCGAATGCGCAGGTGCCCGTTGCGCTCAGCCGCTTCGATTCGCTGTTCATAGTCGCGGCCACGGGCGAGCCCCGTTTCGAGGCGGCGCGGGATTCGTGCCGTCAAGCGTTGATCCGGGAGAACGAGGGCGCGCTCGCCTATTTGCTCAAACACAGGTTGACGGAGCAGACGGCGCGGCAAAAACATTATGTGCGCGAGCTGTTCACCGTCCTATCCGACTCCGGGGGAAACCCCGCGCCGCGCCGCCATTTGGAAAAGGCGTTGCCGCAGGTTTCCGACAGCCTTAAAGCCCAACTGCTCTATATCGGATCGCGCCTGGGCGACACCGCCTTCGCGGCGGTGGCGCGCGCCTATTTGCATGCCTCCGACGAAGAGGTGCGCCGCAATGCGACCCGTAGTCTCGGAGCTTATCCCCGGGCTGAACATATTCCCCTGCTGCTGGCGGGTATCGAAAAAACCCGGGAACGCGAGCTCCACCAAAGATTATGGGCCCTGGCCCAGCAGGAAAAAGTTCCGGATTGGCAGCGGCTGGTTTTCGCGCTTTCCGATTCCTCCCTTGCGAACCGGCAATCGGCGCGCCAAATCATCGCCCGCTCCGCTCCGGGTTGGCCGGAAGTCGAAAAGGCTTTGACCGGACATCAAGTTGCGATTTTGGAGGAGATGCTTTTGGCGGCGGAATTACGCGACGAAAGGGCGGCGAATTTCTGGATGCGTTCCTATGCCAAACTTGATCCGCTTTCGCGTCGGTTCGTGCCCGCCGCCTATCCTGGACGTCGATAAACCCGTTTTTTACCGGCCCGTAATCGCCCGGAACGAAAACGCATTTGCACATTCGAGCCTTTCCACTTGGTATAATGGAAACAAGAACCAGGAAGGTTGAAAAATGATCCAATCCAATCCTAATTCAAACCCGGTTTCGGCTCATCCCAGCGGTTCCGCCTCCCCTGACGGCCATGCCAATCCCAAACTAAATCCGTATGCGGCGGTGAATGCGCGCGTACTCAAAGCCGCCGACATCCTGGAAATCAAGGAAAGCTACCGGAGACTTTTGACCACCCCTTGGCGCGAAGTGAAGGTGGCGCTTCCCATGGTGGACGACAAGGGGGACCTACGCCTGTTCGAAGGCTACCGGGTGCAGCATAACGGCGTGCGCGGGCCCTACAAGGGGGGTGTGCGCTATCATCCCCAGGTGGATTTGGACGAGGTACGATCGCTCGCTTCTTTGATGACCTGGAAATGCGCCCTGGTGGATATCCCCTTCGGAGGAGCCAAGGGCGGCATCGCGGTGGATCCCCGTTCGCTTTCGATGCGTGAATTGCAGACCTTGACGCGCCGATTCATGCACAGCCTTAAGAACATGGTCGGTCCCTACAAGGATATCATGGCTCCCGACATGGGAACCAATCCCCAGGTGATGGGTTGGATGATGGACGCCTACGGTTTGCTGCACGGCTACACTCCCGCCATCGTAACCGGTAAACCCATTCCTCTCGGAGGCACTCCGGGGCGGCTGGACGCGACGGGGCTCGGCGTCGCCATGGTGGCCCGCCGGGTAATGGAAGAGGCGGGCGAGGATATTCGCCAAAAAACCGTGGCCATCCAGGGTTTCGGAAATGTGGGCAGTTACGCGGCCCTGCATATGAGCAATATGGGCGCGCGTATCGTGGCGGTGGCCGACGCCACGGGCATGTTATTCCAGGAATCCGGTCTGGATATCGCCAAACTCATGCTGTATGTCCAGAATTCCGGAGGCGTGGCGGGGTTTCCCGACGCGGATAAACCCGCTTCCACTTCCAAGGCCTCCGAAGCCTCCGAAATCCTCGCCTGCGCTTGCGACATATTGGTACCGGCCGCCTTGGGCAATGTCATTCATGCCGGCAATATGTCCCATATCAAAGCGCGTTACGTGCTGGAAGGCGCCAACGGCCCGGTAACTCCCGAAGCCGATGAATATCTCCACGATCGGGGAGTGGTGGTGGTTCCCGACATTCTTTGCAATGCCGGAGGCGTCATCGCTTCCTATTTCGAATGGGCCCAGAACATCCAGGTGCATCAGTGGGAGAAAACCGAGCATCATATGGAACTGGAACGGCATTTGTCGGAAGCCTACTCCGAAGTCTTGCGGCTGGCTCTTATGCATAAGCTGAGCCTGCGCGAAGCCGCTTTCGTCGTGGGGGTGGACCGGGTGCACAAGGCGGCGCTGGCCCGGGGGCATTGAAAAACCGGCGGGCCCGGAATCCGTCCTTTTATGGAGAGTGGACTTTATTCGAAGGGATGGAACAACAACGCGCCGAAGCGCAAGCGCGTTTTGCTCACCTCATAGGGATCGTCACCCGGCCGAAGGGTGCCCAAAAAAACCCGCGATAATTCCACCTGCAGGTCGAGGCCCAGGGGAATGTTGTCGAAGGGTTTCCAATACTTCCCTAAACCCAAGG
>CAYNXV010000072.1:0-16320 GCA_964401245.1 uncultured Bifidobacteriales bacterium | reverse complement strand
GGAAAATTTTCAGACGGCATGCTTAACTCCAAACCGATGATTTACCATAACTTGCAAAATGGGTTGATTAGAATCGAGTCCAAGGGGGCGCCTATCGCAGGAGTCCGACTTTTGGATCTGCAAGGGAAACCGCTTAAATCATGGGACGGAGATTACGGAACCAGCATGACTGTGCAATTGGAGAATTATCCTATCGGCACCTATATTCTGAATATCGCCGATAACAAGGGCATTATTTCCAATCATCGAATTACCAAAATCTGGTAACTACCCAGGGTAGTGGAATCAGAATGGATAAATCGATACTGTAAATTGTTAGTGAATAATTCGATGTACTCTACCTCTTCAATAATAAGTGAGGATTGGAATGGAAAATAAAATCGCCTATTTTCTGTTATACATAAGAAGGAGAACCTTATTCCATTTTTGTGCAGCAGTCCTTTTCGTGGGTTTTACCTGTAACGATTTGATGTCTCATGAGAACGCACTTTTTCATGGTTTCAATTATTATGGAAGGGAAAATCTCACTCCAGACCGCTATGGCGCGGGTTATTCCTTTTACGCAGGAGTTTGGCCGCTCGTGCTGCAATATCCCGGACCTCAGAGTTTTCAATCGGGTGTGGCCAGTACCTGGTTATCTCCCGAAAGAACCGGAAATGAACCGGAGAAATTTTACAATACCATTGAAGGAGGCTTGGGTTGGTGGAAAGATACTCGCTTTGCGACCGAGACCCCCAAGTTCATCATGGGTGGGGTGGCATTTAATTTCCGGCAATGGGCAAATGGGCCGGGTGCGGGCAGCGGTAAAAGATTTCCCAATGGCCAAAGGGATTGGAGCGTGCCGGGCGGGAAGTATGGGGCCGCTCAACTGGCTTCCAATTTGCTTTGGCCGCCCGATGGATTGAATATGGAACAAGGGGCTATCGGGAAATTCCTCGGATACGGGTATCATCCCCTGCCCTTGACCGATGTGCTGCCGGAAACCCATGGCGTTAAATTCGCTACGGGTAATCAAAATTGGACTTTGTTTATGAACGCGTCCAATTTCAAAGGCCCTGTAGCATTTATCGTTCCCACCTTCTGGACGGAGACGGTTCTCAATGAACCGGCTTTGGAAGGGCTATTCCTGGACGCCAGGCCGTCGGCCAGGAACGCTTTCGCCATTGAGCATGCGGATACTCCCGCCCTTATCGGAAAAGACAGCTCCGGCCAAGCTTATGCCAGAATTTTACCTCTGGCATATCCGGCGACCACCAGCACCCGTTCTGAGCTTCTCAGAGACATAAAAGTGTACACCAGAATTGCCAAATGGGACGAGGTCGACGCTTGGTTCAAGGGTGGACCCGTTGCATCAACCAAGTTTCAATCCGCCGGCTCCGGCGATAAACGCTTTAATGTCAATCCAAAAGTGGATGAATCCATCGAATCCAGAAGCAGTGACATAAAAGGCGTTATAAATATGGGCGCTTTTGTGAAGCAATTTCAAACTGACGATAGAAAAGCGGCCGGTTTCGAGTGGAACACCGGAGTGGTTAAACAAGTAAATGGCAGCTTCGTAATGCCTGAGTTCTACAGACTTGATGACAGTAGTCGTTGGCAGCCCGTATCCAAGTCGGCCGTACCCTCCGCTTCCGGTCTATTAACCAAAACGCCGGCGATAACGCCAAGGCCAGAGCATGTTCCTTATCTGACGCCGCTCGAACCGGACTGCCAATTCCAGGATCCAACGGGGCCTTGGAAAGTCCCCGGACCTTCCGCCGGACCCTTCACCGCACAGTTGGGAGATGGTAGCAAGGTTACCTATTACTGGTATCGATTCATCGATCAGCCCGCTATTATCTATGCGAAACTGCCTGAACAAATGAGGCAGAACCTTCAAAAAAGAGTCGAACTCATTCACAAGCATTGGCGTCACACGGATGATTATCTCGAGAATCCATCCAACGGCGCCCTCGTTGGTTTGGATAAGGGTCTCTTCGTGAAACCTCCGGCAGGAATGGAAATCGGATTTGTCCCTATCGTTTCCAGGCAGGAAAAAGATCCAAATCCTGTTACGGCGAAAAAGTCGATGGGAAAATTTTCGAACGGCATGCTCAATTCCAAACCGATGATTTACCATAACTTGCCAAATGGATTGATTAGAATTGAGTCCATGGGCGCGCCAATTGCAGAAGTTAAACTTTTAAATACGCAAGGGAAGCTTCTTAAATCATGGGATGGACATTACCGGAGCAGCATGATTCTACCATTGGATAATCATCCTATCGGCACGTATATTTTAAATATTGCCGATAACAAGGGTATCGTTTCCAGTCATCGAATTATCAAAATGTGGTAACTGCGCAGAGTAGTTGACTCTGCATCGTATGCTTTTACCAAGGAATTCATTCAGATCGAACTTAGGATCCGCACCCCGGCCACCAGGATCAGCACCGCAGTTACCACGCGAATGGTTCGGAAGGAAAAAACGGAGACTCCCATCCTGCTTCCGATTTGACCTCCAACCAAAACGGCCCCCAACATCATCAAGTGTGAGCCGGTGAACTCCGGCAAACCCGCTTTAAGAGTTTGACCAGAGTTGCACAGGATGAATAAACTGGCCAACGCGGCGATTTCCTTCCCATTTCCGATTTTCAAAAAATACAGCAGGGGGGCCAGGAAAATACCTCCTCCGATGCCGACTATTCCGGACAGCAGTCCCAAGCAGCCGCCCAGGGGGATTCCATAACTCCAAAGGCGTAGGGAGGAAACGGAAGTGAATTCCTTGCCCTTGGAATCGGTGGGAATGAGCAAAATACTCGCGGCCAGGACCAGGCTCGTACCCAGTAAGAGGTGCCAAAGCCCAAAAGGAATCCTCCACAACCCGCCCACCAAAGCCATGGGGAGCGAGGCCATGAGGAAGGGAACACTTGTCCTTCGCGTTAACAGACCGCGCGCTTGGAATATCATGCTGCCCTGGCCCACGACGATGAGGTTGCACACCAGTGCCATTACGACCATCTGGTGCGGCTCCCAGTTCCAAAGGGCCATCAGGGCAAGATACGACGAACCTCCTCCAAACCCGACACTGGCATAAGTGAGAGCCGTCAAAAGGAAGAGGACGATGAGGGGGAGCATCGTATTGCCTAGGCTACGGCAGTATCATGATCACATTGCACCCAAGCATCCCCACCGTCGGCGTAAAGTTCCCGTTTCCATATGGGCACTTTCTGCTTGATGATGGACATGGCTTGGGAAACCGCCTCAAAGCATTCCCGTCGGTGCTCGGCGGCCGCGGCGACACAAACGGCCACCTCTCCCACCTCCAGTATGCCTGTGCGGTGGATGCACATGATGCCAGAGAGACCGAACTCCACGCGCAATTTTTCCAGGATGCGTTGCCCTTCCGAAATCGCAAGGGTTTCGTATGCTTCATATTCGAGCCTGAGCACTTGGCGGCCCAAATGCCGATTACGCACCCACCCCTCGAAGGAGACGAATCCGCCGCTGCCGGAATCCAGCAATAAGGCTCGTAGTACCGCCACGTTGATTGGGTTTCGCGTAAGTTGGAAAATAATCAACCTCCCGATACCGGCGGAATGAACACCACTCGATCCCCTGACCGGAGAACGGTATCCCAAGATGCATATTCATCGTTCACAGCTACGTGTACGCTATGACGCTCCAAGGGAAATCGGTATTGTGCCCGCAGTTGACCATATAGTGTGGACAAATCACCCGGCGCCACAAATTGAATTTCCTCCTTCTTTTGGGCGCATGTCCGGAAAAGCGCAAAATATTCGACCGTAACAGAAATACGATCGCTGAGAGTATCCATCATATCGCTCCTTGCAATTTCCCCGATAAGAGAGTTCGGGCGCGTACATAATCTTCGGGGTGATTGGCATTTTCCAGAAAATCCAAGCTTTCAGGGGTGATGAGGCGGACGTTTATTCGCTGGAGTATCTTGGTTGGGCACAGAAGTCCATCGCGGGCGAGTTGCAGCGCGGCTTCCCGGAAGGATGGCTCATAAATTGCACAAAGGGGTTCGGGGTGTTTCCGAACTTGGTTGTCGAATGCGGTTGCGGCCCGGGATGGGTCGCGCATTTTGAGTAATAGATCCAGGTCTACCGGCTTCAAGAAGGGCAGGTCGCAGGCGACAACCAGGAAAGCCGCTTGTGGGTGGGATTGTAGGGCGGAAAGGATTCCTCCCAGAGGACCCCAACCCGGAAAGGCATCGTGGATGCGGGGACGATCGGTGAAGAGGCTGTCCTCGCCTTGGTCTGGGCGACAGGAGTAGAATACTTTTTCGCATCGGCTATCCAATATTTCGGCCAGGTATCGGGCATGCGGCACCGACCCATGATAATGCAACGCGCTCTTGTCACTTCCCATCCGTTTACTGCGGCCGCCTACCAGCAGCAGGCCGTACAATGGTGCCGGCTCATTCGACTCTGCGGAAATCACGCTTGCCCCCCGTCTTTTCCAGCAACTGTATTTTTTCTATGACGATTTCCGGTGAAATCGCTTTGCACATGTCGTAAAGGGTAAGGGCCGCGACACTGGCTCCCAAAAGAGCTTCCATTTCCACTCCCGTGCGGCTCGTAGTCAAAACTTCGCACTCGACATGGGCGCGATCGCCTTTCAGGGCAATCGCAATCTTGCAGTCGTCCAATGACAGGGGATGGCAAAGGGGAATCAAATCCCCGGTCCGCTTGGCTGCCATGATACCGGCGAGAATAGCTGTCTGGAATACGGGGCCTTTAGGGCTGTGAATATCATTCCCCTCGAATTTTTCACGTACTTCTCGGGGGAGCAAGACCGATGCTTCGGCCCTGGCCATGCGCCGTGAAGGTTGCTTTCCGCTCACGTCCACCATGGTTGGCACGCCGTCACGGATATGCGTCAAACTTTGCATAGTCATCCTCCCACTGCGTGCATGGGTTGTTCCACATGGTCCAATCGGCCCAGCGGCTTCATTTCCATGACCTGCTCCAATAGGGCGGGATAGGCGCCGGGACTCGCATACCTTATGGAGAGGCCCTGTGGGCTCATCAGGCAGGCCCGCAATTTTCCGGTGGCGGATAGGCGAAGTCGGGAGCAGTTGCCGCAAAAGGGTTTCGACTCCGACGCGATGAAGCCCAGCTTCGCTCCCTGATCCGAAGTATAGACGATGGCCGTGGAATCCTCCGGGACCGGAACGGAATACAGGTCCATGGTTTCGCAGAGTTTGGCTATCATGTCATCCGCGCACATGAATCGGCGCCAATGAGTGCCGTACTCCGGTCCGATTTTCATGAACTCAAGAAAACGGGTTTCGAGGCCCGTCTTCGCCGACCAGTGAGCGAAGCCGGTCAGTTCGTCATCGTTCACGCCTTTGAACACCACGGCGTTGATCTTGAGCGTGAATCCCATGGCAACGGCACTCTCTATGCATTCCATCACCGCTCGGAAATCCCCGCCGCCGGTAATGCGTTCGAATTTTCCGGGATCCAGGCTGTCCAGACTGATGTTCAGATGATTCCAGCCATGGTCCCACAGAAAATCCAGATGACTCGACAAAAGCTGTCCGTTGCTGGTGAGGCTCAGCCGCTTGGCTCCGATTCCGCTCAGGGCCATGATGATTTCCCGGAATTCCGGTCGGACCGTGGGCTCACCGCCGGTAACCCGCAATTCCTCTATTCCCAGGTCGACCAGTGTGGAACAAATCGATTTGTATTCCGCGGGCCGGAGCAAATCCTTCCGCGGTGTAAACGCGGGTGTTTGCGGCATGCAATAGAAACACCGGTAATTACAGGCATCGGTGAGCGATACCCGCAATTTACGCATGGTCCTGCCGATGGAATCCACCAACTTCGTCATTTTGCCATCCTTCTCAAGCAGCCACCTTCACGATTCCCAGCTGTAAAAGGAGACCGTTTCCCCGGCGGAATAAGCCTCGGAGCGGTTCTCCAATTCCAGAAAACCGTCTGTGGTTCCCAGGCCCCCGAAATCGCCCGAACCATTCATGCGCTTCGGTACCGCCACCACTTCTGTTTGGTCAATCGACTTGAGGTAGGCGGGTTGGAAAAGCGTCAGTTTGCCGTGTGTGTGCGCAACTTCTCCCAACTTTATTTTTACCGGCATGGGTAACGGTTTCAATCCCAACTTCGCCCAGAGCAGAGGGATGACGAAACGTCGGGCACAGACGAGACAGGACACCGGGTTTCCGGGCAAGCCGAAAACCGGTTTTCCATCCAGGCTTTTTCCGACCCAAAGGGGCTTTCCGGGCCGCAGCGCCACTTTTTTAATAATCGGCTCAACTCCCAGCGCTTCCAAAACCTGGGGCACGAAATCAAATTTCCCGGCGGAGACACCTCCTGATACCAGCAACATATCCGATTCTTCCAGGCACCTTCCCAATACGGATGCCAATTCACCGACATCGTCCCGTGACTTTTCAAAACGGACGTCGGCCAGTCCCACCAGCATGGCATTCAGGCCATGCCCATTGGATTGGCGAAGCTGCCAGGGAGCGGGATCCGCATCGGTATCGACCAACTCGTCTCCGGTGGAAACTACGCTGACGCGGGGGAGTCGTGTCACCAATAGACGGGACATGCCCACCGACGCCGCTACGGCGATGTCGGCGGCATTCAATCGCCTTCCTTCGGGGACCAGCACCTGGCCCTCGACACAATCGGACCCTCTGCGGTGGATATTCTGAGCCGGTCGAATGTTCGTCCCGGCCTTGGGTTCCGCAACTTCGTTGGCGAGGTTGATGTCTTCATAGGGGATTACGGTATCGCAGCCATCGGGGCAAACCGCTCCCGTCATGACTTCCAGGCAGGATGCTTCCGGGAGCTCAGCCCCGGGCGCCTCGCCAGCCCTGACAATGCCCGCCACGGAAAAGGAGCGAATCCCTTCTGCCCACCACCGGTAGGGAATGGCGATGCCGTCCATGCAAACGCGGTCCATGGGAGGGTAGGCCCTATCGGCGCGGATGGGTTCCCGTAATATTCTGCCGGCGGCCATATCCAGAGCAACGGATTCGGTAGGAAAGGGCAATCGCAGGCATTCCAATAGCTGGTCCGCTTTACGAACGGAGATAAGGGGGGATAGGTCGAGCATCTGATTAGGAATGAGCAAATGACATACCATCCTTCATGGGCCGGTTATTGTATACAGGAAGCCGGGGACCGACCCATTCAGCCTTTTCCCAAACAGTTCCTGACAATCTCGGACAGAAGCTGTCAGTTTGGCAGGGTGTATTTGTCAGTTGGACAAAATAGGGGTGAAAATGGCATGGCGGTGTCGACGAAGTTTGCAGGGTTTTACATGAATCGGCCCATTACGCGGAATGCATGGCCAGTGGAAATTCTCGCCCGGATTTTGCAGTAGGATCGTTGATTCATCTTAAAATCCATGGAGTGGTGCTTGCAATACCCAGCCAATCTTATCGTATTCGGATTCGAAAGCGACTATCGGGAAGACCTCCATTTTATCCCCATGTCCATGCGTTACCGTCTGGACCTGTGCGGAATTCACCTGAAATTGGATACCTGGCAGAAAATGCCGGTTCAGAAAAGATTCAATCTATCGGCGGCAGCCATCGACACCGGCGCGGAACGGGAAGAGTTCCGCAGCCGCCTTTTACACCTGGCCGACTTATGTGGGCAGGGAAGCGAGGCGCCCGCCATATTGCCCCCCTGCGAACCCGAAGAGTGGTCCGGTAAGGTCCCTCCTCCCGAAACCGTCCGGAAGGCTTGTTTGGATGCGAAGCTGCATCTTGAGCCTCAGGTATGGGCGGGGTTGCCCGAGATCCAACGTTATGCCTTGTTCAAATTATCCCGTTCCAGCCATCGTGGAAATACATTCGTTCTGGCGCTTCGCGAATTCCTTCGTATCGACTAAGGCCGTTAAACCGCCCTCCCTCCCATCGGCTTACCCCCCACATTGCAATTCATGACCTCGTCCTGGATTGCTTCCCCATCAATCCAATCCGCGGGTACCACCTCAAGATTCAACCGACTGCATTCGTCGCTGATCAATTGGGCGCACCAATTGAAGACCCGGCCGTAAAACTCGCTGCCGGTCACTCCCGGCCGACGGCTGATAGCCCCGACAAAACGTCCCAAATGGGCTTGCAGGAATTTTTTCCTGGCGTCCAGCACAATCTCCACTCCCTGCGCGTCATTCGCTTCCGACAAATGCAACTCCTTCATCAGCATGAGCGCGTAGAACTCCAGTTCTATCCCCACATGGTCCAGCATTTCCATGCCTTCGAGTGAGGAATCCAATTCGAAGCCGAATGCCTGGTAAAAACCGGCGATATCGCTCAACTCATTTCCTTTCGCCATCGCCCTGCGGCGATCGTATTCGGTTTCATAAATGGGATTGGATTCCCGTCCATTATCGAATATGGAAATGTACTCCGATTGGAGATCCTGGATATGCTCCTGGGAGGTTTTTTCCTGGATCAAAGTCCGCAATCCTTCCGGGAGATCCAGGCTTTCGTCTTCCAGGAGAATAGGGATATTTCCGGAAACGTAATCCATGGGATAGGATGTCAAAACGGAAGCCAATACGAAAGGGGCGGGATTGTTATCCATATCATTTATCCTCGATTTTGAAGGGTGTCCATGCCATGGAAAGGGATTTTCTACCACCCACTTCTCCGGCAGTTCCCTGCCATACGGCCACGCTGTAAAAGGAGGACTTGCCCACTTCCAGATTCGATCCGCCCGGGCATTTGAGCGCCCGGGATATCACAACGACCCATTCGCCGTCATTCCATTGGCCTCGACCCGTGGAATTGCCGCCTTGGGTGACGGCCGTGCTTCCAAACCCTTCCGCCATCAATTCATCCACGGCCTTTTTCGGACTGGCCTGCGGATTGCCCGCCGCTTTTCCGGCGGAGAAAAGATCGGTTTCCTTTGCGGTTGCGGGCTTCAAATTGCCGCGGTCCGGAAATTCATTGGGATAGATATCCGAAGTCAGATTCGGATAGATGTCCTTGACGGTTTTAATCCCATGCTCCTCATCATGCTGGTATTGGGCGCGCCAATGGAACAAATGTACCGGATTTTTCGCTGCGCCCATGAATACCGGGGGAGGGTTCGCATTGCTCAAAACGGGGAATTGCAGCGCTACGGCATCTGAAAACTCACCTGTTCTGCCGGCCGCGGATTTTTCCTCGGCGCTCCAGCGCAGGCGATAGGCGATGTATTTCCCGTTGTGAACTATCTGCACTTTTACCTTTTCGGTTTCGGCCTTTTCCGGCTTGGGATTGACCATCATCTGGGCCATCAAGGTCACTTCGGCGACGGGAACGCCTTGCCAGTAATCCGCGTCCGCCTGCGGCACCTTGGATAGATCAACGTTGACCTTGCGAACGGAATATTCCGCGGCGCCGGCCGTCATGAAACAAGCCAGCGCGATCGATGTCGTAAAAAACGTCTTTACCGGATTCATTCCGACTCCTTAAGGTGTGTTATTTCTTGCCGCCTTGATATTATCGTCGAATGGCGCTCGCTCGAGGAGAGGTTCCGTCACCGGTACCCGGACGATTTCATCGCCCTTCTCATCATAGCCGAAGGCGATGCCGTCCTTCACTTTGAAGCTGTGCAGAATGCGGTCCGAACTCCCGATGAGAACCATCAACCCCTGAGCGACAGGATCATTCTTCAGGTTTTTGTAATTCTCAATGGCCTGGTCGACCTTGGGACCGAACATCTGCAGGAGGTAATCGCGGTCGGCATGAATGGGCGGGATGTAATAGATATTCGGCTCCAGCCCCAACTGGGGGTAGTAGGGCAACGCCAGTTCCTTCTTGTGGATCAGATAGTCGATGGGATTCTCCTCGCGGATGTTCCAGGGCGGATTAACGAAACCCATCACGCGGATTTTCCCGATGCAATTCTGCACGCACATGGGTTGATAGCCTTTTTCGACCGCGGGATAGCAGCCGATGCATTTTTCGCTGACCCGGGTATGGGTATTGTACATCGCCTTTTTATAAGGACAGGCCTTCACGCATTCCCCATAACCCTTGCAACGGGATTGATCGATCAGGACGATTCCATCCTCGTCTCTTTTATAGATGGCCTTGCGCGGACACGCGGCCAAACAGGCGGGATAGGTACAGTGGGCGCAGGTTCTGGGCAGGTAGAAGAACCATTTGTCATGAGGAAGGGAAATGTGATCCCCGTGCGAGACGTTTCCCGCACAATCGTCCTCTCCGTTGTTGGGATACATCCAGTCTTCGTCTTTGGGATTGAAATGGGCTACGACTTCATTCGGCTTGGCGGCTTCGAAAATGGTTTTTCCGTAATAGGGCTCCTTCGCCTTCCAGGCCTGCTGTCCCAATTTTTCCAGTACGTTCACATCCCAGGCCAAGGGATAGGAACCGTAGGGTTTCGTTTCCACGTTGTTCCAGAACATGTACTCCTGCCCCTTGCCGCTGGTCCAGGTCGTCTTGCAGGCAAGCGAGCAGGTCTGGCAGGCGATGCATTTGTTCAAATCGAAAATGATCGACCATTGGCGCTTGGGGCGATGTTCCTCGAAGGGATACGCCATGTCACGCTGCAAGTGCCAATTCTTAACCTTTGCCATGAGTTACCCCTTTTTCTTCATGAAATGACCGTTCAAGTATTCTTTCATGGCCTTGTTTTCGTAGGTCGGTCGGAAACCCAGCTCGGCGGGTCTCCACTTTCCTTTGGCATGCATGCCGCCATCTTCCGCCTTGGTGATTTTGACGAAGGCTTCGCGAGGCGCACCGGTGGGACAATGGATATCCGCAGCGAATCCCTTCTGGATTCCCTGCCCAAACATGGTTTTGTGAACCAGGGTATCGGTCATTTGCGTGGGCCGCAGCCAGGCCCGGGTGGCGCTTTGATGGGAGCCGTAGCGATACATCGACTGGTAATTGGTTTCCGGGGATTTGGCCAATCCATCCGCCCTCTCTTCGTGGCCTTTCACGCTTCCGAAAGTCGCGCCGTACATGTTATGCCACGTGCGCGTTACCCCCCGGGGCGTTCCCGGATAATACCGCGCCCTGAGCATGACCCTGGCCACCTTGTATTCCTGGGTGCCCGGCTTGAATCCGCGGAACGGGCGATCGTCGGGGTCGGCGTCGATATAGACATAGTCGCCGTCTTCTATATTCAACGCCTTGGCATCCAGGGGATTGATGTCCACATACCCCTCTACCACCGACGGCATGCGTTTGTCATTCCGGTAAACGTCGCCGAACGGGCCGAACCAGACGGCATTGATGTCCGTGTCGACGGGGGTCGAATGCGCGCCATGCCGGTATTTGGGAGTATGGTAGATATGGGCATAATTCAACAGCTTCAAGGGATGGCTGCTTTTCATCATCTGATCGGTTGTCATGACCACATTGCGGGCTTGACGGGTTTCCGAACTGAGATCCTTCTGGTCAAAGCCATAGTCCTTGGGACTTTTTACCCTCGTGGCGTCATGTTTCATGCCGACAATCACATTCGGTTCATGAGGCGTCGAATCGACGGGTTCGCGGTAAATCACCATGTTTTCGCCGCCATCTATGAATTGCGATTCCGGACGGTAGAACTCGAGCCGTCCCGATTTCGTATGCCAGGGTTGTTCCGATTTCGCTTGTTCATACGAGGAGATGCGCGGGTAAGTCCGGGTATTCATCAAGGCCGGGATACCCTGCTTCGCCTTATCCTCCAATTCGGAGATTTTATAACCCTTAAGCGTGCCGGAAGCGTTGATGATGCGCTGGAGGTATTCCGAAACATCGTCCTTTTCCACGAACTTCCACATATCCGTCATGCGCTTGTCGCCCGTCACCTTGGACAGGGCTTTGGCCACTCCGGCTATGATTTCAATGTCTCCGCGCGTGTCGAACACCCTCGCCATCGGAGTTCTCGGAAATACCGTGAGGAATGGGTTGGTGCAGGACCCGCACATGTCGACCTGCTTGAATTCAGCCCATGAATCGCATCCGAACACCAGGTCGGAGTATTCGCAGGATCCGGTCCACCACCAATCCGCATAGGCGATAAACTCCAATTTCGGAAGGGTGTTGTTGACGACATCGTAATGCCACTTGATATTGCCGATGACCGAATTCGAATTGTTCAACCACATCGCCTTGGTCGGAGTGGGCATATGGCTGTCTCCGGTAAACATTTTATCGCCCACCTTGAGAGCTCGGTCGCCATAGTTGAAATAATGGAGCGATTCATATTTGGTATAGCTTTTTACTTTCGGCTTTCCGCCTTTTTCCAAAGTGAGATTGAACGGGTCTTCCGCGGCGTAAACCGGTTCGCCGCCAATCAGCGCGACCCGGTAATTTCCCGCGTAACTGCCTACGTTTCCGCCGGGAAAACCGATGTTTCTCGTCAAGGCGGCCACCATGAATATGGCGCGGTCCTTGAGATCGGCATTGAAGAACTGATTGGGGCCCATGCCGCAGACGAAAAGGGTTTTTTCCCTGTTCGCAGCGATTTGCTCGGCCAGGCTGATGATTCCGGATTCCGGGCAACCCGTTATCCGGGCGACCTGGTCGGGTTTCATGTTTTTATTGAGATATTCCTCCGTCAGACTGAAAACGGTGCGTACCTTCACCCGGGTTCCATCGAGCAGCTTTATCTTGCGGTTGTGGTTCAAATCGGGGGATACTTGCAGCTTTTTGGCATGGTCGCCATAGTCGTCGCGGGTTATGGCCACGAATTTTTTGCTTTTGCGGTCGTATATGACAAAGGGCTTGAAGTCGGAGCGCATGGACTCGGGAACGAATTGATTCTGTTGTTCATTGCCGTCCACGGGCTTTTCGCCTTCTTTCATGAACCGGACGGACTTGAGCTCCGGTTCCTGGTATCCTTTGATGATTTCCTCCGGACGAAGCGGTTGCAAGGTGTCGATGCGAACCAGAAAGGGGAAGTCCGTTTTGTTTTCCACGAAATCCTGGTCATACAACTTTTTGGCGATGATATGTTGGCTCAACCCCAAGGCGAATGCGGGGTCCGTTCCGGGACGAATCACCATGGCGTCATCCATTTTCGACGCCGTGGCGCTGTACTCCACCGTCACCGCCACGGTTTTCGCCCCCTTCAGGCGCGCTTCCGTCAGCCAGTGCGAGTCCGGCATTTTCGTGGTTATCCAATTCATTCCCCAGGCGATGATGAGGTTCGAGTATTCCGTGGAGAAAAGATCGAAATCGTTGGTTTGCTGACCCGTAACCATGGGATGACCCGGAGGCAAATCCGTATGCCATGAGTAAGAGTCCCAGCCACGGCCTCCAAGAGCCTTTTCCGGGCCGACACCGCGGATTTTATCGTCCATCAAGGCGAGCATGTTGCTGAAACGATAGAGACCGAAAATCCGGGCGGCGCCCAGGAACGCCATGCCGCCGCGAAGCTTCAAAGTCTGGGTGCCCGCACCCTTCATCGCCTGGATCATCTCGGGCTGGTAATTCTGCGCCTGCAAAAGCTTTTCGCCCGGCTTACCGGAATAGGTTTCCGCGATGTTGTGCATGGTTTTGGCGGCATACGCATAAGCGTCATCCCAGGATAGCCTCAGCCACTTGTCCTTGCCGCGTTGGAAATATTTGACGTCCGGCTTACCCGTTTCCCGGTCACGAGGGTAGCCCGCGTCGGCCCAAGCCTTGAACCCGCGGCGAATCATCGGCGCCTTTACCCTTCTATCCCCATAGAATCGGCGCACGAGGGATAGGCCTTTTTGGCAGATTCTCGGATCCCAACGATGCGAGCTCTTGTTGCCGTAAAGGTCCGTGGCCTTCCCGTAACCATAACTGGGACCTATTCTTTGCACAACGCCGTTTTTGACGAAAGCCTTCAGCAGGCAATTATGCGTATCGTTCGGAGCGCATAGAAATACGAATTCCGAATCGTGTGCGAATATATTCCGGTACACCGACTCCCAATCCCTGTCCGGGTACTGAGCCAATGGATTAGCGACACTTGTCGGCTTGAAATACCTTAAAGGCGTCGCTTTCGCCCAATTGGCGGCGGCGAGCGTGCCGCCCACGACTGCCAGTCTTTGGAGGAAACTGCGGCGGTCCATTCCATATTTCATATCATCGCTCATGAGTTTTCCTCCAAAGGCTTAGTTAGGCAAACCGCCTCGTTTTTCAGAATTGAGTAAATCATATTCTCCGGCCATAACTCATCGCGGCTAACCAGGAGTTCTCCAATTTGATTCGTCTTGACGGCATAACAGCAGCCGTCATTCTCCAAAGACCGGGCCCTCAGCCCCTCGGCCAAGGATTCAACCACCATTGCATGCAGGGGAAAGGATTTGGTTTCTCCAACCGGAAAATCCGCTATTTTTCCAATGCTGAAAGTGGGACTCTTTTCAACCGGCATCTCCCGCCGCCCGGTTTTGGAGATGAAGGCGCCGAATAAAAAATCCCTTCTCCCCATTATCGTCATATTTCAACCCGCTTCCGTTCCCAATACCGCTTGTGGAGTCACATCCATCAGTTGAAGCCCGGGGAACTTCTCCCTTACCTGGCCATAAAACTTCGACATGATTGTATTCGTATTGCCGCAAAGGCTATCTGTGGAAGATTCAAATTGGAAGTATAAAATGCCTTCGCGAAACCCCTTTATATAAATATCCACGTCGTTCTTATATTTGAAATAGGCGGAGATCTCCATAATATCCAACGCCATATGTTCGGGAACCGGACCCCAAGCAAAGCTTTCATCTATGCTATTATTGGTTTCCAGGTAAAAGACGTCGACACATTCTTCATCACCGTGACGTATTGATGCGTGACGTACAAATCTCTCCTTTTCACCCAAACCCATGACAAGCCCATCCAGTGCTTCGCGCCAATAGTCACAAGCAATGGAACCCGAAGTTACGCAAAAATCACAGCCCTTGCGATTTATGATTCTTGCATTTGCGCGCGAACTCCATTGACCCTGGGCGCATGGAATTCCGGAAGCCGTCAAAAGACCCTGAAAATCTTTTACCTCAAATGTCATACCGAGATGTTTGGATAAGCTCATTGCGAGCTTGCGGCTATTATCGAATACCCTTCGTAGCAGGATATCCTTGGTTTCTTCAACCTCAACTGGTTCGCGGGAGGCGTCAGGAGAAAGTAACCGGTCTATCAAATCAGATTCTTGAGATGAGGTTGGTTCAGGATTATTTGGATCCAAATCCTGGACGTTGGCATCAAGTTCCGATAACGCAGAAATTCTCGCCTTCAACCATCGTTGGTTGAATTCATCGACGTCGAAATTTTTCTTTTTCAGCGCGCTGTTCATGATTAATATCAGCAAGCAAGTTGTATGCCAATTTCAATTGCATGAAACTGATTTGAATACGGCTTGTTTTTCCCCATTGATTCAAGTAATCGTCAAGTTGACACCAATCGGGTCTATTTATGGCATTTGTTTAATTGGCAAGGAATTGCGTTGCCATTCCGTCAGAATGGCAAACTCGTTGGAGGGCGCTCGACAATTCCTGCCGTTTCTTGGATGTCTATTTGGCGGGTGAAGACTGCTTGCTGAATGTCAGGAGATATTGCAATACATCCTCAACCTTATCCGGCGTCAACATTGCACCCCATCCAATCATCATGGGCGATAGGCCTTCACTGGCTCCACCCTCGGTTATGATACGACGAAGGGTTTCCACCGGGCGGGTTTTCACGTACGCTGCATCCGATAAATCCTTTGGTTTTGGGTTCATTGACGCGGTTGCCGGCGTGTCACCGTTTCCTGTAGCCCCATGACACGCAATACAATTCATCTCAAAAATCTTCTTTCCCTCTTCCAGATTGAAAGTCATCTTTCCATCGGTTTTATTGCCTTCCCCTAAAACTACTAGGGCACCGAACAGAACACCTATTACGAACAATCGGATTCGCATTGTAATCTCCTTCTTCCCTCTAACGGGAACTGACTGATGATGGAAGATGTCAAGCGAATACCGTGCCGAACCCCAAAGGGGCGGTAATTTGAACGGAAAAGTGGATTTAAAAGTCCGTTAAAGGAGGGGGTCGGTTTGCCGCCGGACTCTATGCGGGTTGAAGAATCGGCTCTTCCCTGATTCCGGGGTTTTCCAGGTTCGAGTTCGGTTCCCTTTCCTCGGTTTGGTCCGTATCCCCTTCGGGCTTAAAGTTGATAAGCAAAGTCAACAGCGAGCAAGCGGTAACCAGCACTCCCAGTATGAATAAGGCCTGAGGCCAGGTGATACTCTCGGCCCGGAACAGGAAGCCCGCACATACCGCCCCGAAATTGCCGCCTGCGCCCACAATGCCGGTCACGCTGCCCAGCGATTTGGGATTGATGAAGGGAACCACCGAAAAGGTTGCGCCTTCGGACATTTGCACGAACA
>CAYNXV010000071.1:6493-16455 GCA_964401245.1 uncultured Bifidobacteriales bacterium | reverse complement strand
GCGAGGCTTTTTCGCGGGCTTCCATTTACGCTTATCCCGCTTTGTACGAACCCTTTGGTCTTTCCGTTCTGGAAGCCGCGCTATCCGGATGCTCGTTGGTACTGGGAGACATTCCCAGTTTTCGCGAGGTATGGGGCGAAGCGGCGCTGTATGCCGATCCCCGTGATCCCGAAGCCTTCCGGGAATTGCTCGAAATCCTGATAAGGCGGAGCGATTTACGGAGAAAATATGCGGAGCGCGCGCGTAGGCGGGCGGGTTCTTTCAATTCGGCGGCCATGGCTTCGGCCTATCTGGCGGAATACGGATCACTTTGCGCGAATCCGCGACGAAACTTAAGGCAAACGGATGGCTTTCGCAATATATCCCATTGAGGAGGTCACCACTCGCGCGGCCGGATAAGCCTGCGATGTTGCTCGACCCGCCGCTGGTTTCGAAATAGAAATACCAGCGCCACTCCCGCCACGAATCCTCCGATATGGGCCCAGAAGGCGACACCGCCGGTTTGCCCTCCTATAGTCGGAATCGCCCCGAAAACCTGCAATACGAACCAATATCCCAACATGACATAAGCCGGAACCACAATCCGGGTGACGTAGAATCCCAAAAAAACCAGCAGGTGCACGGGAGTGCGGGGATATAGGATCAAGTAGGCGCCGAGAACGCCTCCAATGGCGCCGGATGCTCCCACCATGGGCACCGGGCTGTCCATGCTGAAAATAAGCTGCGCTCCCACCGCCGCCAATCCGCATAAGAGATAAAAAACCACGAATCGGAATCGCCCCATGGAATCCTCGACATTGTCGCCGAAAATAAACAAAAACCACATATTGCTGATGATATGGAACCATCCTCCATGCATGAACATGGATGTTACCAAGGTGTACCATGCGGGTTGGGCGTCGATTTCACAGGCGAAGCGCTCGGAAATCGGCACCTGAACCCCTCCCGGTACCGTTCCGAGCAACTCCCCGGGAATGGCTCCATATTCGCACACGCTTTGGGCGAGAGCGGCTTCGCTCCCCAATCCCTGCACCAGAATCCAAGAGGCGACATTCAATCCGATGAGGGAGAATGTGGCCAGGGATCTTTTGAAAGTCGGATTTTCGTCTTTGAGCGGAAACATCTTTCTCCAGGGAAGGTTGGCTGCTTAAGAACATCGGTATCCTGGGAAATTAACCATTTGAACGTGTCAGGGAAAACCAAACCCGGCGGGCTCCGAGGGAGCGCAAAAACCTCCAAGATACCTTGCCGGATGGGATGCCGGCGCATTGCCTATCCCGGAGGTACAAATTAGATTTACCCGTCATTCCCTTGATTTCCTTGGGCCGCCAAATGCCAATACGAAAGGGCCGCCATGTCTCGATTTATCCGAATTCTGTCCGTATTGATGGTTGCCGTCGCTCCCCTCGCATGGTCGGCGCCCGATGTCGCCGGCGGCTTGCCGCACGAAACGCTTCGCAACCAGTATAATGAGGGCAACTTCGAGGAAGTCGTACGACTCATCAAAGAGTTTCAAGCCGCCAATAAAACCTATTCCCGCCACGACAGCCTCACCATTGCCAAGCATCTTTCCGTGGTCTATACCGCCAATCCCGCCACCCGCGAATTGGGTCAGAAATACATGCACGATTTGTTGAAGATGATGCCTTCGGCGGAATTGGTGGACATGTATGTCAGCGATGAAATCTACCGTATTTTCGATAGGGTGCGCAAGGAATTCCAGGTACGCAACGATGCCTCGGAGAATGCCGCTTCCGAATCGCCTCAAGCCTTGTCCGCCGCCGAAGGTAACCCTTCGCCCGCTCCTCAAGCCAAAAAGGCCGGGGGATCCGGAAAGAAGAATTCCAGCGCCAAGTATTATTGGCTGGCGGGCAGCGCGGCCCTCGTAACGGTGGGTGTCACCGCCTATATGCTTTCGACCGAAGAACCTCCGGAGGACAAGACGTATGTCGTTCCACAATAACAGATTTCTTTACTCTCTCGTATCGATAGCCTGTTTCGCGCTGGCTTTCGCTTTCGCCGCCTGCCATTTTCCCAGCGAAGGCGAAACGGTCATGGACGTCGAAGTGGATTCCACTTGGTTGGCCTATGACAGCGTGCTGGTGGAATTGCGGGACAACGAGGGAAACCTGATCGCCACCCTTTTCCACGGCCCCATCGAATCGGAAGACGATTTGAAAAAGCTGCCGGCCAAGGATTACGAAGGCAACACCGTGCATGTAGTAGTCACCGGGTACATTGACGGAGAAGCGGTCAAAATCGAAGACCGGAAATTCAACGGGGAAAAGGGAGTGAACGACACGGTGGTTCTGGTCAAAGACCCGGACGTGACGGATCCCATCGATACCACCGTTACGAATCCCATCGATACCACGGCTTCGGATGAGGCACGGCTTCTCTCCCTGTCGATCTCGGCTTGCGATCTGGTACCGGCGTTCAGCCCCTCCGTCAAGTCCTATGCCTGCAAGGCTCCATTGGGTGTGGGCACGACTACCGTGAAGGCTAAGGGCAACGGATCGTTGAAATTGAATACCTCCGCTTTGGAACCCGACAAAAACAGCGTTTCCATACCCCTGTCGCTGGGCGTGACCATGCTGATCGTAGAAGTTACCGCCGAGAACGAAACCAAGGCCACTTATGAGGTAGGCGTGGTCAGGTTGGACGCTTCTCAAAACAACGCTTTGATAGGCTTACAGGTATCCAAAGGGACCTTGCAACCCGGGTTTTCTCCTGACAATCTCAAGTACACGGTTGCAGTGAAGGCTTCCGACAAAGAGCTGGGCGTAAAGGCCACGGTGGCTGAACCCACGGCATCGCTCTCCCTCAACGGCAATAACGTTAATTCGGGGAGTTTCGAATCCGTTACCTTGGACGTGAACGAAACCGAAATCCCCATCGCGCTGGCCGTGAAGGCCGAAAATGGAAAAAGCCGGAATTATGAAATAAAAGTGATTCGCCTCTCCGACGATGCGGCGCTCTCATCCTTGGAGTTCACCTCCGGCGATGCCAAACCGGATTTTAACCCCGACTCCCTGAAATACCGGGTTACCGTCGGCGAGGCGGTAAGCTCCATCAAGGTGAAGGCGGTTGCCCGCGATTCGGGCGCGACTTTGCGATTGGACGGTGAATCGATTACTTCGGGAGTTTCCTCCGCCGCCATCGATTTGGCCATGGGGTTGAACGAGTCGGAAATCGAAGTCACCGCGGCGGACGGCGAAACCAAACTCACTTATTCCCTTGCCATTACGCGCATAGACGACGTGCCACCCGCGAAACCCGTAGTTACCGCTCCCGCCAGTCCGTTTCGAAACGTCAGGCCGGTTTGGAAATGGACTTCGGGCGGCGGCGGCAACGGCAATTTCCGCTACAAGCTGAACGACACCCTATTGAGTTCGGGAGCTATAGAATCCAATGCGGTCGAGTTCGCTCCGACTTCGGATTTGGCCGATGGCCTGCATACCCTGTATGTTCAGGAAAGGGATTCGGCCGGAAATTGGTCGGCGACGGGATCCGCCGGCGTGACGATAGTAATGGGTCCGATAACCTGGTTCAAATTCGACGGCGACGGGAAGAACGAGGGTGTCAATTCCAATTCCGTGACTTTAAGCGGAGCGACTTTCACTACCGATCGACTTGGAGCGGCGTCGAAGGCCCTCAATTTCGACGGCGTAAACGATTCCGCCCGCACTTCGGGAAGAACGACCTTTGACACCGGTAAGAACCTGACGGTATCGTTATGGGTGAAGCTGCCGGCCAGTCCAACAGGACTCCGATACTTTATGAGAGCTCCAGAGGGGGGGATCGGAATATTCATGAACGGCGCTTCGGTAGGTATGGCCATCAGTGTACCCGGTACCAGCAGCGCAAAAGCCGCTATAACCACCACGAATTGGGTGCATTTCGCCGGAACCTATGACGGATTCACCATCCGGGCCTATTTGAATGGTGTTCTTCAGGAAAGCACTTCCCATACAGGCACCATTACGGGCGACATTTCCCAAATAACCTTCGGGTATTTCGCCGGTAATTTCTGGCAGGGCGCGCTTGATGAAGTGAGGTTCTATGATCGGACGTTGAATGCAACGGAGGTATTGGGAATCTACAATTCGACCAAACCCCCGGTCATCATTATTAAAGACCCGCCGATATTAATCCCATTGGAACCCGTGTTTTCGCCGTAATCAAATAGGCTGGAACAGCCGACGCGGAAGAAATTTCGCTTCGGCTGTTCCCCCTCCCGGCTTCTTACATATTTCATCCTCACCGATCATCTGGGAACCCCGATAGCGCTGTATGACGATGCGGGCCGGGAGGCTAAACTTTTAAAGTCACAAACTCACTTTTTCAAGCATCCATTCCCCAAAATTTTCAGGCGTAATCACTCGGAAGGTGCTGCCCGGATAGGATTCCAGAAAATTCTTTGGTGCCCGCACTTTGGCCTTGGGGTTCCACTTGAACTCGAATGCCAGCATTTTTCCGTCAACCTCCTCCACGTAATCGATTTCTTGTTGGGCTAATGTGCGCCAAAAATATCGGTTGGGGTTTCGTAGATGATACTGGGATTTTTTCAGTCGCTCCACAATGCAGAAGTTTTCCCATATGGGACCGGCATCCGATCGCAAGGCGAGAGGGGAAAATGAGTTTAACACGGCATTGCGAATTCCGCAGTCATGGAAATAGATTTTTCGTCCCCGCTTGATTTCATTGCGGCGGTTACGGCTTAAAGATGGTAGACGAAAGATGACGTATACCTTTTCCAAAAGGTCGATGTAGCGCTCGACCGTGGTGGGATCCAAATCTACCAGCATGCCTACTTCGCGATAGCTGACCTCGTTTCCAAGTTGCAAAGCCAATGCTTCCAGAATTTTCTGAAGATAAACCGGTTTTTTGATGCCTCCTAACATGAGAATGTCTTTATAAAGGTAGCTGTTGCTCAAATTCTGTAATATTTCCAAGGCGTTTCCTGGATTTTTCACTACATCAGGATAATAGCCGTAGAGTAGACGCTGCTCCAACTTTTGTTCCTCGTCCAGGAATCCCGAATATTCCACCAACTCTTCGAAGCTGAGCGGATAAAGACAATATTCGAATTTGCGCCCGGTAAGCGGTTCCTGCATGGAGTCGGCGAGATCCAACGCCGAACTGCCCGTCACCAGAATCTGTATTTCCGGTATCGTATCAATGAGTATTTTCAATGACAGTCCGATATTGGGAATCCGCTGGGCTTCGTCGATAACGATGATTTTCGCATCACCCACTATCACTTCCCACAATGCGGCCGAGGCATCAGCCAATCGGTTCCTTATTCCCGATTCGTCACCATTCAACCATATGTGCTTTTGCTTACTGCTCACCAAGCTACGCATCAAGGTGGTTTTACCCACCTGCCTGGGTCCCAGCACCAGGATGGCTTTTCCCTGAAAAAGGCGGGAGGAAATGATTGTTTCCAGCTTTCTGGGTATCATCAGGCAAAAATCCCAAATCCTCAAGTTATAGCTAATTTGAAGGTTTAAATCTACAAAAAGGATAGAATTTGTAGATTTAAACCTTCAAAAAATGAAAAATATGTGCTATTCGGACCAAAAACCGTAAAATATGGCGCCCCCAGCAGAAAGTGCCATTATCTCCAACCCGCCTTACCGGAACCGATAGATATTCCGCGCCGGGTCGTAATGCGCCCGCAGTTTTTCCTCCACCGATTTTCCGTTCAAGGCTTCCTCGAAAAACTCGCGCACGGATTTATTCTTCAGTGCTCCTCCCTCGAAGTAGGCGTGCGAGTCGCCGACATGGGCTTCATTGGTGAAATCGACGTACATAGCGCGCTTGGAATTGAGCCGATAGGGATAATGGCCCAGACGGGCGTCCTGTTGTTCTCCCATTTTCATGCGTGAGGCCAAAAGGGCGTTGTCCTTCTCGTTTATAGTGACGAACAGGCGGCCCCGACAGGGAATGCGGTCTACCCAATCATCGTGATCCTTGTTGTTGGTGTCCGCGGCGGCCAGCACGATGTTGTCGAAAATGAGCAGGTTCCCGCGGTAAACGGACGATTTCAAAAGATGCTTGTAGAGATAATTGCCCATGCTGTGCAACAGCAGATTGACGCTGAAAGGGCACCACCGTTCCGCTTGGGCGGTGAAGAATCTGTCCCATTTTTCGGCGTCTTCGGGGAAACGCTTATTCGCTTCGGCTTCCATTTTCCGCACATGTTCCGCGTGAATCTCGTGGAGATATTCGTGCAGGCGCCCGAAGCACCGATCCAGCGCGCCCGTGGATGCCAGCGCGTCGCGCTTGTCGCTTTTGTAGCTGAGCACGCCTTTGGCTCCCCCGCCGTCGGCGGGCCATGAAAAGGTGATGACTTCTACACCGTAGTTTTTTTCGAAACGCTCCGCGCGATCCAGCACGGCCTTTATGTCGTTGTTGAACCCGTGTACGAAGAAGAGCAGGTTTTTCCCCTTGCCGCGGCCTCCCGAAGCCGCCGGATTCATTCTCGCCAGGATTTTGCGGGCTGCGTATCGGCTCGCGAAGATGGGCAGAGGCTTTTTCGTTACCGGGTCGATATCAGGTACCAACCCCACTTCCTTGGCCATGGTGTCCGGAATTCGATCGGGGAGAATGTTGACTTTCCATTTGCTTCCGGACCGGGTGGCCTCGGCCAGGCGGAGTTCATTGGGGCCGTTGGTATTACAATAGTGTAGGAATGCGTCTATGCCGGTGCGGTTTTCAACTACTTCACGGTTGGTGACTATGAACATGGAAAATCCTTATTCAGAGGGGTAACAAAAGGGTAAAGCTAAAAAAACTAAATTTAAAATGGTGTTTTGCACGTTCCTGCCGGAAACGCCTTAATTAGGCCTTAAAAGTAGGGGATACCCATGTAATTCCGATTGATCTAGTGACTTTTTAGCCGTAGATTAGGAACAAATTGGGAGGTACCCTTCCGCCAGCTGCATAAGGAGAAAATGATGCAACGGATAACTAATGTTTTTCTCTCGGTCTTGGTGCTGGGCGCCTTGATGGAAGCCGGAGCCGCCACCGATAAATATCGCGTGTTGTGGCGGGATAATCCGATGACCACCGCGGTGATTGGTTGGGTGCAAAAGTCGGGAGCCGATGCCGTGGTGTATTACGGTCCCGAGGACAAAGGCACCAACCACGCCTCCTATCCGCACAGTAAAACCGTGGATCGGTCCGCCTCTCAAAGCGGGATGTCCCACAAGTTCGCCCGCCTTTCGGGACTGACGCCGAACTCCAATTATTACTTCGTTATACGCGACAACGATGGGGTCAGCACGCGCATGTGGTTCAAAACCGCTCCCGCCGACTCCAGCACCGATTTCACCATAGTGGCCGGCGGTGATTCCCGTAACAATCGAACGCCCAGGCAGAAGGCCAATCGCATGGTCGGTAAACTTCGCCCGCTGTGCGTGCTTTTCGGCGGCGATATGATCAACGATCCCAACAGAAACATCGAATGGGAGGAATGGTGGGACGATTGGCAGCAGACCCGTAGCGCCGACGGCAGAATGTATCCCATCGTGGCCGCTCGCGGGAACCATGAAAACAGCAATGCCATGATTCAAAACATGTTCGATACGCCGAACAACGTATATTGGGCCATGGATGTCGGCGGTAAGCTGCTGCGTCTATACACTCTGAATACCGAAATATCGGTAGCCGGAGACCAAACCGCCTGGCTGACCCAAGACTTGGATGCTAATAACAACAGGGTGTACAAAATAGTCCAGTACCATCATCCCATCCGTCCCCACGAATCCGGTAAAGGGGATCAAGCCATCTTATACAATAACTGGGCGGGTATTTTTCATAAATTCAAAGTGAATTTGGCGATAGAATCCCATGCCCATGTCGCCAAGACGACATGGCCTTTGCGTCCTTCCACGGCTACCGGAAGCGAAGCCGGTTATATCCGCGACGATGCGACGGGAACGGTTTATACCGGAGAAGGAACCTGGGGCGCGCCCCTGCGTACCTATAACAGGGCCAGATCCTGGACCCGCAGCGGCGGATCCTTCAATCAATTCAACTGGATTCACGTATCCCTCGAAAAAATGACGCATCGAAAAGTAAAGGTGGACAACGTGGACGAGGTCGGCACGGTTTCCGACGCGAATCCCTTTGGCTATCCCAGCAAGCTCGATGTATTCACACCGGCCGCTGGCGCGGTGGTAACCTTCAATTCCGGGTTGAAACCGCCCGTGGTTGTAGGTGTTCGTAACGAAAGCCCCCTGCTTATTGCCGGGTTGAATAAAATGCGGATTTCCACCGACCAGATTTTCCGCTCGCGCGGGGATGCGATCCGGTTCCTGGATCTTCCCGAGGGCGCCCAAGTCCGCATCTATAATTTGAACGGGGAATTGGTCCGGACCCTGGGTGCGGAATCCCATGCGAATGGAGCCATGGAATGGAATGGCCGCAATACCGCTGGAAACAACGTATCCTTCGGACTCTATCATATGAAGGTAGGAACCAAGGACGGTAAAAGCAGGACATTCGTAGCGCGCGTCAACCCCTGAGCAATTCCATGTCAAAGATTTCCCCCGAGTCGGCTATGCCGACTCGCTTGTTAAGCCGATGGTTTTCCATCTCCGCCTCGCAAGCGGCGTTCCGACTGCTGGTTGTGGTTTGCTTCTGCGTATTCGCCGGTAGGGCTTGGCAGCATTTTTTCTGGGATCCTCCTTTCCGGGCTTTTTTCTGGAATCAGGGTTTGCTCGAACCCTGGGTTCAAAGCCTCCTGGGTATGAGTTGGGAGGCTTATGCCTCGGATCCGGGAGTCGAAAACGCCATCCAGAATATCATCGGTTCTTTCGGAATTCTCTATGCCGTCTGTGCTTTAGCCGTAATTCCCTTGGGTCCCTGGAGGGCTTGGAAAACCGTGCTGATCGGCGCCGGCACCTTTTCCCTTTTCCTCCTCTCCATCCTATACGGCATAGAGAAGTTCTGGCGTTGGGGGGAGATAGTCGAATACGCATCCCAATGGATGGCGCCTGTCCTGTTGATTCTTCTCCACACCCGCTTCGCCTCGCATCGGCTTTTGTCCGGCCTGGCCCGTGCCGCCATAGCTCTGACCTTTATCGGCCATGGACTCTATGCGATCGGGTATTACCCCGTGCCAGGTAATTTCATAGATATGGTGATCATCAATCTGGGTGTTTCCGAAACCACGGCCATGAAACTTCTTCTGGCGGCGGGAATCTTGGATTTCGCCGTGGCGGCAGGCATGCTGTTGCCGTTCCGATGGGCGAGTCCCTTCCTGGCATACGCGGCGGCATGGGGTTTGGTGACCGCCTTGGCGCGATTTGGCTACTTCTACGATACCACTATATTCAGTTTCGGCGCGATTGCCTTCTTGCCTGAAGTCATCTACCGCCTTCCCCATGCGGGATTGCCGATATGGGTGTTGTTCATGGGACCCGAAAAGCCTCAGGACAAAAACCGTTCCCCCTCCTAAACTATAGAAAGGTCTTCCATGACGCGCATAGCCGCGTTATGCCCCGCCGAGCCGATTACCGAACCCGCGGGATGACAACCGGCGCTGCAGGAATAGAGGCCTTCAATCGGCGTGGCATAAGGCATTCTCCGATCGAATCCGAAGGTGTTGTCGACATGATGGATGTGGCCGTAACGGATACCGAAGTGGCTTTCGATTTTCGGCGGCGTCAAAACGAAGGTATCCACGACGCTGTCGCTGAATCCCGGCGCGAACCTGTCGGCGATACCCAGCAAATGGCGTACGTACTTTTCCTCCTCGTCCTCCCAGCTACTTCCTTTGATGGCGTAGGGCACCCATTGCACGAAAAACGCCGAGTTATGGCGACCCTTGTCATCCTTGAGGCTCGGGTCGGCTTGCGAGTGGATATACCACTCGATGGTGGGAAAGTCGGCCAATTCCCCGTTCATGGCCTTTTCATAACCTGCGCGGATGCATCCGATAATGTCGCCTT
>CAYNXV010000071.1:0-6483 GCA_964401245.1 uncultured Bifidobacteriales bacterium | reverse complement strand
AGGCAACAGGTGGATGGTGGCGTTGTGCTGACCCCGGTTTCGGGGAAGGCAGGAAAAAGTGGGAAGCCGGTCCAGAGCGAGATTCACTTTAAGAGTCGAACCCATCCGTTTGAAGCCGTCCAGCTTCGCGTTGAAATCCCCGGGAAATTTTTCCGTTCCCACCAATTCACGCAAGCGAAAGGGATCGGAATTGCTTATAACCGCCTGGGTGGATATCTCACGCCCATCCTCCAGCAACAGGGACGTTACCCGATTCTCCCGGACGGAGACACCGGAGACTACGGCCTCGGTTTCGATGCGGGCGCCTGCATCTGCAGCCAGCCGGGCCAACTCCCGCGTCAGGCTTCCCATGCCGCCGGCCACCACCATCCACGTGCCGTCGGACCCGGGCAATCGGCACATGTTGTGCACGAGAAAGTTCATGCCGGTTCGCGGGGTGCCGAAGCTTCCGGTTAGGCCGGAGAATCCATCGGTGACGGCGTACATGGCCAAGAGCAGCTCGCTTTGAAATCCGAAGCGGCGGAGATACTCCTCCACCGGACGGCTTACCAAATCGAGAAAGATTCGGCGGAGAGCGGGCCTTATATAGCGCTCCGCGGTGGCTTGCACGGACAAGGGTTCCTTAAGCCAGCTCGGAGCGAGATCTTCGCGCAGGCAGCCGATTTCGCGGCTGAGCTCCCGGTGGCCCCGCCAATCCTTTTCGGAGAAGTGATCCAGAAACTGACGGCGCATGCCCTCTTCGTCGGATCCAAAAAGGAGATAACCCCTTCCGGTGGTGGGTAGGAAGTAATGCGGGTCGCGGCGAATGAGGGGAATGTTTGCGCCCAGCTTGGCGATGAGTTCGGGTTGCATCACTCCCAGCAAATACGCTCCGGAGGAAATTCCCAGCCCCGGCGCCTTGGCAAAGGGGTATTCCGTTTTGGCGGCCCCGCCGACGGATTCCTTTTCTTCGAAAACCGTCACCTTGAGCCCTTGGCGGGCCAGTAACGTGGCTGCTACGAGACCATTATGGCCTGCGCCGATAATCGCGACATCGGTAGAAAAGGATTTCATGGAAAGGTTCTGCTACCTCTCATAGGCGCCTATATCGGCTTTGGCCCCCTTGATGCGCGAAGCGCCGAGTATATCGACGCCGTTTATCGCGGCAGGCGGGGATTGGGTCACTTTATCCAGAAGCGGGCTGTCTCCACCGAGTTGCAGTCCATCGTCTTCGGTTCTCCATAAACCGTCGGCTCCCGTGGGATTTCCCTGCGAAAGAAAGCCGGGATTTCCCCCCAGCGCAATGTCGACTATGCCCGATTCCCATTGCACGTTGGAGGTATTTTCGCTGTTTACCGCGCCGTTGCCGTAGCGGTCCTGCACCATCGATTCCCAGGCGGAAATTTGGGAGTGATTGCCGTTGAAAAAGATTTGCGTCCCGGTTCCGGCCTGGTTGGCCCACATGGAACTTCCCCGGATTTCGAGGGGTGCATTCTCCTGGGCGTAAAGCGCGCCACCGGCCCCGGACGCCACGTTTCCGAAAAAGGTGGAGTGGACGATGGATGCGGAATCCCAGGTATTCTGGTAGCGCTGCAGGTGCAAGGATCCGCCCCTTTGGGCCTTATTGTCGTGGAATACCGAATTATAGATGCGCCAGCGGGAGCCCGAAACGGCGCCACCGTCAGTGGTGGCGGTGTTTCCGTCGAATACGCAATTCACCACCGTACTACCGTCCGTCGACAGAGCTCCGCCCGCAGTCGCCCGGTTACCGCTGAAGACGCAATTGCGCAGGGTAAGTCCTTGACCCGCCGCGTAAACCCCACCTCCCGTGGGGGCTCCGAAACCCGTGACGCCGGTAACTTGCGGCGCGCCCTCGGCGTTGCCGTTCCTTATTATGAATCCGTCCAAAACGGCTGCGGTTGCCTGCCAGGCCACCACTACATGATATACGTTATCATCCGGGCCCGAATTTCCGATTTCTCCGCTCAACACGGTGAGGCGCCGGGCCGGATCGCGCGCATCGCGTTTGGTCTCGCCTCCGGTGAATCCGCCGTAAATTTCCACGCCGGACTTGAGCCTGAAGGTGGAGGTGCGGGTATTTCCCGGCGTGTATGTTCCTCCAGCCACCCAGATTTCCTGGCCTGCGGCGGCGGCCGTCAAGGCATCTTGCACGTTACGGAAGGCTTTTCCCCAGCCCTTGCCGTCGCCTCCGGGAGCCGCGGCCGAATCCACGCACCATACCCCGTCGGGAATGGGGTCATTGTCGAGAATGACATATTCGAAAATGCCGATGACTCCTATCGTCGCATTGGTAGGTTCTTTCAGTACCAGCCTTAAGCGCTCATCCGCTTCGTTGAGCGAATCGTCATGAATCTGCAGGGATATGGCTTTGGAGAATTGTCCGGGAACGAAAACCAATTGCGTATCCAAGGCGACGTAATCCTGACCGGCTGAGGAGGTGCTGTCCTCGGAAACAAGTCTCACCTTTATCTCCCGCTCGGAAGTGGCTTGCAAGGCGACTGTCACGATGGCCGGAGAACCTTCCGTACCCGAGGCGGAGGCGATGCTGAAGTTGATTTCCGGCAGGGCGAAGTCGATGACCTCCACCTCCACGGCCAAGGTGTCGCTCAGGGGAGGATGGGAAGAGTCGAGTACTTCGAAGGTCAAAGTGTAATTCCCCTGCTGATCGAAGTCGGGCTTCCAGGAGAAGGCGCCCGTCAGGGAATCGAATTGGGCGCCGGCCGGTGGAGAGTCCAATCGGTATACCAGCGAATCTCCGTCGGGATCGGTGGCGGAGACCGTGAAGGTCAGGGTTTTTCCTTCTTCGATGGTCTGCGCTGCCAAGGCAGCGAAAACCGGCGGGTCCGCCACCGGCGACACCAGGACGATCACATTCGTAGTGGCCCTTCCGCCGCGGCCGTCGGTTACCCGGTACTCGAAACCCGCTTCGCCGAAAAAATCCGGCAGCGGAGTGAAGGTAATGTTGCCTTCGACGAGAGCCACCTCTCCGTGGAGAGCTCCGAAAACGCTTTCTACGCGCAGGGGATCATCGTCCCCGTCCCGGTCGTTTTTGACAAGGTCCGAGGCGGGAAAAAGCAGCTCTCCGTCTTCCTGCATGCGCAGCGTGTCGGGCGCGGCTATGGGAACGGCATTGTCGGGATCCATGGGCGGCAGACTGTCGAGGGAGATATTGCGGGCGGAAACGAAGGCATTGGCCTCGACCAACACCCGCTTCAGGAAGAGGGGCGCGCCGTTCCGGAATCCCGTTACATCGGCTTCAAAGCGCACAGGCATGTCCGCATCCAGTTCCAGGGAAAGGCGCGCCGAATCGAGACGGGCAATCCGGTCGTATACCTTAAGAGGTTCGGTACCGCGCGGAAGCGCATAGATGGCTACGCTGAAACTATCGGCCAGCTGATCGTCGGTTTTTTTGAGTTCGAATTCCAGCACGCGCCGGGGTTCCGGGTCGGTCGAGTTGCAAGCCCAAAACAGAAGCGCGGAGCATATTCCCGTGAGCGACAGCGGGCGGAGAAGAAGATGCATTTTCACTCCAAAGGTATGTTTATCGATTCAACCGGCGCGGGTTCATCATCGTCTACCGAAAGGGCATAAATCGCTACCAAAGCCGCCAGTCCGGCCCCTCCGGCCGTATACCAGAGCCAGGGGTGTTTGGCAGGGGTATTGCCGGAGGTGTTTTCCGTTCCCGAGACCGGCGCGGAGCCGGTAGATGCCGCGACCTGGGAGGCGGTTTCGTCATGGGGAATGGTTTGACCCGGTTCCAATTGTTCCATGCGCGAGAAACGGTTCTTCACCGTGTTGAAAATCGATTCGATGTTTTCGGAAATATACAGATCGATGAGGTCGATGTCAGGGTCCAGGCGCAACAACTGATACATATAACTCTCGGCGCGATTCCGGGTATCTTCGCTCGATGCATAAATCACCGACAGGTATTTGAAAGCGAAAATGCGGTCTTCTCGGGAAGGAGCGTTCCTCCTCGCCAGAAAATCCTCCAAGGCCGCGCGCACCGGCTCGAATTCGGCTTCGTAATACATGCGTTTGATTTTGTCGCGGTCCAGTCCGCCGTCAGGCTTCAAACCTCGCGCGGCTCCGCCCGGCCAAACCAGGCTCATGAGCAACAGGATGATAACGGGAATGCGGATATGAGATCCATTCGACATAAGGCTATCCGGTCCTATCTTCTGACTTTGTACTTTTGACCTTTGATTTTATTATCCCGAAGCCGGGCGTACGCCTTGTCGGCGGATTTCGCGTCCACCGTGACATAGGCTTCATAATCCATGACGTCAATCTTGCCGACGGCAGCGCCCTCGATGCCGTTCTCGCCGGTAAGAGCGCCCAGTATGTCCCCGGCCCTGATTTTATTTTTCCGGCCGGCGGCGATACAGAGCGTGACCTTTTGCGACAGTAGAGGCTTGCCGGGCGTTCCTGCCTGCGCGGCGATGGCCTCGATGGGAATGGCGGCGCCGAGAGCGTCCCGGATCGCGTCGATTTTGCGCTTCTCGGAGGGGTTGAACAACGTATAGGCCCGGCCGGATTTCCCTGCGCGACCGGTGCGGCCTATGCGGTGGATGTAGGATTCCAAATCATGGGGCGCTTCGAAATTGATGACGGCGGATAATTCCTCGATATCCAATCCCCTGGCCGCGACATCGGTGGCCACCAGCACCCGGCTGCCTAGATGCTTGAACTGCATCAGGATTTTCTCCCTGTCCCTTTGCTCAAGATCGCCATGCAAGGCGGCGACGCTGAATCCTTGCGCCTGCAGGTAGGCGGCGACTTCCTTGACGACGGCCTTGGTATTGCAGAAGATAAGCGTCGATGGAGGATTAAAGCGCGACAACAGGGAAACCGCGCACTCGACCTTGGGGGTTTCGCCGCAGGCGTAGAGGATCTGTTCGATGTCGGAATGATTCACGTTCGCTTCGATGGAAACGAACAAGGGTTCCTTCTGAAACCGCGCGCTCAAGGATTGGATATGCTCGGGATAAGTGGCCGAGAACAGCAGGGTTTGCCTGGTTTCGGGAGCGGCCGCGACGATGTCGATGACGTCGTTCATGAATCCCATTTCCAACATTCTGTCGGCCTCATCCAATACCAGGGTACGAACGGCCTGCAGGGTAAGGGTTTCGCGGGAGAGATGATCCTTGATGCGTCCAGGCGTGCCGACGACGACATGGGCGCCTTGTTGAAGGGCGGTTTTTTGCAAAGCCAGGGATTGGCCTCCATATAGTGCCACCACCTTCACATTGCGCCGGTAGCGGGCCAGCAAGCGGATTTCCTGCGAAACCTGGACGCATAATTCGCGGGTGGGGCAGATGATCAAAGATTGGGTACGCGGTTCCTCCAAATCCAGTTTTTGCAGAAGGGCGATTCCATAAGCCGCCGTTTTACCGCTGCCGGTTTTGGCCTGCCCAAGCAAATCCCGGCCCTCCAATGCCAAAGGCAGGGATTGCGCCTGGATGGGGGTCATTTGCCGGTATCCCATGTCGGCAAGATTCGCCAATTGGGCTTCCGACAGGGGTAATTCCGAGAACAATTTTTTTTCCAAGATTCTCTTTCGGTTGAGAACCCTTAAGATAGCAGAAATTCCCCGGAGTCAGTCCTTGAGAATGATGCTGCGACCACTGCTTTTCCTACGGGGACTTCGTTTTTCCTTGGGGGTGTATCCGCGCGCGGACCTCCGGTAGCCCTGTTTGTGGGGGTCGGAGGCGCATTTCAGCATGAAGTCAATCATCTCCTTGAAAACCAGCATCAGGTTTTCCTGCGGGCTTCCAGGCAGGTTTTCCACTCCCCTTCTGTCCGCTTCGCATAGCAAAAGATGGATGGATTCGAGGGTGGACAGGCAATAGGCGGCCGGCTGCTGCTTGATCTCGAAAATCGATTCCCGCGTAGCGGAAAAGGAAATCCTGGGAAGCTCGCGGATATTCCGGGACAGGGTCATCATTTTCTTGGCGCAGGTCCAGGTGCCGTCAATCAGGAACACCACCAGCTTTTTGCCCGACTGTTTGCGCGCTATCAGGGTGGAAACGTCGTCCGTGGAAATGTTGAGGGATTTTTCTCCGGGATAAAGCGCCAGGCAATGGTTTTGGGGATCGGCGATGATGGCATTAACCCGCGCGTTACCGGTAAAATCGACTCCGACGATGATTTCGGAGTTAAGCAAGGTAGCATTGCATATTCTCCCGGTGCCTGCCTTCTCCCGTTTGGCCTCCTTGGGATGCATAAGGAGGACGAACCGTATATCCGTGGAGAACGGCTTTATCAAGCCGCACCAGCACAAGTCCTCAATCCAGTGGCATTTATAACAGGTCTTTTCCCTTTTGAAGGGTACGGTCTCCTCCGCCAGCTTCCGCCTGCGCGCCAGATACGTTGCTTTATCCAATGGGATGGCGATGAGAGGTTTTCAGGGCGCTTCTTCGGACAAGAGGCTGTCGGGGCCTTGTTCCAATGCTGCCGATACGGATTCCATTTCCGTCTCTA
>CAYNXV010000070.1:0-16473 GCA_964401245.1 uncultured Bifidobacteriales bacterium | reverse complement strand
AAGTCCGCTGAAGCTTTTTTCGGGGTTGCCCGACCCCTGAAATCCGGAAAAATTCGCCTCCCGGGGCCTATTATGACCCGAAACCACCCGTAGGAACCTGATTTAACGGCGCGGCAAAAAAATTGTGTGTTTTTTTGCACATGTTCCGATAGGTTACTTCCGTCCCCTCCGTTTGCGGTTTCAAGGAAGGCCCCGGCTGCCATGAAAAACCTGATAGTTCCCACCATTACGTTGCGAACCGCCTTGAGAATCCGTCCCTTGCTCCTGGATTTGCTGCAAAGGCGCGGCATCAGCCCCTGGAACCACTTGGACAAGCGTCTCGAATTTATTTTCCAGGCTTACGAAGTCGACGGCGGCCGCTTCCTCACGGAATTGGAAGAAACGGAAATTCCGGCCGGAGACAGCGATTGGGAGGGGCTTCCCCTTTATTTTCTTTGTGACTTTCTTACTGATAATCACAGACAATTCATGCTGCATGACATTCCCGAAATCAGCCATATCCTGGATATCCACTCCATTCCCACTTCTTCCGAAAACAGGGATTTGCTCGAAATCCAAAGCGATTTCAAGGCCATTGTCCAGGAATTCATGGTTCTCATCCAAGGCGAAGAAGACTTTCTTTTTCCCAAGATTCTCCGCAATGAAGCCTGCCTGATCGATTCGGAGGTGCATCCGGAATTCCACCGCGGCTCGGTGCATGTTTACCTCGCCACAAAAAACTCAAACCCGATTCTCGCCTCCGAGGGTCCTCTGGCCAAACTGAGGGAGAAAGCCCTCCAACATCTGGCTCAGGATCCCCAATCCTTTTACGGGCATAACCTGCTCGAGTTGTTGCAAGCCTTCCAAACGCGGTTGAGCGCCCACGGAAGGCTTGAGCAGGAGATTCTCTACGTTCGCGCCCGGAATACCGAAAAGGAACTGTATAACCGTTCCATTCGCGGAGAAGCGCGCTCGAACTTCAATCGCGACCCGCGTGATTCCGGCATTCTCCGCCTCAGCCTTTCCTGAACCCCATTGTCCTGGAATCCCAGTACACTGATTAAGGCCGTCTAAGGCGGTTCTTGCTTCGCCGTTCGAAAAATTTCCTCTGTTAACTTGCCGGGTGCCTGTCGCTTCGATTAAATTGAGCTTTTTCCAAAAAGACAGAGTCGGATTAGAAGGGAGATTCTTTATGGCCAAGGGCGCCAAATACGTGTATTACTTCGGTAAAGGAAAGTCGGACGGCAAGGGCTGGCAGCGCGAACTATTGGGCGGCAAAGGCGCCAATCTCGCGGACATGGCCACCATCGGCCTCCCCGTGCCTCCGGGTTTTACGGTAACCACTGAAGTTTGCACCGGTTATTACGCCAACAACGGCAAATATCCCACCGGCGTCAAGGAACAGGTTCTGCAAAACCTGAACCGCATCGAAAAAGAATTGGGCAAGAAATTCGGCGACCGCAAGAATCCCCTGCTGGTTTCCGTGCGCTCGGGCGCCCGCGCCTCCATGCCCGGCATGATGGACACCGTGCTCAACCTGGGCCTCAACGATGAAACCATCGAAGGCCTCATCGCCGTATCCGGCGATGCCCGTTTCGCCTACGATTCCTATCGTCGATTCGTAATGATGTATGCCGACGTAGTGTTGGGCGTACACACGGAACATTTTGAAAAGGTTTTGGAAGAAACCAAGCTGAGCGTCGGCGTCAAGGAAGACACACAGTTGACCGCTTCGCAATTGAAGAACCTGGTCGCCGAATTCAAGCAAATCACTTTGCAACGTCATGGCAGCCCTTTCCCGGAAAACCCCCTCGACCAACTCTGGGGCGCCGTGGGAGCCGTATTCCAATCCTGGATGAGCGAACGCGCCATCATTTACCGCAAGATGAACAAGATTCCCCAGGAGTGGGGAACGGCGGTAACCGTGCAAGCCATGGTATTCGGCAATGCCGGCGACGACTGCGCCACCGGCGTGGCCTTTACGCGCAACCCTTCGACCGGCGAGCGGCTTCTCTACGGCGAATACCTGATAAACGCCCAGGGCGAAGACGTGGTGGCGGGTATCCGTACGCCCCAACCGGTGGCATCCGCCGCCAAAACCGAACCGGATCAGATTTCCCTCGAAGAGGCCATGCCCAACTCGTATAAAGAGCTCATCCGCATCTTCAAAACCCTCGAGTCGCATTATCGCGATATGCAGGATATCGAGTTCACCATCGAGAACAACAAGCTTTACATCCTTCAAACCCGTAACGGCAAACGCACGGCCGCAGCCGCCGTCAAAATCGCGGTCGACATGGTAAAGGAAAAGGTTCTTTCCAAGGAAGAAGCCATCATGCGGGTGGATGCCAATTCCCTCAATCACCTGCTGCATCCTTCCTTCGACCCCAACGCCGATAAGAACGTAGTGGCCATCGGTTTACCGGCCTCGCCGGGCGCGGCCACCGGCCAGGTGGTGTTCACCGCCAAGGATTCGGTGAAATGGATGGAAGAAGGCCGCCAAACCATTTTGGTGCGCCAGGAAACCTCTCCCGAAGACATCGAAGGCATGATCTCCGCCCGCGGCATCTTGACCGGCCGCGGAGGCATGACCTCGCATGCGGCCGTGGTCGCCCGCGGCATGGGTAAAACCTGCGTAGCCGGCTGCTCCACTCTGGTGATCGACTCGCATGCCAAAACCGTCAAGGTCGGCGGTCATACCATCATCGAAGGCGATTGGATCTCCATCAACGGAACCTCCGGCGAAGTGATGCTGGGCAAAGTCGATACCATGCCCGCGTCGCTGTCCGGAGAATTCGGAACTTTCATGGAATGGGTGGATCAGGTGAAGCGCCTCGGCGTGCGCGCCAATGCGGACGTCCCCAAAGACGCCGAAGTGGCCGTAGGCTTCGGTGCCAAGGGCATCGGCCTTTGCCGTACCGAGCATATGTTCTTCGAAGGCGATCGCCTTTCCTTTTTCCGGGAGATGATTCTCGCCAAAGACGTGGACGGCCGCAAAGCCGCCTTGGAAAAGCTGCTGCCCATCCAACGTGCGGATTTCGAAGGCCTGTTCATCGCCATGAAGGGCTATCCCGTCACGGTGCGCCTTCTCGATCCTCCTCTGCATGAGTTTCTGCCCCATACCGACGCCGAACAGGCTGATATGGCCCGGACCATGGGCGTCAACGTAGACACCATCAAGCAAAAAGTGGCCAGCCTTCATGAGATGAATCCCATGTTGGGCCATCGCGGCTGCCGCCTAGGCATCACCTATCCCGAAATCTACGACATGCAGGTACGCGCCATCATCGAGGCGTCCATCAATGTCAAGGAAAAGGGAGTCAAGGTCGTTCCGGAAATCATGATTCCATTGGTGGGAGCCCGCAAGGAACTCTCCATCCTCAAGGAAAACGCCAAGCGCGTCATTTCTGAGGTATGCGCCGACCGCGGTATCAAAAACATCGACCATCTCATCGGCACCATGATCGAGATTCCGCGCGCCGCCCTGATAGCGGACGAGCTCAGCGAAGAAGCCGACTTTTTCTCCTTCGGCACCAACGACCTCACCCAGATGGCTTTCGGATACAGCCGCGACGACGCCGGCGTATTCCTGGGCCATTATACCGACAGTAAGATTCTCCCGGATGACCCGTTCCAGGTTCTGGATCAGCGGGGCGTGGGCCAACTGGTTACTATGGGCGTGGAAAGAGGACGCGCGGGAAATCCCAAGCTCAAAGTCGGAATTTGCGGCGAACATGGCGGCGAACCCTCTTCGGTGAAATTCTGTCATCGCCTCGGCCTGGACTATGTCAGCTGCTCGCCTTATCGCGTACCCATTGCCCGCTTGGCGGCTGCTCAGGCAGTGCTGGAAGAGCGGGCGGCGGGGAAGCCGGCTAAAAAGAGCGCCGGAAAAACCAAGGTCAAGGTCGCTCCCGCCAAAAAATCCGCCCACAAGGCGGCTCCGGGAAAGAAAAAAGCCCCGGTTAAAAAAGCGGTGAAAAAGGTCGTGAAAAAAGCCGTCAAAAAAGGCGCTTCCAAAACGTCCGGCAAGGCCGTAAAAAAGGCGCCCAAGAAGAAAGTCCAAAAGAAGTGATTTGAAGCCGGAATAGCTGTAATATCACGGGGTATGCGAACTTGGCTTGCCTACCCCCTCTTGGCCTTATTCGCCCTTTCCCTACCCCTCGAAACGGGTGCGGAAAGGGCTCTTCGTTATAAAATGTACCGGAACCCAGCCAAAGCCCAACTGGCGATTCTACCGGTTCAAGGTGGTCATTTGGAACCCGCCGCGCAGGAAACCTTTTACCAGATCTTGAGAAAGGAAGCGGCCAAAATCCGCTCCGTGAAAATCGTCGACCTCCCCGTCGATTACCGCGTCCAGTTGTATACCCAGGATTCTCTTCTCCCCTCGGTGGAAATGTTGGCGGAAAGAAACGTGGATTTGCTCCTCGTTTCCCGCCTCGATTTCAGCGACGATCAATATTCCTTCTACGCCGAAATCATTTCCACCAAAGAGGGCATAGCCAAAGCGTCTTTTCAGGAATCCTGCCGGTGTCCGATCGGAGAATTGATTTTCTGGATCCTTCCCGAATCGATGAGCAGGTTGGAAGATAACCTGAGCGCCCGCCATCGCAAATGCGGCAATGACATGGCGAGAATCACCCCCGGGAAATCCGAATTGTTGTCGAAACCCGGGGAGGAAGGTGGAAGGTCCCCCGTGAAACCGTTTTGTATAGACCACTTCGAATATCCCAATCTCTACGGGGAGCAGCCCGTGCTGGAGAAAAATTACCGGGAGGCTTCCGCGCTATGTTCGAGCCGGGGAAAGCGGTTATGCCGGGAGGAAGAATGGGAGGTAGCCTGCCAAAGCGCCGAGTCGAGGCTTTACCCTTATGGAAACGACTACTCTCCGGGCGCCTGCAATACCCAATCGCGGACCATCCTTACCTCGGGAGAAATGGCCACATGCCGCAGTTCCCAAGGAGTTTATGACATGTCGGGAAACGTATTCGAATGGACTGCATCCACCTGGGGACCGGGGTATCCCGACCGCGTTTTGCGCGGCGGAAACTGGGAATCAGGATCCGAAAACTCATCCTGCCGAACGCGCTTCGCCCACTCTCCGGACAGTTCATCCCAAGCCATCGGTTTCAGGTGCTGCTCCAGCCTTGATTGAGGGCCTAACGGAAAGGGCTTATACTGCGCCCGGCTGAAAAACTCCAAGGCATCGTTCTCGACCTTTCAAACCCATCGCGGATTTTTTCTCCCTGTTTTTCCCCCCACTTGGTATAATCAGGGACCTGTAATTAATTTTGAGAAAAAATCCGAACCCTCGATATCAGTGAGGTGGAGTCTTGCCTTCCGATATGGTGAAACAACTGGAAAAGGCCTATGCCGCCGGCGAGATGGAGGATCTCAAATCGTCCATCCTTCCCTTTCTCCGCAAGCATCAGGACAAGCTCATCGGGTTCGTAAAGGAGTTCCACCGGGTGGAAGGTCCTTGCGCTCTCGACCTGGTAATCAAAATTTTCATCATCCAATTCAACATGCCTTTTTGCATGCGGCAGTACATGACGCAACAGTCGACCATTATCAAGCGTAAGCTCGAAGAGGAGCGGTGCGACGACGATAAACGGCAATCCGCGGCGGCTGACTGGGTGCGGGAAAAAGCGGAGGCGCATCGAAGCCATTCGATGTTCCGGCAGGTGTTCTGCTTCGAAAAGGTGAAAAAGGATTTGCTGCCGATTCTACGTCGGGAGTTGGAACCGCATATAGGGGATTTGATCCAGGCGTAACGTATCCGCTACGTCCCTCATTTTCGCGCAACCAGTCCCTTCCGGGGCGCCTCCAGATAAGCCAGCATCTCGCGCCCAATCTCCGGATGCACCGGCGGAATATCCGCCGCCCCGCTCTGTAACCGCCCGACGAAATCATCCCGGACGGATGCGTACAATTCTTTATAAAAACGGCGGAGCGCCAAGGCGTCCCTCCCGGTATAGGCGTCCTTCGCCAATCCCTTGGTATTGATGCCGGCCCAGCGCAAGGGTTCCCCCAGGGCTTTGGACCAGGGCGGAATATCCCGGTCCACTCGCAAGCCGCCTCCGATGAAACTTCCCCTGCCCACGTGGATGAATTGGCTGATACCCGTCATGCCCGAAACGACCGCATGATCGTCCAGAATCACATGCCCGCCCAATTGCACCGAATTGGAGAGAATTACGCCGTCGCCCAGGCGGCAATCGTGGGCGACATGGACATAGGCCATTATCATGCAATTGCGGCCGATTCGGGTCAAGCCGCTTTCGCGGGTCCCGCGATGGACTGTGACGTATTCACGCAACCGGGTTCCCTCCCCGATGCGTACCAGGGTTCTTTCTCCGCGGTATTTCAAATCCTGCGGCCTGCCCGCCACTATCACGCCGTCCGACAGTTCCACGTCGCGGCCCAGCCGCGTGCCGGGGTAAAGCCGGCAATGGGCGCCTATTCGCACGCCTTCGGAAAGTTCGACGTCGTCCTCCACGATGCTGTAGGGGCCTATGGTTATATCGGAAGGTAGCTCCACCGAGGCATGGATAATCGCGGTGGGATGAACGCCCATGTCAGACCATCGCGGCTTTGATGATGGCTTCGGCGCAACGAACGCCGTCGACTTCGGCCCAGGTGCGCAAGGTGGCGAAACCGCGCCTGTACCGGTCCATTTCGGCATGCAGCATCAGCACGTCGCCCGGTCTCACGGGCCGGCGAAAGCGGGCTTCGTCGACTCCGGTAAAAGCCGGCCTTTTGCCGGCCACTTCCTCCCCGAAGCTGAGATAGACGAGCAGACAGGATACCTGCGCCAGCGCCTCGACTTGCAGCACTCCCGGCATGACGGGTTCATCGGGAAAGTGCCCCGCGAAAAAGGGCTCCCCGAAACTCACGTTTTTCTGGCCTACGATGGATTTCTCCTTCTCGAAGCTCAGCACCTTTTCCACGAACAGGAAAGGGTAACGATGGGGCAGCAATTTCAGCACGCCTGCATAGTCGAGGACGGGTTGGGAGGAGGACGGAGTCTTTTCGTCGGGAGTATCCATGAAGACCTTCTGTTTTCTGAGGGTGGGACTTTTCGAAAAATTTAGCAAAAAGCGGAGACGGAAGCCTGTATACGGGCGATAAGCTGGTGGTTCTGATAATGCCCTCCGTTCACCACCTCGATGCGCAAACGGGGAAGCGAAAGATCAAGCAGCGCCAAATCGCCCAACAAATCCAGGATTTTATGGCAAGCCAATTCGTCGGGAACCCTCCACTCCGTCGCATTGAGCATGGGGTAACTTCCCGCCACTTCGGCCGGCGGCCTACCTTGTTCACGTGATCTATCGTAACGTTCCGGAGATTCCGCCAGCAGAAGCCCGCTGTTCCAATCCGCTCCGTTCCATCGCGGCCCGCCGGCATGCGATTCCGCGTTTTCCCACTCGCTCAGGAAAAGGAAACTGCGGGCCGGCGCGATTCGCTCTTGGAAGTGATCCGGATTATCAAGCTCCGCCGCCTGTTCGATTCCTTCGCGTCGCAGGAGGTAACTTACCTGGAACGTTGGGGCCGGAGCCACCCGCATGCTTCCGCCATCCCAAAATAGCTCCCATTGCAAATCGCAGGAATATTGCCTCCAGCCGAATTGCCGGCCGGGATTGCCGGCATCTCCGCCCAGCATCGATTTGACGGCGGACAGGAAAGGCAGGGCGCTGCCGTCCATAAAGGGAATTTCGTCGCCCTCGCAAAAAATATCGATGGGGGCTTCGGGATACAGCAGCAGCACTGCCAGCAAATGCTCCGGAGTATCCAGCTTCATATTTTCATGAGCGAGCCGGGTGGCGCTCCGGGCGGTACGGGTGAAGCGTTTCCATTGTCGGGGCTCTATCGGATCCGCCGCTCCCGCCAAGTATAACCGCGGGCAGGGCGGCGACAGCGAAGACGGCTTCAGGACCAACCGGCCCATCCCTCCGCCATGTACTCCCCGGCCTTCCAAGACAACCTGCCGCATCCGACCTCCGACTTATCAAGGTAGAATTGTGGTTGCCCTCCCGAGAATCCGGCAATTATTTGAATTCTTGTGGAGGGGGGGGAACATGCTGGATCCAAGAAGGACATCGTCGCTGCTTGCGATGCTGACGGCCTTCTGGTTGCTGGCAGCCGCAGCCGGGATCGGCGCGATTACGCTCGAATACGAGGCCGAAGCCGGCCTGTTCGAAGGAGGCGCCAAGGCGGTTTTCATGGAGCCTGCATCGGGAGGTGCCTGCGCCGGATATATGCATTTGGAGGGCGCGGGAGTCATCATCCCCAACGTTCTGGGCGGGGAGGGAGGCGAAAAATCCATGACCATCCGCTTTGCAGTCGACGCCCACAGCGTTAAAAAGGTTCTGTATATCAACGGAGACACCACCGTCATCACCTTTCCGAATACCGGAGGCTACCGGGCTTTCCGGGACACTATCGTCAAAGTGCGGTTGCAATCCAAGCAGGGAAATATCATCGCCTTTCGACAGGACGGCCACCCTCATGGGTTGAATATCGACAAAATCGCCATAGATTATGGTACCGACATCCTTTCCATGACCAAGGGAACCCTGGTGTCGGCTCCCGATCCGGCGCGTGGCGTCTCCCCGCATCTTCTCATGGCGCCGCTTTCGAATCCTTTCCAATTCACGAAAAACGGCGATGCGAAATTTCTTGCTCTGCCGGCTCTTCCGTGATTGATTGAAATGAGCATCGGATTTTTTGAAGGGGACTTTCATGGAGGGGCTTATGTCGATACGCAATAAATCCTTATTTTCGGGAATTCTTCTGGGCTTGGCTTTTCCGGGGATCGCCGGTGTGATCGAATCCGAGTTCGAGTCCGGAACCCTGGAGGGCGGCGCGAGCATCTACTATTCGGAAACCGCCTCCGGCGGCGCGGCGGCGGGATGGCTGCATGGCGAAGGCGCGGCCGTGAGACTGGAAAATGTCGACGGAGGTCTGGGCGGAGAAAAATCCGCGGTTCTTCTCTATTCGACCGACGCGGCGAATATACGCAAAGTATTTTATGTCAACGACGTCCCCGACACCTTGGTGCTCCCCAATACGGGGGGATACGCCGTTTTCTCGGAATTGCCTATGACCTTGAATTTGAATCCGGGTAGGAACAATACCATCGTCATCAGGCAGGGCGGCCATCCAGGAGGAGCCAACTTCGATAAAATTTCCATCGATTTGGGTGACGAGGTCACCTCTCTTCGCGCCACGAGATCGGAAGTCGAGGGAAGATTTCCGGCAGTCCGGCTCCGGAACGGAATTTTGGAAATGCGGCCGGCCCCTGACTTAAGCAATCAATCCGAAGCGATAACCACTATGGATATTCGGGGCCGCCTGATCGGTCGTTCCCACCGGATCGATTGATTTTCTCGCGGCGCCATTCGCGAATGGGCCGGGCCGGAAATCCGGCCAGGGTCATCCCGTCGGGAATGTTTTTGGTCACCGCGGAAAAGGCCGCTACCCTCACCCCCGATCCGATTGTCAAATGTCCGGCGAGGGCTGAACCCCCACCCATTTGCAATCCCGGACCGACAGTCGTGGAACCCGCAATTCCGGCTCCGGAAGCCATTACCGCTCCGGAACCCAAGCGGACGTTATGCCCCACCTGCACATGGCTGTCAAGACGGGAACCGCGGCCTATGAGCGTGGCATGCAACACCCCGGCCGCCACCACGGTATTGGCGCCGATCCAAACATCCTCTTCCAGAACCACGCCGGCGGGATGAGGCAGTGGAACCAAACGGGAATCACTGGGGTAAAATCCAAAACCCGCGCTACCAATCACGGCTCCGGATTGGATTAGGCACCCTTTTTCGATGAAACAATTTTCCAGCACCGTCGCGCGCGGCTCCAAAACCGTTCCCTCTCCGATATAACTGCCGCTTCCGACAAAACAACCCGCTCCGATCTTGGCGCCGCCGGCCACGACTCCCTCCACCACGGCGGTGGGATGCACATTTTCGCCGATCGAAGAAGAGGGATTAAGTGGCGGCATGACGAAGGCCTGCAATTCGTCGGTCAGGTTTCGCAATATCCGGTCCATCGCCTCATGCACCGAGGCTACTTGAATCCAGGCGCAATCGTTACGCAAGGGAGGAAACTCCGCGATAACCAGGGCGGCGGGCGCAGAGCGCAGGCGCAAAGGGGTGCGGGCGGAGAAAAAGGTCAGGGAGTGCGAAGTGCTGAACTCGGGGGAATCAACCGCCAGCACCTGCCCGGAAGGAAGCCGCGCCGCTTCGGCCCCCAATTCGAGGCCGGCGCAGATTTCGCTTATCCGGGCGAAGTGCACCGCGGCTTTGAGGCGCACTTATTTTGCGTCTTTATTGAGGAAGTCGACGACTTTCTGGGTCAGATCATTGTCCTTCTTCCAATACACCACCGCGCCGGCGGCTCGGTCGAAAACCATGTCATAGCCTTCTTGATTGGCCACATCCTGAATGGTCTTCTTGATTTTCTCGATAATCGGTCCCGAGAATTGCTCGTTTTTCTCGAAGAGTTCTCCGCCCCGGCCATACACCTTCTGCACGAATTGTTCGTATTCGCTCTTCTTCTTGAGGAAGTCGGCTTCCAGAGCCTTCTTCTTCTCGTCGCTGAGCATGAGGGATTGCTTTTCGAGGCGTTCCTTCATCTCCATCAAATCCTTTTGCTTCTGGGCCGCGTCCTGCTCCCATTTGGCCACCTGCTTGTCATATTCTCCCTGCGCCTTTTTCGTGTCTTTGTATTGCTCGAAAATCAGCTTGGAATCGACATGCGCGAATTTGAGATCGGCGGCGAATACCCCTCCGGTCATGAGAATGAGTGCGACTATGATGGTGTTTTTCATTTTTCCTCCTAAAAACCCTGCTCTACTACGAAATTGACCTGCATTTTTCCGTCCTGCTTACGACGCGCGCCGGTACGGATAACTTCTTCATCATCGAGTCCCCAGCCGAAATCGAAACCCATGATACCTACCATGGGAACGACCAGACGGAAGCCCAGGCCGATGTCACGGCGCAAATCGGTGAGGTCAACTTCATCGAAGGGATTGGGCGCGTCGTCTTTGGGAATGGCCGTGAACCGCAGCCTGCCGCTTTCGTCGGTGGTGTATTTGGGAAGGTTTCCGAATACATTACCCGCGTCGAAAAAGGCCAACCCGTACAGGGTGCCGGGAACAATAGGGTAACTGAGTTCGGTAACGAAGGAGAAAAAGCTGCGGCCCACGCGGGAGTTCCCGATGGATCCGGGGCTGTAGCCGCGCAACTTGCCCTGATATCCCAACAGGCCGCCCATCTGATAAAGCGACCGGCTTTGGATATTGTCGCCGTAAATCATGCCGAATTGGGTTTCGACGCCGAGTACGAATTTACTGAAAGTGGGAAACCACCAGTTCACCTTCAAGTCGGACTGGACATAGTCGAAGCTTCCCTGCAAAGGACCACCCACCTGCGAAAGCGTCAAGGCGTAACGGGAGCCTTCGGTGGGGAAAACCGGCAAATCCTTGTCGTCCCGCACTATGGTTGCGCTGATGGAGGATTCCAGGCCGGAGGGGATGATCAGGTTGGATGCGTCATGATTCTGGCCGTTATCGTTGCGCGTCAGATTGTAGCTGGTTCGGACCGAAAAATAATCGTCGGGCCAGGTCAGACGACGTCCCAGGCTGACTCGCATACCGTAGCTGGTATAGTCGAACTCGTTGGCTAGCCGGGCCTCATAAAAGCTGTAGAAAAGACTTCCTCCCAACAAGGTGGGCGTGTCCATAAGCCAGGGCTCGGTAAAGCCCACCGAGAACAGTTCTTTGTACTTGCCGTACTCGACGTTCATCTCGGCGCGCTGGCCGTTGCCCATGAAATTCGGGATTTGCAATCCTAAGGTACCCACGAATCCGTCGCGGGCCTGATAGGCGGCTCCTGCGGAAAAAGTGCCGGTGCCGGCCTCCTTTTCCTTGACGTCGAATACCAGATCCACCTCACTGGGGTCACCGCTTTCGGAAGGTTCGATATTGGGTTCAACCCCGTCGAAAAAATTGAGCTGCATGATGTCGCGTTGGGAGCGCATCACCAGCGACTGGCGGAAAATATCGCCGGGAAACAGCCGGACCTCGCGGCGTACGACCTTGTCTTTCGTTTTGGTATTTCCGCGCACATGGACCTTCTGGATGTGGGCGATGCTGTTTTCCTTGACCGTAAACGTCACGTCTACGGTATCGCCGCGATAGGTTCTCTGGTCGGCCAATTGCACGAACAGGTAGCCCTGTTCCCGGTAAATGGACTGGACCTGGAATTTGGTGGCCTCGAATTTCTTCACGTTGAAGACTTCGCCGCTATCCAGCATCACTTGGGCCTGCAGTGCCCTGTCTTCGACAATGTTGTTATGCACGAAAAAGGCCTTGCCGAAGTAGTAGCGCGAACCCTCCGCCATCTTGATGCGGATATCCAGGTGGCGTTTATCGTCGCTATAGGTAATTTCATGGCCCTGAACGGCCGCATCGAGGAATCCTTTTTCCCGGTAGAAGTCCACGATACTGTCGAGGCTGACGCGGAACTCATCCTGTTTGAAATCGCCGTCGCGCCACCACCTGTCTTCCTTGACGGAAAGACGCTTGCGCAATTCCTTATCCTTGAAGTTCGCGTTGCCGGCAAAGGTGATATAGCGCACACTGACCTTGCGGCCCTCGTCAATGGTGAAAGTCAGAGTGTTCCTGCCCGAACCCGTCTCGACTTTTTCCGTATAATCCACTTTGGCCAGCAGAAAACCCTTTTCACGATAAAGGTCGAGTATGCTTTGCCGGTCTTTTTCGACGGCCGAAGGAGAATACACCTGTCCGTCGAGCAGGGTCATGGCGCCCCGGATGTCGTCTTCTTTTATTTTCTTGTTGCCTTGCAATTCGGTGCCGGCCAGGGTAGGCAATTCCTTGAAGTGGAACGTGAGCACCGCGCCTTCGCGGTCGCTGGGATAAGCGATATCCACCCGGATATCCGAAAAAAGCCGAAGCCTATACAAGGCCTCGACCGAAGTTTTCACATGTTGCCGGAAAACCGGAGGAAGAAAAGCCTCTCCCTTGCGAAACTGAAGCGACCCGGCGATAAGGCTGCTGTCCACGGTTTTGTTACCCGTAAATAGAATCTCTTCGATTTGGGTTTCCTTGACGGTACTCCGCAAATAGGGGTCCGCCAACTGGGCGAACACTCCTCTGGCGGGGAATAGCAGGAGGAGCGAAATCAGAAGAAGCTTGCGAATGGGTACCACCGTGACCTTACTTTTGGAATATCGGACGAAATGCCCGCCACAATATAGGAAAAGTCCCGGCAATCTTCCCGCATCGGCGCCTTGTGCAGTGTAAAACTTTTGTCATGGAGTATATGAAAAAAGCCCGGTTTCCCGGGCTTTTCATGGATTCAGGCTGGAAGCGGACCGCCGTCAAACCTCTTTGTGTTCGAGGGCTTCCTTTTCCAATTCCTTTTTGCTCTTGCCATGCTGTACCGAGCTGAAAGTCAAGGCATCGCCTTTGCGGCCGATTTTGAGGGTGGAATTATCGGTGATCTTTCCCCTCAGGATTTCTTCGGCCAGAGGATCCTCGATGAGCTTTTGAATCGCCCTACGGAGGGGTCGTGCGCCCAACTGAGCATCGAAACCCTTTTCGACGATAAGCTCTCGCACCGGATCGCTTATCTGCATCTTGATTTCGCGGGGACTGAGACGCGATTCCAGCTCGTTGACCAGGATGTCCACGATGCGGGTCATGTCCTTCTTTTCGAGTTGGTGGAAAACCACCAAGTCGTCAAGGCGATTCAGAAATTCCGGATTGAAGGTCTTTTTCACCTCTTCGCGCACCATCTTGTCCATGCGTTCGAACTCGCTGTTGGCGTCGTCACGCCCGAATCCCATGCCCACACCCTTCTTGATGTCCTTGGCCCCGAGATTCGAAGTCATGATGATGATGGTGTTCTTGAAGTTCACCTTGCGGCCATAGCTGTCGGTGAGCTGGCCGTCGTCCAGAATTTGCAGAAGGATGTTGAATACGTCGGGATGGGCTTTTTCGATTTCGTCGAGCAGGATCACCGAATAGGGCTTCTTGCGCACCTTTTCGGTAAGCTGTCCGCCTTCTTCATAGCCCACATACCCCGGAGGCGCTCCTACCAACCGCGACACGGCGAACTTCTCCATGTATTCCGACATGTCGATGCGAAGCAGCGCGTCTTCCGATTCGAAGAGAAACGCGGCCAGGGCCTTGACCAACTCGGTTTTGCCTACGCCCGTGGGACCCAGGAACATGAAGCTGCCCATGGGGCGCTTGGTGGAATGCACGCCGGAACGAGATCGCCGTATGGCTCTGGAAATCACGTCGATGGCCTGATCCTGGCCGACCACCCGTTTGCGCAATTCGTCGTCCATGGTCAATAGGCGGTTGGTTTCGGTGGAAGCCATCTTCGCCAGCGGAATGCCGGTCATCTTGGCCACCACTTCGCGGATATTCTCGTCGCTGACCACCAGGCGCTCTTCGCGCTTGTGTTCGCGCCATTTCTTGCGCATCTCTTCCAGCTCGGCCTTGAGGGCTTCCTGGGTATCGCGCAAGCTGGCGGCGGCCTCATAATCCTGATTTTCCACCGAAGCTTCCTTCTCCCGGATGACGGCTTCGAGCTCCTGCTCCTTGGCGCGCAATTCCGGAGGAATGGCCAGGCTGGCCAGGCGCACGCGGGCACCCGCTTCGTCGATGATGTCGATGGCCTTGTCCGGCATGAAACGGTCGTTCAAGTACCGGTCGGAAAGCGTGACGGAGGATTGCAAGGCTTCCTCGGTATAAGTGACCTTATGATGCTGTTCATACTTGGGTTTGAGCCCCTGGATGATTTGCAAAGTCTCGGAAAGGCTGGGCGGATCGACCAGGATGGTCTGGAATCGCCGCTCCAACGCACCGTCCTTTTCGATGTACTTGCGGTACTCGTCAAGGGTGGTGGCGCCGATGCACTGAAATTCGCCGCGCGACAGGGCGGGCTTGAAGATGTTGGAGGCGTCGAGTGATCCTTCGGAACCGCCGGCGCCCACGATGGTATGCAACTCATCGATGAAGATGATGACGTTCTCGTTTTTCTGCAATTCGGTCATGAGCGATTTGAGACGTTCCTCGAACTGGCCGCGGTATTTGGTGCCCGCCACGATGCTGCCCATGTCGAGCGTGACCACCCGCTTGTTCTCCAGCACTTCGGGAATGTTGCGCTCCACGATTTTCTGGGCCAAACCTTCGACTATGGCGGTTTTACCCACGCCGGGCTCGCCAATCAGAACCGGATTGTTCTTTTTGCGGCGGCTCAGAATCTGAATGACGCGTTCGATTTCGGGTCCGCGACCGATAATGGGATCCAACTGGCTTTGACGGGCCAACTCGGTCAAGTCGCGACCGAAATGATCCAGAAAGGGGGTTTTCGATTTCTTGCGCGCTCCTGCGAATTCGGTTCCCGTGGAGGCCTCGCCACCGCGGAGCACTCTTTCGATTTCCTCTTTCACCCGGTCGTATTCGACGCCGATGCTGGCCAATGCGTTGGCGGCGGCGGATTCGTGGTCCTTCATGAGGGCCAGCAGCAAGTGTTCCGTCCCGATATATTTATGGCTCATGGAGCGGGCTTCCTGGGCCGCAATCTCAAGAACCTTTTTGGCGCGGGGGGTAAAGGGAATCATCTGGCCGATGGTCATCATTCCGCCGGAGGAGGAAATCGACTTTTCAATGTTTCTGGCCAAGTCCTCCAAATCGATGCCCAGATTTTTGAGCACCGCCACGGCGACGCCGTCCCCTTCGCGAATAAGACCCAGCAGCAAATGTTCGGTTCCGACATAATCGTTGCCGAGCCGCACGGATTCCTCGCGCGCGAGCTGCATTACTTTTTTGACTCTATCGGTAAACATGCCATTCATGGTCGGTGCCTCGCAATATTTTGAACCATTATACCAATGGTACCATTCAAAAATTCAAACTTCAGTAACCGAGAGCCTGGAAAAAAGCGGAACCTACTTACATTTCCGGTATTTCCTCTTGGCCTTTCCATAAGTCTCCCGATTATTGCATATCGATCCCGAACTGGTCCTATAGGGATAAAATACTTGTTCCCATCCAAAATCCCAAACCTCAATCCTGACCTTGCGAACCGCCGCGAATAAAGGTTGACAATGCCTTGCGCACCCATTCGGCCCGCACCGAATCCTCCATCTCGGCGCTCTCCGCTCCCTCGGGCGTTACCATCCGTAAATGTCCCGGAGCGCATTGCACCAGCGAATTCTCGACTATTCCCGCCAATGCCGCCGGTAAAATCCCCATGCAGCTTCCCAGCCTTATCCACGACCCCAGATTCAACCACTCCCCGTAGGGAAGTATGCGGGCTTCAGCCGTCATATGCAGGGACCGATGGATGGCGTCCTCCATCCTCCGGGCATTCCTATCCCATAATTTCTCCCGTGACTGCCTTTCCAAATCGAGCAAAATGCCCAGAACGTCGTCAAAACGTG
>CAYNXV010000069.1:0-16574 GCA_964401245.1 uncultured Bifidobacteriales bacterium | reverse complement strand
CCCATCGGTTCGGTCAGGAAAGCCTTGTCCCGGTAATCCAATTTCTTGCGCAGGTTGAGACTGTCGCCTTTAACCACGGTCAGGGAGGAGCGGTGGGGTTGGAATTCGTTTTGCAGGGGCTGCAATTCCAGAGTATAGGTTCCCGGAAGCAGAAGATTGTGTTCATAGGGAGTGACGCCGATGCGAACCCCGTCGAGATGCAGCTCCGTGCTGTCGGGGTCGGTAGCGATGCGCATGGAGGCGTGGCGTTTGGAGAATTCGCGGTTGAGGCGGGTATGCTGGCCCGCGCGCAGCTCCACTCCGGGAAGCAGCAGGCTGTCCTGTCCGTTCAGGATGAGCAGAAAGTCGTAATGCCCTTCCGCCATCATCCAATCCTTCACGGGAGTATCGCCCAGGTATTGCGATGGAGGGTGGCCGGAAATGTCGTACCACACTTCGGCGCCCGGCGGCGTGGTTTCCACCGAGAGTTTGGCCTGGTTCCGGTTTTGACCGTGCGCCGGAAGCGATACGATGGTAAGCAGCAAAAAGGCGGCGAGTCGGGAGCGGATTCCGGTTCCAAGCAGGCAGGGGATCTGGTATGGAAGGCGTTTCGAACTGTGCATGACCAGCAAATATAGGTTTTTACCGGTTTTTCCGATGCGCCGGATAGTGTTTCCAATCGGGAACAGGCTATGTAGATTTTGGCACGGTGCAATCCGCATTACGCTTGCGAAAGGAAATACGGGCATGAGCGACAAGGTGATTTGGTCCGAAGGGATGGTTCTGTCTCCGCAGCACCTGCAGCAGGCGGAACTCCTTTCCGAATCCCAGCTCCGTTTCCATGCCCTTTCGCTCAATTCGTTCCATTACGGTCTCACCACCCTCGATCTCGATACCCAGGCTCTGGAAAACGGTTTCTTCTCGGTACGGCAATGTTCGGGGGTTTTTCCCGACGGAACCGGATTCGATTCCCCCTCCCAGGATCCGGGTTTGCAGCAGCGCGCTTTCGAGGAGATGTTTCCCGCCGACAAGGAAAGGCTGGGAGTGCATGTGGCCGTGCCCGCCTTGGCTCCGGGAGAAAAAAACCTGGCCGCGCAAACCGGCGGCCGTCCGGCGCGCTTCGTAGGCCAGGGCCGCACCGTCGGCGATCTCTACGCCGATAATCAGAGCCGCGACGTGGTTTTCGGCCGGATGAATCTCCGCCTGCTTTTCGACGGGGAGTCACTCGAAGGGTATCAGTCCCTTAAAATCGCGGAGTTGTCGCGCGATGCGCGCGGACAGGCGATTCCCGATCCCGAATTCATTCCCGCCTGTCTCCGCCTGGGAGCCGCCGACGCCCTGTCTTCGCGTTTGAAAAAGCTCCTCGACACCTGCTCCCAGAAGCATGGGTACCTGTTGGGACAACGGGCGCAAAAGGCCTCCGGGGCCGCGCTGTTCAATGCCGAAACCCTGACGCAATACCTGATGATTTCCGCCATCGGCCGCCACACTCCTCCTTTGATCCATTTTCACCAGCAGGCGCAAATCCATCCCGAAAAACTTTTCTCCCATCTCATCTCCTTCGCCGGGGACTTGCTCACCTTCGGTTCGGAATCGCGGCCTACCGAACTTCCCCGCTATGTGCACGGAGATTTGCGCCAGAGTTTTCTTCCGGTGTTCAAGTTGCTCGAAGAATTGCTGGGATTGGCGGTGCCCACGGGGTATCGTATTTTCCCGCTTATCAAGACCAGTCCCATCCAATATGTCGCCAATATGAAAGACGCCGACGTGGCGGCTTTGGCCCAGGTATATTTGGCGGTTTCGGCGCAGGCCTCCGAAGTGGATATCATTACCACCGTGCAGAGAAAGGCGAAGGTGGGCCCCGTTTCCAAGTTGGAGTCCATCGTAAGTTCGGCCATGCCCGGCATCGGATTGGTTCCCGAATCGCAGCCTCCGCAGGCCGTGCCGGCCAAGGCGGGTTACAAGTACTTCAGGGTGCAGCAATCCGGAGAGCTGTGGGACCTGGTCAAGCAAAGCAAGGCTTTGGCCGTGCATATGCCCTCGGATTTGCCCACTCTCAAATTGGAATTGGTGACGGTTTGAAAATATGCTGAAACCCGGAGACAGAAGATTCGTTCCCAAGCCGGGCGGTTCCGGTACCGACGATGCGTGGGTAACCGGCGCGGTGCAGACAATGTTCGGACAAAAGGGAGCCGGCGCGGGCCAAACCCTGTTCGGAGCCGCTCCAGCCAAGGGTCAGGAGGGTCCCGACCTCGCTACCCTGGCCACCGACATTTTTCTCATCGGCATCAAAATCGCCGAAACCGAGCATCACGGTTCCCCGGAAAGCCTGCAAAGGCTTATCATCGCGTACGTGAAGGAATTCGAAAGGTCGTGCCTTTCGGCGGGCAAACCCGGGGATTTGGTGGAACACGCCAAATACGCCCTCTGCGCCTACATGGACGAAGCCGTCATCACCCATTCGGCGGCCTGCCGCGAGTTCTGGCTGGCGGAGCCCCTGCAGGCGAAGCTGTGCAGCGATCATAACGCCGGAGAAAACTTCTTTCTGCGGCTCGAGCAATTGCTCAAGGATTTGCGCCGGAATTGCGAAGCCCTGGAGGTGTACTACCTGGCCCTCGCGCTGGGGTTTCACGGACGTTACCGTATACAAGGGGCGGAAAAACTTCCCATTGTCATTTCCAACCTGCTCCTGAAAATCGAAGGAGTACGCGGAGTTCCCTCCAAGGCGATTTCTCCCTCGGCCAATGTCCATCCGGGCAAGGTGGCGGCCGAACGCACGGGCCGTGTTTTCATCCTGGCCTCCGGCGGCCTGCTGCTCCTGGCGGTGATGGGTTACCTGACCCTGCTTCTCATGGCGGGGTCTCCGATAGAAAACGCGCGGCGCGACGCCCTGCGGGTGATTGAAGCTCCGGAGCGTTGAGAATCATGGGCAAGCTTTTCCGTTCCCCTTCGTTTTGGATAATCCTCATCGGATTCACCCTGTCGCTGGCGGTGTTCTTTCTCTATCCCTTGCTGGGTCGCAAGGATTGGACCGGGCGTCTGCTGGTCACCGTGCTTCCCCTGCTGCTCACCGGCGTGGCGGTTCTGGCCGTGCGTCTCATGAGTTTGCAAAAAGCCATGAATCGCAGGGGCCAGGAAGAGCGTCCCCGCGACAAGGCGGCCGGCGAGAGAAGCGCCCTTTGGCAGGTTCCCCTGCGCGCCTTCACCGAGTCGGCCCTGGAAATGCTGCGTCAGGGAGGCCGGGCCGGCAAACTGGGAAGCAAAGCCCTCGACGCGCATCGCTTCTACCTGGTGATGGGCCGCGACGGCTCCGGCAAGCATACCCTGATGGCCCAGTCGGGGCTGCATTTTCCGCGCATCCATCCCGACGAAGCGGACCTGGCGAGGCAGTCGCAAAGCTTTCCCCGCTGGTATATGGGCCGTGAGGGTATCTTCCTGGTTACCCCGGGACGTTATGTCACCGATCCCGGCGCTTCCGACGAAGTGAAGGATTTCGCCGCCCAATTGGCGAAGTCGGGAAAATCCAAAGCTGTGGACGGCATTCTCCTGACCGTGAGTTTGCGCGAAATGCTGGGTTCCGAATCGCAAACGGCCTTGCTCGCGCAGCAATTACGCGCGACGCTGGGTCATTTCATGGCGCAGGTACACCTGGACCTTCCCGTTTACGTGGTTTTTACCCATGCCGATATCATCCCCGGCTTCCAGTCGTTTTTCGAAAACCTGAAGGATCTCGAAGCGCAGCAGGTATTCGGCGCCACCCTGGCTTTGGGCGGCCAATTGGGGACTCCCCGGGCGCGTTTCGAAAGGGAATACCGCAAGCTGTGGGAGTCGGTGAAAACCCGCATCATGACCCGTCTGGCGCAGGCCACCAGCGAGGCGGGTAAACGGGAGATTTTTCTCTTCCCCAACGAACTCGGCGCGGCGCAGGAGAAGCTCGCGCTTTTCATCGAAAACCTTTTCAAGGATGATTCGCGCCGCGAATCGCTGCTGTTCCGGGGCTTTTTCTTTACGGGTAACGTTCCACGGCCGGGACAAGCGAAAACAGCCGCGCCTTCGGCGGTAACCGGGTCCGAAACCCTTTTCGCCCATCCCTTGAGCCCGCGGGCGGCCAAGCAAACTCCGGCCTTTCAGGAAGCTCCGGCATCCGATGAGCTCAAGCCGCTTTTTACCGGCCTTTTGTTCGGCGGTGTGTTGCGCACCGACGGATCCTTGAGCCGCCGCACCCAGTTCAAACAGGGAAATCTCTCGCGCCGGGCGCTGATTGTCTCCCTGGTAAGCCTGGTCCTCGCTGTGCTGTTGTCCGTCTATGCCCTGTCCGGATTCTTGCAGGTGAGAAAGTTGTTGGGCGACGCCGCGGATTCCATTTCCCGGGCCGCGGGCGCGAACTTTTCCGATGCCTATACCCTGGGAAGCGACTTCACCGCCTTCGACGATTTGCTGCTTGCCATCCAGCGACTCAAGGAAGCGGACAAGGGCTTGGGATCCTGGTCCATACCGCCGGGCTTCTACGACGGCGAGGCCTTGGAGCTGGCGCTGGCGGTGCATACGGCCCAGGCGGATCGGTTGGCCCGCGAAGCGTCCCTAAGACATCTGGAAGCGACCTTGCAAATGGGCGCCGCCTATTTCACTCCCTCGGATCGCCAGAGATTTTACGAACAACTGCGCTTGTATCTGATTCTCACCGGAGAAACGGGCGAGGCGAAAAAGAAATTGGGACCCGAAGATTTATCTCCCGGCCTCACCGGATTGTGGGCGGAGGGGATACTGGCGCGCTTCGGCGCCGAAAACGTTTCACCCCGCCTCCTGGACAGGTTGCCGGATCATGCCGACGTTTATGCTGAGCGTTACTTCAAGAAAAAACGGATTTGGAAACGGCCGAACACGGTACTCATCGCCCAGGTCCGCCAGGCCATGCTGGGAAATCCCAGCCTCGACGGCGTCTATGGTTCCATCGTCGCCTCCATACCCGCCGACAAGGATTTGGGCCTCTCGGAAATGGGGATCCCGGGCGACGGCATTTTGCGCGGCGAGGCGCGCATTCCGGGTTTCTATACCAAGCTCATCCATGCCGAATTGGCCATGGAAGCGATAAAAGCTGGAGCGGAAGAACCCAATCGCAAGGACTGGGTGCTGGGCGATGCCGTGGCCCTTCCTCCCGAAATGGGGAATTCGGACGCCTTGCATAAAGCCTTGCTCGACCGCTATTACGATTCGTATGCCCGGGCCTGGAGCGATTTTATGCAAGGGCTGCGCGTGGATATTCCTTCGGAGCCGGGACAAGCGTCGGGCAAGCTCATCGCCTATGCTTCGCAAAGCCAGGGGCTGCCGGCCGTATTGCAACGCATGCGCCAGGAAACGGATCTCGTGAAATCCGGCGGGATGGGCGAGGAGTTGCTGGCGGATAAACTGAAGAAAAAGAAAGTGACGCGCCTGGCGCTGGGAGCCTGGGAAAGCCGGGAGGATCCGAAGGAAACCCTGCAAAGAAAATTCGCCTATCTGGACAAGTTGCTGGGCGGCGCTTCGGGCGGCGGCATTTTGCAGGGATATTTACAGGCGTTGCAGGCTTTGGGTGAATCACTGGGTCAAATGGCCTTGGCGGATGATGGCGGCGCATCGGCTTTGACTTTCTCCCAGGACGTATTCGCCGGCAAGGCGCCCCAACCTTTGGGAGACGCGTTCCGGGAAGCCAAGTCGGCGCTGCAGCAGGCTCCCGACGAAGCCCGTATCTGGTTGCAGCCCTTGCTGGAAAGGCCCGTGCTGCAGGCGGGCGCCCTTATCATGAGCCGGGCGGAAAACCATTTGGAAACGCAATATCGCAATCAGGTACTGTCTTTTTGCCGTGATCGCCTCCAGGGCCGCTATCCCTTTGACCGTAAAAGCACGGAAGACGCCGCCTGGGATGATTTCGTCGCCTTTTTCGCGCCGGAAGAGGGCAAGCTGGCGCGCTTCGTGAAAAAGGATCTCGGATCCCTGGTCCGGCTCGAAGATGGAGGAGTGCAAATCCGCCACTGGAACGGTATGAAGCCGCCCCTCAGTTCCGCGGCGCTTAAAATGTTGGAAGGCGGTTCCCGGCTATCCGCGCGGATGTTCCGAGAGAATTCCTCCAAACCCCGGACTTATTTCACCACCTTGATTCTATCCGAAACGCGCAATACGCAGAACATCGGATTCGCGATGGGGCAGGAACGGCTGGCGGTAAAACCCGGCGAGGGAGCCGCCCGCACCCGAGTCAAATGGCCTTCGGACGATCCTTACGGAGGTGCCGAAATCAAAGTGGATTTCATCGGCGGTGGTTCCGATACCAAGCGTTTCGACGGACCCTGGGGCATGCTGCGCCTGATGGAAGCTTCGCGCGCATTGAATGCCCGTCCCGGAGGCTTCACGGCCAAATGGCGTTTCCGCGTCGCGCAAAAATACGAGTTGGACGTGAAGCTGGACGGCGAAACGCAGGAGAATCCGCATCCCCTCACGCATAACGATTTTTTCCGCTTCGAATGCGCTACGGATTTGTTGCAGCGGGAGGCCCGGTCTTTTCAATGATGGGGATATTGCCATGGGAGCCTTGAGAGAAGAATTGCTGCGTCCCATATCGCCGGAATCTTATTGCGGCGAAGACGCCGGGTATGAACCGGAATTCGAAGCGGCTAAAGGCGAGATGGAAAAAGTTTCCGGCAATGATTTCGGCTCGATTGAGAGCAATTGCCGTAAACTCCTCACCGAAAAGTCGAAGGATATGCGCGCGCTGGGTTTTTTCTCCCTGGCGGTGGGATTGACGCGCGGAGCGGCCGAATTCGGCGATGCCTTGGCGGCCTATGCGGAATTGGCGCAAACCCAATGGGAAACCATTCATCCCCTAAGACCCGCGGGACGGGCGAATGCCCTGCGCTGGTTGAACGGCGATCGTGTCTTGTCTCTGCTCGAAACCTTGCGCCCCGATACTTCGGCTCATGCGGAGCTTACGGCCGCCGCCGAAGCAATGCAGGCCTTGCGCCGGTTAAGCGAAGAGAAGTTTCCCGAAAGCACGCCGTCTTTCTCCGGTTTCGTCAAGGCGGTCGAACAATTGGCTCGGGAAAGCCAACCGCGCGCAGAGGCGGCCCCTGCCCCAGCTGAAGAAGGCGGTTCCGCATCCGAAAGAACAATTTCCTCCGGCGGTTCGGCTCCCGCACCCGCGCCGGCTATGGAAAGCGCCGCGGATGCCGAAACCGCGATTCAAAAAGCCGCCCAGTTATTATTGCGGGAAAAACCTTCGCATCCTCTGGGTTACCGTCTCATGCGGATTCTGAGATGGGGTTCCATCAGTCTGCTTCCTCCGAATGAAAACGGCCAGACGCCCATCCCTCCACCCGACTCCGAATTGGCCGGGGTTTTTTCCCAACTCTTTCAAAACCGTGATTGGGATAACCTGTCCAAAGGCGCCGAAAACGCTTTTTCGCGGGACGATATGTTGCTGTGGTTCGACTTGCAGCGGTATATCTGCCAAGCCTTGGCGGGAAAGGGTGGAGAATACTCCGTCTGCTCCGATGCGATTATCCTGGAATTGGCTTTGCTTCTCAAGCGTCTTCCCGGTTTGGCCGGCATGCATTTCGAAGGCGGCCAGCCCTTCGCGGATCCCATTACGCGCGATTGGATCAACGACACCGTCAAAAAAGCGCTGGGAGGCGGTGGAGGCGGTTCTTCCGCTCCCAAGCTCAAAGGCGATATCGGCAAGGAATCCGAGCAGGCGGCGAAGCTGGTAGGGGAGGGCAAGCTGCAGGAGGCCCTGACGCTATTGCAAACGGGACTGGCCAACGACTCCACGGCCCGAAACGGGTTCCAACGCAAGCTGTTGATGGCGGAACTCTGTTACAAGTCGCAAAAATACCAAATGGCGTTGGCCCTGCTCGAGGAGTTGCGCAAGGCCGTGGACAGGTTCGCCTTGGAGGAGTGGGAACCGGAGCTATGCGTCGGTCTGTACGCATTGGCCTATAAGGCCCGCCTGGCGCTTTCCGGTGACGCCGGCGAGGCCGAAAAGGAGCGGTTACGGGCCGCCAATTCGCAGGACTTTTCCCGGCTCAGCCGGCTCGATCCGTTACAGGCATTGGAATTGGATTTCCAATAAACGGTTAAAAGACTATTATTTGGCCCTATCGCCAATCACACTCAGCCAAGGAGAGTGCAATGTCAGGGAATTTTCAAAATGAGATCCCTCCCGCCCGCGTCAACATCCAATTGAACGTGGACAAGGGAGACGCGCAGAAAAAAGTCGAATTGCCTCTCAAGATGCTGGTGATGGGCGATTTCTCGCAAAAGGGTGACAGCACCCGCTTCACGGAGAAGGAAAAAATCTCGGTGAACAAGGACAATTTCAACCAGGTGATGGATTCGCTCGATCTCGGGCTGTCGCTTACCGTCGCCAACAAGCTCAATCCCGACGCGGGCGACATTAAAGTCGATTTGAAGTTCAAGGATATGAAGTCCTTCGATCCCACCGAAATCGTGAAGCAGGTTCCCCAGCTCAGCAATCTGCTGGCGGCCCGCAACCTGGTCAAGGATTTGCGCTCCAACCTCCTGGACAACCGGGAATTCCGCAAGCGCCTCGAAGCGATACTCAAGGACAAAACCGCCATGGAAAGCTTGCGGGCAGAACTCAATCAGATAGTTCCCATGGAAGACAACGGAAAAACCGCAGCGGAGTAATTCCGTCCGGGCTTTGGTTTAGACGAATCATTTAGGAGAGCGACATGGCTGAAGAGAAAAAAGAGCTCGAATTCATTTACGAGACCATGAACCTGAGCGTTCCCGAGTCGAAGGTGGACATTTCCGCCTATCGTGACGCCGATTCCCTTTTCGATCACAACACCAATGAGCGCATCGGTGCCGCCCTGCGCGTATTCGTGCAAAGCATCGTCGACACCTCGGGTACCGTCGATAAGATCGACAAGACCCTGCTGGATCACCAAATCGGCGCCATCGACGAGAAGATAAGCCGGCAACTCGACGAAATCCTCCATCATGAGGAGTTCCAGAAACTCGAGTCGACCTGGCGCGGATTGAAGTTCATGGTGGACCGCACCAACTTCCGCAAGAACGTGAAAATCGAAATCCTGGACGTCTCGAAAGATGCGCTGCAGCAGGATTTCGAAGACTCTCCCGAAACCATCCAAAGCGGACTTTACAAGCACGTATACACCCAGGAGTACGACACTCCGGGCGGTGAGCCCGTAAGCGCCATCATCTCCGCCTATGAATTCGATTCCAAGCCCCAGGACATCGCCCTGCTGCAGAATCTATCCAAGGTGGCCTCGTCCGCGCATTGCCCCTTCATCGGCTCGGTGGGGCCGGCCTTTTTCAAGAAGCCGGAAATCAAGGAATTGCCCGGTATCGAGGATTTGGCCAATTACATGGACCGCGCCGAATTCATCAAATGGCGGGCCTTCCGTGAATCCGAAGAAGCAAGATACGTGGGCCTGGTTTTGCCCCGCTTTCTCCTTCGCCTTCCCTATAGCCATGAAACCGCGCCTCTCAAGGAATTCAATTACACCGAAAGCGTAACGGGCGAGCAGCATGATCGTTACCTATGGGGCAACGCCTCTTTCGCCTTCGCCACCAACATGATCCGCTCTTTCCAGGATCACGGCTGGTGCGTGCAAATCCGCGGACCCGAATCCGGCGGCAAGGTCGAAGATCTGCCCATCCATCTCTACGATGTCGGCCGCGGCAACCAAATGAAGATTCCCACGGAAATCCTCATCCCCGAAACCCGCGAATTCGAATTCGCGAACCAGGGTTTCATTCCCCTGAGCTTCTACAAAAACCGGAATTACGCATGCTTCTTCTCCGCCAATTCCATTCAGAAGCCCCAGGTCTATGACAATCCCGACGTAACCGCCAACTCCCGCATCAATTCGCGGTTGCCCTATATTTTCCTCACTTCGCGTCTGGCCCATTACCTTAAGGTGATACAGCGGGAAAATATCGGCGCCACCAAAAACGCGGCCATGCTCGAAACCGAGCTCAACAATTGGATCAAGCAATTGGTCACGGAAATGAAGAATCCCAGCGCCGAATTGGCGGCTGCCAGGCCTTTGGCGGCGGCCAGCGTCTCCGTAAGCGAAATGGCCGACAATCCGGGATTTTTCAAGGTGGGATTGGCCGTCAAGCCGCATTTCCAGGTGGAAGGCATCGACGTCAACCTGCAGCTGGTTTCCCAGATGCCCAAGGGAAAATAAGGATTCCGGGGACGGTTCCGAGGCGTGTGACGACCGTCACCGATTCGGAGCCGGAAAAAATTAAATATTGGTTCAGACGGTTGAGGCCGTGGTAACAGCAAAGACACAGAACTCAAAGGAGAAGAACAATGGCCAGATCAGGATACTTGAGCATAACCGGAACCCGAACGGGGGCAGTCAAAGGCGGAGTCAAGCAGGCCGGGCATGAGGATACCATCGAGGTATTGGCGGTCGAACACGAAATCAGCGTTCCCACCGACGTGCATTCGGGACAGATTTTCGGTCGCCGTCAGCATAAACCTTTCAAAATCATTAAAGCCCTCGACAAGGCCACGCCCCTTCTGTATCAAATGATGTGCAATGGCGAGAACATCAGATCCGCTGAGCTGAAATTCAACAAGGTGGGCCCGACGGGCGGAGAAGTACTCTTTTTCACCTATATCCTGGAAGACGTGAAAATCATCGAAATCAAGTCGGTGATGCACAATGTGAAGGACAAGGCGTTGGATTACCTTCCCAATATGGAAGAGGTCTCGATGTCATACCGGAAGATCACGTGGCAAATCGAAGACGGCGGCATCCAAGCCTCCGACGACTGGCTGGATCGCCAGACTTCCTGAGTCGGGACCGTATTCGTAAACAGGGGCCTCACGAGGGCCCCTTTTCAATTTGAAGCCTATGCCAACGCAAGCCAACGGCGAAAGCCTCTTCGAAAAACTGGCGGGCCAGTTCGTGGACGGCGCCGCCATTTCGGACCTGTCTCCGAGTCGCAGGCGAATCAAAAGCATCACCGATCATTTGTGGCGCATGTTCAATACGCGCCAGGGATCCGTTCCCCACTTGCCGGATTACGGCTTGCCCGACATCAGCGAAATCTACCGGAGACTGCCCGACAGCATGGTGGATCTCGAAAAAAACATCCACAACATGATAGTCAAGTACGAACCCCGGCTTGAAAAGGTGCGGGTGCATAAATTGCCCATGAGCAGGCTCGATTTCAAATTGGCCTTCGAAGTGTCGGCCCAATTGAAAGGCGGCGAAAAGGTTCTGTTCAAAACCAGTTTTTCATCCGCCGGAGAAACCGCGGTCAATGCGCAAACTGCGCGCAACTAGGTAGGGATATGCCGGATTTCGAAAAATATTACGAAGAAGAAATGCGTTTTCTGCTCGAATCGGGCCGCGAATTCGCTGAGGCCTTTCCCGAAAAGGCCCGTCATCTCAACCTTGCGGCGGTGGAAGACAGGGATCCATACGTAGAACGGCTTTTCGAAGGCTTCGCTTTCCTGTCCGCGCGCATACGTCAGAAACTCGAAGACGATTTTCCGGAGTTTACCCGCAATCTGATGGAAATGGTGGCTCCGGAATTCCTCCACGGCATTCCTTCGCTGGCCATGCTCGAATTCGGTTTCCGCCAAGGCATGCTGCGTCGGCCGCATATCGTTCCGCGCGGCACGATAGTGCTTTCCAATCCCGTGGGTCCCGAGTTGCAGGTTTGCCGTTTTCAAACCACGCGCGACACCCAGGTGCTTCCCATCAAGTTGCAAAGAGCGGAGGCGACGCATCATTCCATTCACGGCGACGGCATCGCCCTCGATTTGGAGGTGGATAAGGGCGCCGAAATCGATGCCCTGACCGACTTCGAACTTCCCATCCACTTGCACGGCGAAAAGGCCCTGGCCTGGATGCTGCATCTTTATCTCACCGAAAAGGTTTCGCGCTTGGCCTGCGAAGTCGGTGGCGTCGAATTCCATCTGGGGGGGCAGGAAAAGGTGGTGCCCGGAGGTTTCGGAGACGGGGAAAGCCTGTTGCCGGGCCTGGACAATGCCTTCGCAGGGGGCCGGCCCTTGCAGGAATTTTTTGCCTTCGATGAGAAGTTCCGCTCGGTTCGGGTGCTGGGGCTCGATTTTTCCAAGCTTCCCCTCCAAGACGGGAGCGTGCGTCTGTGCTTTTATCTGCGGCAAGGTCTGCCCGGGGGCAAGCGTTTCCGTGATGAGAATTTCCGTCTCAACGCCGTTCCCATCGTCAATCTGTTTCACGCCCAGGCCGAACCCGTCAATCTCAACCATAAGCATTTCGAATACCCGCTGATGGCGGACGGCGGCCGCAGCGACGATGTTTTCGACGTGGTGGACGTGGTGGGAGTGGACAAGAATACGGGACGTCGGCGCCATTATCACAAGTTCCATGAGTTTCGTCAGCACGTGGTAGTCACGGGCGATTCGCAAAGCGAGGCCTATTATCAGGTGCGCCAGGAGTCGACCCGGTCCGGCCGGTTGCGCACCTACCTTTCGGTGGGAAGCCACGGCAAGGTGGAAGAGTTGGGAGAGGAATACCTGTCCATTTCGGTGCTGGCCACCAACGGGGCTTTGCCCCGCGAAACGCTGTTCGAAAATGCGATTTGCAATCCTTCGCCGGGATTTCCGGGCTCGCTGACCTTCACCAATTTCACCCGGCCCACGTCTCCGCTGCCTCCGCCCAAGGCGCCGCATTTTCTTTGGCATGTTCTGGCCCAGATGAACATGAATCTACGCACCCTTTGCCGCGCCGATCAATTCCGGGAAGTCCTGTCGCTTTACGATTGGCCCCATTCGGCGGCCAACCGCAAGGTGGTGGAAGGGGTGATGGAAACCTCGGCGGAGCGCAAGGCCTATCTGTTCGGGTCGCAGGTGATACGGGGTACCGAGGTACTTTTGCAAATCAAGGACGGAACCTTGTCGGACGAGGGCGAGCTGCAGGTATTCGCGCGCGTAGTGCTGGCTTTTCTTTCCCAATACACAACCATCAATCATCTCGTGGGATTGCGCTTGGTTTCCATGCCTTCGGGACGGACAATGCAACTGGAACCTCTGGAGGGGCGATGCCACTCGATTTGAACCGCCTGCTGTTCAAGGAAGGGGCGGATTTCAATTTCTTCCAGGCCGTGCATCTCCTGGAGCGGCTGCAGCGCGACGCGGGCCAGGTGGGTACGGGAGCCGAATTGCGGTCGGAGGGTATCCGCTTCGAAACCGATGAATCCATCGCCTTCCCCTCGTCGGATATACGGGCGCTGCTCCCCCCCAAAAGCTTGCAAACCCAGGCGGAGGAATTGGAGGCGGTGAACAAAGCCGTGCCCAAAGCGGTTCCCGATGCGCATTCCCTGAGCGCGGAATCCCGCGGACCCTTGCGCATGATTCTCACCTTCATGGGCCTGTATGGGGTATCGTCCCCGCTTCCCTCCTATTTCACCGACCCCATCACTTTGCAGCGTCTCGAATATTTCGAGCTGCGCAAATTCCTGGACATGTTCGGGCATCGCCTCTATTCCGAATTCTACCGCGCTTGGAAAAAATACCGGCATCCGGCCCAATTCCTTCCCGGAGGCACTGACGGCTATTCGCGCAGTCTTTTGGCCATGGTGGGGCAAAGTCCCGCCGCCGCTCCGAAAACCACGGCTGCCACCCTGCGCCCCCGACCCGACTTGCGGCGTATTCGTTTCGCCCGCTTTTTGGGCCATCGCGTGCGCTCGGCGCGTTCGCTGGAAAGTCTGCTCCAGGGTTATTTCGGTTTCCCGCGCGTAAAGGTCAGGCAATTCGCCGCCGCCTGGCTCACCTTGCCCGCTTCGGCGCGCCTGGGCTCTCCCCACGCGCTCCTGGGTTGCTCCACCTATCTGGGAGAGCGCATGCTGGACCACTCGGGCACCTTCGTGGTCGAAATCGGGCCTTTGCCTCGGGCACAATACGAGCTCTTTCTGGGCCACGGTGCTTCATCGGATGGCACGATGGTTTCACCGGGCTCACCGGATGCTTCACATGGGTCCCAGCCCTCCGGCGTGGATATGCGCACGGCGGTTTCCGGCCTCATCGAGGATTTTCTGCTCGATCCCCTGTCGTATCGGGTGGAGGTTTTACTCGAAATCGATAATGCCCTGACGCCCGCTCTGGGATCTGACCGGGCCTTGCTCGGGGCTTCGCTGTGGTTGGGCGAGCGTCCCCGCGAAGCGTTGAAATTCCGCTTTTCGAGTCCGTAAAAACAATTCCCCGAAGTCTTTCTGGCACATACCTTCGCTGGAATAGATATTCACCTTAGTGAATGAAGGGGGTGCCGCATATGCGAGAAACAATATTGCTTGTAGATGATGAGGATTATATCCGGGAATTGGTGGGCGCCATTCTTTCGGTGGAAGGATTTAAAATACTGGACGCCGACGGCGGTCCCCAGGCGCTGGAAAAGTCCCAACTTCATGACGGAGACATCCATCTGTTGCTCACCGATGTGGTGATGAGCCCCATGAACGGTGGAGAATTGGCAAGCCGTCTGGTCCCTTTGCGCCCCGAAATGCGGGTTCTGTATATTTCGGGATATACGCACGATACCACGGTGGATTACGGCGTTTCGCAATCTTCGGTGGAGTTTCTGGCCAAGCCGTTTACGCCCAAAGCCCTGGTGAAGAAAATCCGGGAGGTTCTGGCCGCTCCATCTCGGGTCCATGCTCCTGCTCGGGTCAAATCAAGCACTAAAAGTGCCTGAGGAAACGACCTTTCTCCCGGGGCCGGCTTCGCTTCTCGCGAACGGGTGAGGCCGCCGGCCTTTGCTAGATTTACCGGGGTTACCCTGAAGAGGATGCGTCGCCCATGCCCCGGAATCCATTGCAGTCGGCCCTATCGAAATCCCCGAATCTCGACGGCTATATCGAGGGTTATTACGGCAAGCTCATGGATTGGCCGGCGCGCGAATCGCTGATTGCCGAAGTAGGCGCCTTGGGAATGGGTTGTTATCTCTACGCCCCCAAAGAGGATGCTTTCCACCGGCGCGATTGGCGCCTGCCTTATCCGCGCGCCTGGATGAACCGTTTCGCCGAAGGCGTGGCGTGGGCCCGACGTAAAAAGGTGGAGTTGATTCCCGCGCTGGCACCGGGACTTTCCTTCGCGTATTCCAACTCCGATGATTATCGGAAATTGCTGCGTAAATTCCGGGTTTATCTCGATCACGGCTGCACCACGTTGGCATTGCTGATGGACGATATTCCCGAGACGCTGCCCGCCGAAAGCCGCGGGAATTACGCTTCGCTGGGCCAGGCCCATGCCCATTTGCTGGAAAAGCTGCTGGGCGATTTGCGCAAGGTCAAGGCAGATGTGAAACTTTGGTTCTGCCCCACGGTTTATACGGATCAATTCGCCAAAACCCCTCTCAATCAATCGCGTTATCTGCTCGATTTGGCGGCGACCATTCCGCAGGAAATCCTGGTTTTCTGGACCGGCAAAAAAGTGGTTCCCGCGTCGATGACGGCAGACGATATCAAACCCGTGGCTCAAATGTTTCGCAACAATATCTTGATTTGGGACAATTATTACGCCAACGATTATTGCCCGCATAAGCTGTTCGCCGCCCCCTACGCGCGCCGTTCGAAGGAGTTGAAGCCTTGGATACGGGGGATGATGCTGAATCCTACGGGGCTGCCCGAAACCGATAGGTTGTTGCTGCGCGCCTTCGCGAGCGCCTGGCAGGGAATGGCTCCCGACCAAGCCTGGCGGCAGGCGCTGGAAGGCATGGGAGTGCCCGCGGAGTTTTTGCGCATCGCCTCCTTTTTCACCTATCCTTCGCCGGACTTGAATTCGGAGGAATTGACTTCCGCCCGCGTTAAAACCTGGCGCAAGGCCTTGCACACTCTCATCTGGGAATGGAAGTCGCCCCTGCACCTGGAATGGTATCCCTTTCTTTATGCCTTGGATTGCGATTTGAGCCTGCTGCCGCAAAGCGGAGCGGACCGCGATTTCGAATGGCTGTCCCGCAAATACCCGCCCTTGCAGGCCATGTTGTTGCGGTCGTCGCTGAAATGATCGAAGTCCAGAATCTCAGCAAAACCTTCCGCGTCCATCTTAAACAACCGGGACTCAAGGAATCGGTGCGCTCCCTGTTCGTGCGCAAATGGCAAAACGTGGAGGCGCTCAAAAACGTTTCGCTGAAGGTGGAACCCGGCGAAATCGTTGGTTTGCTGGGAGCGAACGGCGCCGGCAAAACCACTTTGGTCAAGATATTGGCCGGCATCATCCATCCCACCTCGGGGAGCGTGTCGGTGCAAGGCTTCCAGCCTTTTGAGCGCAAGGACGGATTCCGACGGCAAATCGCCTTGATTATGGGGCAAAAGGCGCAGCTATGGTGGGACTTGCCGGCAGGCGACAGTTTTCTGCTGTTGCGCGAAATCTATGGTATTCCTCCCGCCGACTTCAAACGCAACCTGGATGAATTGGCCACCGCTCTGGAGGTGACGGACAAGTTGGACATCCAGGTGCGGCGTCTCAGTCTGGGAGAACGCATGAAAATGGAACTCATAGCGGCTCTGTTGCATTCACCCAAGGTGGTCTTTCTCGACGAGCCGACCATCGGACTGGATTTTTCGGCCCAGCGCGC
>CAYNXV010000068.1:0-16797 GCA_964401245.1 uncultured Bifidobacteriales bacterium | reverse complement strand
AGTATTCTCACCGAAAACGACAGTCCCGACATTCCCTTTCGCTACAGCGTCAATCCCTATCGCGGATGCACCCACGCCTGCGCCTATTGCTATGCCCGTCCGACACATGAATTTTTGGGATTGGGAGCCGGAACGGACTTCGACACGCAAATTCAAGTCAAAATCAATGCTCCCGAATTGCTTCGTCGGCGGTTGCGGTCGAAAAGCTGGAAACAGGAGGTGGTGGTTTTCTCTGGCATCACCGATTGCTATCAGCCGGCCGAGAACCGGTACCGGCTGACCCGCCAATGTCTCGAGGTTTGCCTGGAGGCGGGAAATCCGGTGGCCATCATCACCAAATCCAATCTCATTCTCCGCGATCTCGACCTGCTGCGGGCGCTGCATGGAAAAGCCGGTTTGACTGTGACTATCTCCGTCCCCTTCGCCGACGCGGTAACGGCCCGCGCCTTGGAACCTTTCGCCCCGCCTCCCGAAGTGCGCTTGAAGGCGTTGCGTACCGTGGCGGAGTGCGGAATTCCCACCGGCATTTCTCTGGGCCCCATTATCCCGGGGCTGAACGACGCGCACATCCCCGTAATTCTGCGGCGGGGCAAGTCGGCGGGAGCGCGCTTCGCTTTTTACGTAATGTTGCGGTTACCCGGCGCGGTGCACGATATTTTCCTGCAGCGGTTGGAGCGGGAGCTTCCCGATGCGGCCGGCAAGGTGGCCCACCATTTGCGCGAAGTACGCGGGGGGCGGGGTAACGACGCGCGCTTCGGTTCGCGCATGACGGGCGAAGGAAAAATGGCCGAAATGGTGGGACGACTGTTCGCTTTGCATTGCCGAAAATTAGGGCTGGAAATGTCGGAGGACGAGTCGTTGTACCGGGTGCGCCTACCCGAAGCGGGTGCGGCTCGGGATGACTCGTTGCAGATGACATTGGGTAATATTTAAATTTATTAGTTAAAGGGGAGACGTTCGCCATGAAAAACATATCCATATTTTTCGCTTTGTTATTGTCATTACACCTCCGGGGAGCGGCGGATTTCACCATCGGTGTCATTCCCGATACGCAGATTCTTTCCGAGACCCAGGCCGGTGGTCAGACCATGCTGAAAATGAACCAGTATTTCGTGAATAACAAGGATGCCCTGAACGTGGTTTGGGTGGCCTCGCTGGGGGACATGACCGAAAACTATACGCTAGGCCGGGAATGGCAAAGGGCGAGGGATATGTTCGACCTGCTGACTCCCGCGGGCATCCCTTGGTCTGTTTGTCAAGGAAATCATGACAATGTCAATTCCATAAACCAATGGTTTCCTCCCAGCGAATTCGAAAAAAAACATCCGAATGGAAATTTCGGCTATCACGATGGAATTGAAAACGCCTACTATCTTTTTTCCGCGGGTGGAATGGATTTCATCATCCTGGTATTCAACGAGTGGAAGGCGAAAGAACCCGCTGACCAGAATACGGTGAATTGGGCGAATGCAACCCTTGCGAAATACAAAAATCGACGAGCCATTTTCGTGGGCCATAACATGTCTCCCGGAGAAAAAAAATTAAAGGATATCACCAATAAGCACGATAATGTGTTTTTGACCGTCAGCGGTCACAGGTGCGTGCGCGAACAATACTGGACAACCCAATCGCCCAACGGCAGTACCCAGCATAATATCACTTCCGACTACCAGTGCGATCCGGATGGCGGCTCCATCGTGCGTTATTACACTTTTAAACCGGCCGAGAACAAGGTTTGTGCCTTTACATACAGTGTGGGTAAAAACGCTTTTGAAAGGGATGCCGACTCCGAGTTCTGTTTCGATTACCAGATGGCGGTGCCCACCAAGGTTGCTGGAGAGCCCGGAGCTTTGAGATGGGTCCGGAGCGCGCCGGTTATGGTCGGCCCCAGTCTGGATATTTCGGAATTCGGTCCGGTAAAATCCCTGGTTGTGCATGATATGTCCGGGCGGAAGGTAATGGCCCGGAATATTGCATCGGGTAAAAGCATGCTTAATCTTTCGGGTCTTGATGTCGGTCGATTCATTGTCACCTTCGAGACGGTCGATGGATCGCTAGCCTTGCCCATCCTGCGGATTTAGTTGCGGGTTATGTCTCCCTAAGTTGCCCATCTATGAGGAAGTACAAATGAATAATGCAGGGATTGGGTTTTTCTTGGCCGGAATAATGGCGGTACCTCTATTTTCCCAACCGTCATTTCCAGGATGTGAAGATTTACTTCCTGCTCATTTCGAAATGAAGGAGCTGTTCAATAGAAAAGGCACGGATGGCGCGGCAACCAATCCCAATCTTTCGGAGCCTACGAGAATGGACGTCCAGATTGTCGAGAAACCAGACGGGTCCACCTATGCCAATATTTTCTTCGTGGAACGCCTGGGCAAGGTCAAGTTCTACAACGGCGCCACCAATACCGTCACCGAAATGGGGAGCATTTCCACCTTGGGCAGGAGGGACAACGGGCTGATGGGATTGGCTCTGCATCCGGATTTCGCGAAAAATCGCTGGGTCTATTTCTGGTACTCGCCGAATGAATTGGTGGGACTGAACCGTAAATTGCGGCTTACCCGCATCACGGTAACTCCCGATCATAAGTTGGACATGAACTCCGAAAAAATCCTTATTGAGATACTCGGCAGCAAGGTGGATACCTGGCATAGCGGCGGACCCATGACTTTCGACAAGCATGGCGATTTATGGGTTACGGTGGGAAATAACAGCCTCGATCTCAATCCTACCACCCTAAACGTATTGTCACACACGGACAGTTCGGCCAGCTCCGAATGGGGCTCATCCAATACCGCCAGCCTTCGTGGCGGAATCTTCCGGATACATCCGGACAGTTCGGAAAAAGGGTATCGGATTCCCGCGGGCAATTTCGGCGAATATTGGGCCAAGGAATTCGACAAGCAGGGAAAGTCCGCCCTGGCGGCGGAATACCGCGACCCCAAGAAGGTTCTGCCCGAAGTTTATGTAAAAGGCACGCGCAGCAACTTTTCCATAGCCGTGCATCCTACCAAACAATGGGTGGCCTGGGGCGACGTCAACTATAGCAACAACAACGATGAATTCAATATCACCACCCATCCTATTTTCGCCGGATACCCCTATTATCATGCCGATAACAAGAAAACCGGCGCGCATGAAATTGATGCCAAGGCACCTCGAAACACTTCGCCGCTGAATAGCGGGGTAATCGATTTGCCGCCGGCTGTGCCGGCCACCCTCTCCAACGTGGTAAATATCTCCATGGGTGGGCCGATATATCTTTACGATCGCAATCTCAAATCAAAAGTAAAATTCCCGCCCCATTTCCATTATAGCTGGATCGGCTTCGGGTGGGGCCAATCCCAAATGCATTTGATGACCCTGGATTCGAATTCCGCAGCGGTGAAGGGCACTCAAAGATTGGACAATGCTCTTTTCAATGATTTTCCCCTTCGAAATCCCGTGCAGGGAATTTATGGCGCGGACGGAGCGCTTTATATCCTCAACTATGATGGAAATTACGATACCGCCATAAATCCGGGAGTCATGCGGTTTACCTATACCGGGCAATGCCGGTTGGAACCAGTCAGCATTGCGAGTAAAGCCCCGCTGACCTCCAACCCGCGCGTGGATTTTACCGGCAACCGGTTGAGGATCGGCGAAACGGGAAAACATGTGATTAGTCTTTTTGATATGGCGGGAAAGCAAATTTTCCAAATTCAGGGACAGGGGGCGGCGGACTATTCCTTGTCGAACCTGGCTCACAGGTCGCTTCCCCATGCCGGTTTACACATTCTGAGGGTGGAAACGACAAGCGGCGTAATCCAGCGGATAGTATCCGGAATATCCGGCGAAGGCGCCTCGCAAATCCGTAATCAAGGCAAGGATGCGCCTTAGTAGTCGCTAATCGGCTTCTCCAACGCGAAAATCTCGTAGGTCCAAAGTCCCTGGCGGAAAGTCGTGTACTGATGATACGTAGCTAGCGCGTTACCCAGCTTTTCCTCGCTGGTAAGCCCCAGCTTATGGCCCAGGTAACGCAAGGGACCGAAGATCAGGCCGAAGCGGTAAATCGCGAAAGCGTGGGGAGCCACGTCCGCGCTGATATCCTCGTGATAAGCCACCTTGAGTGACGCGGCCGCCGCGTAGGCGCGCATTTCCTTTCCGGTGCAAAGGTGAGGCACGGCCCATCCCTCCAGGAAACGGGAATATCGCTTTTCCTCTCGCGGCGAAAAATTCCGGTCGGCCTTAAAGCCGTCTGCGATGAGAATACGCCCACCCGGTACCAGGAGCTCGGCCATCTCCGCTATGAAAGCGGCCTTGTCCCAGGCATGATCGAAGCTTTCCACCGCCCAGATGAAATCGAAGGATGCGGGCTTGAATGCCGGAGCCGTGAAATCCATGGCCGCAAAGCGGGCCCGCGCCGGCGGATTTTTCGCGCCTGCGAATCCTCGGGCCAGCCGGGCCTGGGGTTCCATCAGGGTGATGCCCACGCTCTCGGAACCGCGGTGCTGGGCCAGCCAAATGGCTGAGCCGCCTACACCGCAACCGGCATCCAAGACGCGGGAGCCTGCGGCTATGCCTCCCTTATCCGCGAGGTAACGCACCAGATTCTCGGTAGGATTGCCCCCCTTGGGCAAATCGCGTTCGAAGCCGTAATGCATATGGTGATGCCAATCCGCTTCGTAATATTTGAGATAATCCTCGGTGGCGGCGGCATAATAACGTCTCACCTTGTTTTTGTTGGAGCTATCGGTGGCAATCATAACCGGGATTCCATGGAAAGAGGGGAATTAGATGAGGCTGTATTGCTGAGTCGATTAAGCAGTCCGAGTAAACGCTCCAAGCCTAAACGGAATAGGGGGGGGGGAGGCAACAAACTAATCACCAGCGCGCAGGGATGTCGTAAATCGAAAAAGTACCCTGGATGCGCCAAGGTGTCGCAAGTCTCCAGCAGCAACAAGGCCAATGCTTCGTCGTCGAGCGAGGTCCGGCAAAGGAGCATCAGTTGCCAGCCTCCTTCCGGTTTCACAACCTGAACGGTCTCGCTTCCTTCGAATAGCGATATCGCCACGGCCAGGTTTTCGCGGATGCGCGACAGAATGCTTCCTTGCAGAGTCCCACGGTGCTTGAGGAGGGGGCCGGCGGCATTTTGCACCGGTGAGTTTACGGAAAGGTAGGCGTCGGCGATGAATTCCAATCGGGAATGGGTGCCGCGAACCTCGCTCTCTTCTCCGGCAATGTGGATCCAGCCCAATTTGAGTTGGGGTAGTCCCAGGGTTTTCGAAAATCCATTCAAGGTGAATAGGAGCGGGGGCTTCTCCATCTCTTGTACGTAGAATGCGAAGCGTGGGAATTTTTCATCGGCCAGAGAGTAATCGGAAAAGACTTCATCTACCACTACGGCCAAATCATGCCGGGCGGCTATTTCCAACAGGGCGCGGGCTTCTGCGGCGGTGAAAAAATGTCCCGTAGGATTGTTGGGATTCACCACCATCAGGGCGCGCGTGCGGGTGGAAATCGAATGTTCCAGAGCCGTGACATCCAATGCCCAGGGCCGGTCTGCTTGCGGTTGGAATCGGAAGGGGTATTTCACCAGGGAAACATGTTCCAACTCAGCCAGGCAATCGAGCAAAGGATAGCAAGGGGTGCCAAGTAGGACTTCGTCGCCGGGACGGCATAGCAGCTTGAATAAATACCCGTAGGCCTCCGAGGTTCCTGAGGTGAGGATTAAATCTTCGGCCTTAACCGCGATACCAGCGGGTTCGGATTCGGCATAATATTCGGCTATGGCCCGCCGCGCAGGGAGAAGTCCGGCGGGTTCGGCGTCATAGCGTAGATTTTCCCGGTCGGCGAGGTGGGCAAGAATCTCCGATTCGGGATAGGGGAGACCGACATGGGTGGGATTGGTTTCCGTCAAATCCACGATATCGCGGCCCTCGGCGCGAAGCCTAAGCAGCAGTGAGTGCAGCCGGTTGGGTGCCTGTGGCTCGTGGGCCGGGCCCATGCAATCAGGGTTCCGGAGTGTCGGAAGGGATGGGGAAATGGCCCTCGCGACGCAGGTTTTCCGTGATCCGCACCGAGGAGTGGAAGCGGTTCATGCAATAGAGGTGGATGCCGGAAATTCCATTGGCCAGCAAGTCCAGACATTGTCGGGTAGCGAAGTCGATGCCTCGCTCCAGAATCGCGTTATCTTCGCCCTCGCCCAAAAAGGAAACCATTTTATCGGGGATCACGCATCCCGAAAGCTGCTTGAAGCGGGGCAGCTGCTTCAAATCGAGCACCGGCATGATACCCGCTACGAACGGCAATCTCACTCCGGCCTTATAGGCCAAATCGCGAAAACGATAGAAATTCTCATTCTCGAAAAAAAGCTGACTGATGGCCACATCCGCGCCCATGTCCTGTTTCAGCTTGAGATGGAGAATATCCTGTTCCAGCGTGGCGGCTTCCATGTGTTTTTCCGGGTAGAAGGCGCAACCCAGATTGAAGGAAAAACCGCCGCGTATGAATTGGATCAAATCGCTGGCATGGGCGAAACCCTCGGGATGGGGCTTGAAGTCGGCATCGCCCTTGGGAGGATCTCCCCGAAGCGCCAGCACATTGCGGATTCCGTTTTTTTCCAAGGTTTTGAGGAGACCGTGCAATTCATCCCGCGAATGACCCACGCAGGTCAAATGCGCCATGGACTCGATACCCAATTCGTTTTGAATACGGCCTACCAAATCCACCGTCTTATCGCGCGTGGAACCTCCGGCGCCATAGGTCACCGAAATGTAATCGGGAGATTGCTTGCCGATTTCGGCCAGGGTGGCATATAATGTACCCCAGCCGGCCGGGTTCTTCGGCGGGAACAACTCGTAGGAAAGGGTTGGGATGTTATCGCGGATTTTTGCCAGAAAAGCCATAGATGCCCTTAATTTACATCTCTCAAAGGGTGTTGTCAGCTGTGCCGAACAGCGACGACTAAGTACTTTTTACCCATGAATAAACAAGTATTCGTAATTACGCTGGTCCTGGCGGTCGTGATTTCGGTCGTCAATAATCTGGTCAATTCCCATGCTGTGGCTTGGATGGGAAGCCCTCAAATACTGGAAAAACCTCCGGGATATCCGGCGCCGGGATTTTGGGAAGGACTGGCTTCCGCTTTCCAATTGGCTTGGACCGATACGGTTAGGCATATATACCTTATCGGCGGCCTGGTGGTAACTGCGGTCCTATTGGGGTTGGCGCTCATTCGTTCCCGCCTCATGCGTTGGGACGATTATCTGGAATCCTTGCTGCGCCTGGGATTCGCCGCCATGTTTTTCGCGGCCGCCTGGCCCAAGTTGATGAATCCGGAAGAGTTCGCCATGGCCGTGGCCCAATACCGGTTCTTGCCGGAGGCATTGGTATATCCCTTCGCTTTGGGAATGCCGGCGCTGGAGGTGGTGGTGGCGTTGGGTCTTGTGCTTACACGCTGGTCCCGTGAATTCTCCATCTTCATAGGACTTCTCATGATTATGTTCATCATCGCCTTGGCGCAGGCCTTGGCACGCGAGTTGGGAATCGCTTGCGGCTGCTTCGATATTTCGGGAGCTCAAGGTCCCTCCGAAGCCTGGTTCGCCTTGACGCGAGACGTGATCCTGATGGTTCCCATAGCCTGGCTATGCCTGCGGCGCGGGGAACGCTACCTATGGCAACGCCGGTCTTCAAATTCCTTGAGTACCGGGTAAAGAGCGGCATGAGTTGTCGGGACTTCCTCCTGTGAGACTTGCGAATTGCGGCCTTCTCACCCTGCTTGGCTTGACGGCTCCCTTGCAGGCGCTGGACCTGTTTCTGTCGGTATCCCAGGGCTATACCCATTATGAGGCCAAGGATTTGAATCAAGTCCTGGTACTTTTGGAAAAAACCACCCAGGCGGGCGGATTCAATAATTACGAAGTAAGCAGCTTCGACGGCCACCTCCAAAAGGCCGTGACGATGGGGTTCCAGACCGGAAAATGGACTTTCGCCTTGGAAACGGAATTCTGGACCGAGTCGTTTTCCCAAACCGAAGTGCCGTTCGACTTGGAAAACTCGGAGCGGGAACATCGCATCGATTGCGAAAGCCTGCGGGCGGATAGTGAAAATTTCGAAGGTCTGGCCGGCTGCGTCCAAGCGTGGGAAGTGTTTCATTTTCTGCCCATAACCCTCCAGGCCTCCAGGAATTTCCGTATTTCTCCTTCCTGGAGTTTTTCGCCCGGCGCCGCTTTGGGGGTGATGGCGGGATCCGCCACGATTCGGATGAAATCCGATTATTTCGGAATTCACAGCCTCCCTTCCGACGAAATCAGTTATTCCATCTATCCGGGCATCAATCCCGTGCAGAAATATTTTCTGGACCTGGAGTTCAGGCCGTCCTGGTGGTGGGGGGGATTCCTGGGATTACAGGCCAGGGCCGGTTGGCGTATCTCCCACATGCCCGGATTCAAGCTGCGCGGCCAAAAGGGCGAATCGCGGGTATTCGATATCGTTTTCCCCGAAGCTGAGGACGGCGCTGTTTTGTACATTCAGTCGGTGACTTCCAATCCGGATGACAATCAGATTTTTTTGGGCACGGAACAATCGGCGCGGGCACAGGCGGAAATCAGCCAATCGAGTTTCCATGCGGTTACCGGCGATTTTACCGGTTGGTTCGGCGCCGTCAAAGTGAATTTCTATTGGGGGTTTGATTGAAGCATTGGTTGGTAGTGATGGCGCTGTTTTTCATGAACTGTTCCACCAAGAACGGCGATATCAACAATTCCACGGATCCCGACAAGAACCCCTTCACTGACGAAAACCTGGAAGGGCCCTGGAGCGATACCCTGACCGTTGCGACCTTGAACATGACCATCGGATTCAACGTCACTTCACTGATATTCATCAATCCGGAGGATCCCGAGGCGGTGTATACCGTTCTAAGCAAGATCCGGGAAGATTATTTCACCAATCTGCCTCTGGAACGCGTAAAAATCATGGGCAAGGTACTGGCGGAAAAACAGCCCGATGTAGTGGGATTGCAGGAAGTCATGCTGATGGAGTGGAACGATTCGCTCCATAGCGATTTCGTCCCCCAATTACTGGAAGCCATCCGGGCGGAAAACGGCCCCGATTATCAAGTCTATTTCGTTCCTTTGAACGACACCACCATTTCGGCGCAGGCCGGTGCCGGTTCGCTGAAGGTGCGGTTTCAGGAAGGTAATGCCGTCCTTTATAAGCCCGAATTCACGGCTTCGGATTCCGTCACGCATTTCTATCAAAGCATTTTCAAAGCCGGGGGCACCTCCTCCATCCGGGGCTTGAATCATGTAACCTTGAAAAATGAACAGGTTGAATTCCAGTTCTTCAATACCCATCTCGAAATCAACCTTCCCGGAAACTCCCAGGCGAATCAAGCCTCCGAAATGCGCAAGTATATGACCGAGGTGAGCGACGGCGTGATTCCGCAAATCGCCGTGGGCGATTTCAACGTGCTTCCGGAATCGGGAATTTATTCGGCTTTTATCGGCGCAGGATGGCGCGACGGGTACGCGTCCGTGAAGAATGACGCGGGTGGAACATGCTGCGTAACCGGTCCTTTGGTAACCGACGTGGATGCCGCGTTCTCGGACAGGCGCATCGATTATGTCTTTTTACGCGGAGACGTCTTGGCGACGGACGCGGAAATCCTGCTGGGCGAAAGGTTCGTCACCGAAGCGGGTGAATCACTTTATGCGGCCGATCATCGTATGGTCATGGTCCGCGTGGCGGTAAAATAAATGTTGGTACGCAGACCCAGCCGATTCAGGCAAATATACGATCCCGTCCGTAAGAAATGGGTGGCGGAAACCCCCGAAGAAGGGGTGAGGCAGTCCGTGGTCACTTACCTGTTGAAAAAAGTCAGGGTGCCCCCCAGGTTACTGGGCGTGGAATTCTGCCTTTCTCAAATCGAGCCCGGAAACTTCCGTAGGGCCGATATTCTGGTGTGGAAACCCGGCCTCGACAACCGTCCATTGTCCCCCTGGCTGTTGGTGGAATGCAAGGCGCCTGGCGAGCCGATGGACGATGAGGTGAATCGACAGGTTGCCCGTTATCTCAGCTCGTGCCCCTGTCGTTACCTGATGGTTACCAACGGCGCGGATTCGGGGTATTGGGCGCTGGGGGAAGATGAATACCGGCCCATCTCCGCCCTTCCCGTGTTCAGCTGATCGGTATTCCGGCTTCGCTCAGGCGCGCAAGGCCGATACATCGTCCAGGATTTGCCGCGCATGTCCGGCGGGTTTGACTTCGGGGTAGACCAGCGCCACTTTTCCGGCTGCGTCCACCACGAAGGTGACGCGCTTGTGCACCTTTCCCGACATGATACCCAATTCGGTTCCCACCCGGCCTTCAGGGTCGGTGGCCAATTCGAATGTAAGCGAAAATTTCTCGCAGAAAGCGCGATGCGAAGCCGCATCGTCCACGCTGACTCCCAGAATGCGGATTTTCGCCGCATCGAATTCCGGCTTCAGTTTCTGGAATTCATTGGCTTCGATGGTGCATCCGGGAGTGTCGTCCTTCGGATAAAAATAGAACACGGCGTAATCGGAACCTTGCAGGTTAACGGCGCCTTTTTCGGTGTTGATGCGGGAATAGGGGAAGACGTCTCCGGGTTTCAGCATGGCTTGCGCTCCTTTCAATTTTGATCCGATATACATTAATCCCGGCAGGTTTCGCAAGTGAAGAAAAGGGGCCAGGATGGAGTAGAGAATGCGTGCTCGCAGTAAGGGATTCATGGGACCACCGGGTTACGCGGATTTTCTCAAAATGACGAACTTGAGGTAGCGGCCTTCGGGGAAGGCCAGATTATAGGCATGGTCGAAGGGCTGTTCCCGGTTTTCCACTACCTTGACGGTACAGCGGGCATTGACGGCGCTTTGGTGCAGGATTTTCAGGAAGGTAAGCGGATCCACATGCGAGGTGCATGAGGCGCTAACCAGAAATCCGCCCAAGGGCAATTTTTCCAGGGCCTTGGAGTTGATGGTGGTATAGGCCTTGATGGCATTGGTCAATTGCTTTTTGTTTTTCGCGAAAGATGGCGGGTCCAGAATGATGAAGTCGAAGGCCCCAGGCTCCAATGCCTTGAGATAATCGAATACGTCCTGGGCGATGAATTCATGGTCCGGAGAATCCAATCCGTTGAGCGCGAAGTTTTTGCGGCATTGCTCCGTAGCCGGTTTGGAAATATCGACGCTGGTTACCGCCTTGGCGCCCGCGGTGCCCGCGTAAACCGAGAAACCGCCGGTATAGCTGAAGCAATTGAGCACCCGACGGTTCGCGCAATAATTCCGGATGGCCCTGCGATTCTCTCTTTGGTCAAGGAAAAAGCCCGTCTTTTGGCCCTCCATGACGTTCACTCCGAAGCGCAATCCGCTTTCGCGGATTTCAATTTCGGATACCGGATCTCCGTATAGCATACCCACGGGCATGTCTTCGAGGCCTTCCATGCGCCTGATGCCGACATCGCTGCGTTCCACAATGGCGCGAGGAGCGAGAGCTTCTATCAGCGCCGAAACCACCAGAGGTTTCAATCGGTCCATGCCCAGGGTATGGAATTGGGCCACGAGCACGTTACCGTAAACGTCTACGATAAGGCCCGGGCAGCCGTCACTTTCACCGAATACCAGGCGGAACGAATCCGTGTCCGCCGGCAGCATGGGCTTTTTCGCTTCCAGTAATTCCGCAAAACGCTTCCGGAAAAAAACAGCGTCGATATGTGCGGGGCCTTTGCTTAGAATGCGCACGGCGATGTCGGTGCGGGAATTGTAATAGCCCGTGGCCAGCACGCGCTGCCCGATGCAGAGATGGACAAGTTGACCATCAGGTATTTTAGTTTTTTGAGCCAGGGATCCTGAGAACACCCAAGGATGCCCGCCCAGGATGGATTTTTCACGCGCGGGAAGGATTTGCAATTCGGGATAAGCCATATCGCCGGAAACCTAGCAAATGCGTGCCGAGCCGCCATTCGACCCCTGCTGAGGTTCCTTCCTTCACGTGGGTTGGTGGATTTGGGAAAGGTATCGGGATTTGCGGAAATGGAGAATATCTCTCCTGCATCAGGTTGCGACGGGAAATTGGGGAATTGGATAATCTGAACGGGCCCGCAACCCGTTAAAATCCACCGTACAGGGGCTTGAATGGAAAAGGCAGCAAAAATCTACGTGGCCGGATATTACGGCATGGTCGGTAGCGCCATCGTCCGCGCCCTGCGGGAACAAGGCTATTCCAACATACTTGGTCATAGCTCGCAGGAATTGGACCTCACTAAACAGCAGGCGGTCTTCGATTTTTTCAAAGCGGAGAAGCCCGACTACGTTTTTCTGGCGGCGGCCAAAGTGGGCGGCATTTACGCCAACAATACTTATCCCGCCGATTTCATCTTCAGCAACATGTGCATTCAAACCAATATCATGCACGCTTCCCATGTTTTCCGCACCAAGAAGCTCCTGTTTCTGGGAAGCTCCTGCATTTATCCCAAGCATGCGAAACAACCCATGAAGGAGGAGTACCTGCTAACCGGTGAGTTGGAGCCCACCAATGAACCCTATGCCCTGGCGAAAATCGCCGGCATCAAAATGTGCGAAGCGTTCAACCGGCAATACCATACCACCTTCATTTCCTGCATGCCTACCAATCTTTACGGCCCCAACGATAATTACAACCTGATGAATGCCCACGTGTTACCGGCATTGATTCGTAAAGTCCACGAAGCCAAAATGAACAAACAGCCTACCGTGGTGGTATGGGGTACGGGTACACCTCAAAGGGAATTTCTCCATGTGGAGGATTTGGCCGATGCCTGCGTTTTTTTGATGAACGAATACCTGGGAACCGGGACCATCAACATCGGGAGTGGTCAGGAGGTCAGTATTCGGGAATTAGCCGAAATGGTTTGCGCGGCAGTGGGATTCGAAGGGGCATTGCAATTCGATGCGTCCAAGCCTGATGGTACCCCTCGAAAGCTATTGGATGTGAGCCGATTGCTGGCGATGGGTTGGGTACCAAAAGTTGGCTTAAGAGAAGGTATTCAAAAGACTTACGATGACTTTCTCAACGGGAAGGTGAGAATGTGAACTGCGGGAAACGGTCGGAGTCTCAGCATAGGGATGTAGTCATAATCGGTGCGGGGCTTTCAGGGCTGGTAGCCGCAGGTCTGCTGTCTCGTATGGGATTGGATACACTTGTCTTTGAGAGGTCTCCCTATGCCGGGGGGGGCGTCCTTTCCATCCGGGATGACCAGGGGAATGTATTCGACAAGGGCTACCACAGCCTGGATTATGGTCGCTCCGAAGTTACCACGGCATATTTCCAAAGGCTCCTTCATGGAAATGTCCGTAAGATGGAGTTGCGGAGGGGGATAGTATTGGAGGACGAACTCTTCGATTACAATTTGCCCTCGGAAGCCTGGCCGGAAACCCTACAGCGGTTTTTTGACACCCCCCTTAAGGCCGACGGGGTTGGCGAAAATCAAAGCCGGGATGAATTGGCATCCGTATATGGAAAGGCCTTTACCGATTTTGCCTACGATGAGATCCTGGCCTCCTATCCATCCAAAGTCTGGGCGATAGAAAATGGGGGAAATCCGGCCGATCATATCGATTATGTCTATCCCTGGTTTTTCCCCCGGACGGCTCGGCGGAATAAACGTGAAACCGAAACCCATGCCTATCACGACAAAATGCGTGAAGTGAAACAGGAGATTCTGTATCCCGTTTCCGGCGGGTTCGGGGCCTTCGTCTCTGCGGCCGAAAAGGATATCGACACCCGCTTTTGTGAAATCCGCACCGGGGTGGGGAACGTGAATCTGAAATTTGTTCCCGGAAGTCGTCATATCGAGGGAATTGCGGTCGGGGATGAGTTGGTAACGGCTAACCATTACTTCTGGTGTGCTCCTTTGCCGCCTCTTCTAAAGGCGATGGATATCGGATTTACGGCGGGCCCGCCACAAAGGTTGGTATTGGGTAATTTCGCATTCACCGAGACCCTTGAATCGGAATATCACGAAATTCTCGTCGGCAGCCGCGCCCATTTGATCAACAGGATTGGTTTTCCCGGGCGTTTATCGGGAGGAAGGAATAACCTCCTCCAAGTGGAGTTTTATTTCCCCGAGGGGGAGTTTTCCCTCGACGGTGATTTTTGGGAATCGACATGGATGGCCAGTCTGGAAAAGCTGGGTTTGGTTGAAACCGGCAGGAGCGCCCATTCTTTCCAGTTGGTGACTGAAATCCGCGGCGTGGTTTCCACCCGTCGCTACCAGACGCTTTCGAGCGAATGTGAACAAGCACTCTCGTCCATGGATACCAATATGATAGTTCCCTTTTTCAACCTGGGTCCTGAGAATATCAATCGTGTAGTACCGGGAGTCATGCAAGGGGTGGTGGAAGCCGTTGCAGGAACCGGAAGGAAGTTCAGATGAAAAAATCCCGACAGGATCAACAATATCTGACCCATGAGGGCGACGATTTCTTTCGTCGCAACTTCGCGGGAAGGGATTTGCCGGTTTTACGACCGAACAAAACCACCATTCTGGATGAAATCAACGCTTCGGGGATTCGCTATTCCCGTGTCCTCGAATACGGATGTAATTACGGCGACCTGCTGGCATATTTCCGTTGTGAGGGATTGGCGGAAGAATGTCGGGGGGTCGAAGCCTCCGGAGCCGCGGTTGAATTCGGGCGTGCGCGTTATGGGGAGAAAGTCACCTTCGTACAAGGAACCATTGCGGACAACGATATCAACACGGACGATTCGCTGGTCGGACGCTTTGACCTGGTTATCGTCGACGACGTTTTCTCATGGGTATCGCGGGAAACACTTTTACATTCGGCCGCAAATATCGATAACGTATTGGCTGATGGGGGACACTTGTTCATTCGGGATTTTTATCCGGATAAAAGGGTAAAAAATCTCAATCATCATGTGGCCGATGGAAGTGTCTACAACTACAAGGTTCCGGGGTCACATGCGGGACTTTTTATGGCCACCGGCATGTATGAAATCCGGCGGCAGATGATCTATTATGACGACAAGGGTATGTCCACCGACTATAAGTGCGACAATCCCTTCAATTACCGCTGGACGGACACGATTCTGCAGAAATCGGTTCGGGATTATTTTTCCGAGAGTAAAAAGTTGGATTAAGCCGATACGGAAACGGGGACGGGACCCGCTTATTTTCCTGGCTGTTTCATTCGCGTTCGAGAGGTCGTTTTTCCCGCGACCCAATCCGCTTGCGCTTTCTGTTCACGGGGGGCTTTAGCCTGCCGGGTATGGGTCTTGGGTCCGGCCGTATCGGTTGGGGCGTATTCCCTTTCAATCCACTTCCGTAATGCTTCCACGTCCATCCAACTTTGATTATTATCGCTGGAATAGGAGAAGCCCGCGGGGCAGGGCTTTCCACCTGCGATGCGTTTGGGATCGTTGTCCCATTGGTTTATAGCCGGTAAAATCTTGAAAAATTTGTCGTACTCATAGGTATGCTCGGCATCTTCCACGCTAATCATTTGTTCGTGAAGCTTTTCGCCCGGGCGTATGCCGATCATCTTCAATTCGGTTGTCGGGCTTACGGCGCGGGCGATATCCGAAATAGTCATGGATGGAATCTTCCGAACGTAGATTTCCCCACCAATGGTGTCCGCAAACGCCTGCCATACCATCTCCACCCCTTCTTCCAGGGTAATCATAAAGCGGGTCATACGGGGGTCGGTTATGGTCAGGCAACCTTTTTTGGCTTGATTTCGGAAAAGGGGGATCACGGATCCCCGACTTCCCATCACGTTGCCGTAGCGCACCACCGCGAAACGTGTGGCCGCATGGCTGCCGTAAGAGTTACCGGCCACGAAGAGTTTGTCGGAGCAGAGTTTCGAGGCTCCGTAAAGATTGATGGGGTTGCAGGCCTTGTCCGTACTTAGGGCGATCACGCGGCGCACCTTCTGGTCGATGGCGCAGTCGATAACGTTCATGGCACCCTCGACATTGGTCTTGATGAACTCGAAGGGGTTGTATTCCGCTGCGGGGACTATTTTCAACGCCGCCGCATGGACGACATAATCGATTCCACTGAGGGCCCGGAATAGGCGGCTTTTATCCCGGACATCCCCGATGAAAAACCGAATCTGGTCTTTTTTGGGATGGTCACGGAAGGATTCCTGCATGTCCCACTGCTTCATTTCATCACGGGAATAAACCACGATTCGGGATGGATTGAAGCGCTCCAAAGTCATCCGCACGAATTTTTGTCCGAATGAACCCGTACCTCCCGTAATGAGTATCGATTTTTTATTGAACATCATGGATTCCCGGTTCATGGCTTGATTTTACCTATGCTAGCATTTGAATGCTTTGGGGAGCAACCCAAGGGTGTTCAATTCCGTTCGAACAGCCTCGTACCATCTATCGGTTTTTTCAAATGGGGAGTTTAGTAATCCATGCATAAAAGCGGATTGAATAATCGGTTCGGCCAATAATAGAATGGATGCATGAAATCCTTTTGGAAGCTTGTGGTTTTGGTGTTTTCCGGGACGGATATTTCCGGAGGTTATAGATGATTCCCTATGCCCGTCAATCAATTTCCCAGGAGGATATTGACGCAGTGGTCCGGGTGTTACATTCCGATTTTTTGACCCAAGGGCCGGAAATCGAGGCATTTGAAGGAGCCATGGCCGAATACTGCGGAGCTTCGCATGCCGTGGCCTTTTCCAGTGCTACGGCAGCCTTGCATATCGCCTGCCTGGCTCTGAGGTTGCCGAAGGGAGGTCGTTTGTGGACAACGCCGAACACCTTCGTCGCTTCCGC